>CALZAF010000004.1 GCA_945612775.1 uncultured bacterium | reverse complement strand
AACGTTAGGCTTGTACTATGTTTAGAATCACCTTTCGCGTAATCATGTTTGAACGTGGTGGCTATAGAATATATGCCGTAAGGCAACGGGTCGATGTAGATGGTGGTGTCGCCTTGGAAAGGTATTTTTCCGTCGAAATTTAGCTTAATGGTCTTAACCAGTTTCTTGGTAGCTTTTTTGCTTTTGTCGGAATGACGATAAATTTCCAGAGAACAATCGTTGACGTTGCTGTATGAAATGTTTAGCTTGATTTTTGACTTTGAATTTGCATATGCAGCGTATGTGCAATCCACTTTTTTACTCTCGAGTTGCGAAACTATGTTCTTGATGTCGGGCGCAAATGCAGAATTGGGAAAACGCTCGAGATAATCGCGGAAAATGGGATAGTTCTTGTTTACCTCAGGCACAACATTTTTTAGCAGGAGCCCGCTTTCTTCAAATTGGGCATATTGACGATAAAGCATAATGCCGGCATCGCCATTATCTTTGCCGAAAGTGAAGGCGAAGTAATACATGTTCTTAATATAAACCGTGGGTGCAATCTCGCCGGTGTGGAACGAGAGCCATTCGTCTAAGTCGGCTTGTGTGAGAGGCGATGAGATGTCATCAAGCAATCGTATGCCTGTCAAGTAGCAGAAATCGAGAAGCGTAGGGTAGAACTTCAGATATTTCTCTTTATAGTTTAATACCTTGCCAAATCGCGATAGCGGAGCACTTCGAAGGGCTTCCTTATCCTTCAAAGCCAGGGCTACAAGTTGCGAAATTTTATCGGTGAAATCGCCGTAATTCCACTCGGAGATGTCGTCGGGCAGGGTCTCATGCTTCTGTTCTCTGGGCGGATAGTTTTCTCGGCTATAAGCAAGATATACTTTCGCCTCGAGCAAGGCGTAGAGTGCGGCAAAGTCGGGAGCTGTCTCGGCTTTGCGATACTTCTCGATGGTGCTTAGCACTTGAGGTGCGTTTTCTGTCGAAATCTTGCTTTCGGCGAGCGAATAACGGATTACGGCGTCGAGCAGCAGCTGCTTGTCGCCATTGCTGCTTGCCTTCTGGATGTCGGATAATGCTATTTTTTTCACGTCGTTGGGGTATTTAAAGTCGGGTTTGACGTCGGCATAGATTGGGGAGCTGGCAAATGCAAGAATTGTTGCCAATAGTCCCGTAAGAATGTTTTTGAAGTTCATAATTATAGTATGTTATGCTTGTTAATATCGTGACAATGTGCTTATTAATACTCTCGGAATGCTGCTCGTGATGTGTAAAAATTAACTACCCCATAATACCTTCACAAAGTTCGCGTTGTCAAGTAATGAAACTGAAGTCTTTCGTTAGGATTATTATGGGGTAGTTGGGGCTTTTTTTAGCTTGTTTTGAGTTTTTGAATAGTTAGTTTTATTGTATGGTTTTGGAGCTTTGAGCTTTGCAGCTCCACATGTAGTGAAAAATGGTATGTTTTTGAATTATTGTTTTTTACGCGAAGATTTCGAAATAATGCTCTTGGTGAAACGCATTTCGGCGCGTTTGAGCAGGAAGAGCTGTCGTTTCGAAAGAATCTGGGCAAATTGTTTGAAGTAGTCGGCTTCGATTTTAGCGGCAACAGCCGAGGCGTTTGCCATAGCTTCGGCGGCAAGCCCGTATTCGAGGTCGCTAACTTCGCCCTTCGAGTTGGTTATCTTAGCTTCGAGGTCGCGAACTTCCTTATTGGCCTTCATAATTTCCTCCTCCATCTTCTGATAGAGCGGCAGGAACTGTGTCTGCTGGTCCTTGGTGAGTTCAACTTCCTGAATGAGCATATCGTATTTGTATTCTCTCACTCCCTTCATCCATTCAGTTTGGCTGGGGCGCGAGGATGCTCGCTTCTGCTGGGCTGCGGTGGGTAGCGCCATGGCAATAGCGGCGAGGGCAATTATGAGGTGTGATGCTTTCATCGTGAGTGTTCGCTAAATTAGAGTGAAATTTTTTTGAGGATTATTTATTTGCTTTCGTCTGAGCCAATAGCTACGATACCCGACTGCTCTGCGTCAACGCTGTCCTCGTAGGTGAGAATGTCGTATTTGTCAACGCCTCCGTATATCATCAGGTCGTCGATATTCTTCTCGTCGTCGAGGCCGTTGACTATGGCTTGCACTTGCATCTTGGCACTGCCTGCGCCACTCAAGTCGTTGAATATGCGCATCGTGCACCAAATGCCGGCAAACATAGCAGCCATATATACGTATGGACGCACTCTCAACCAGAGCGAGGGCTTGAGTTGAGGTGTGATGTTAGGCTCAGGAAGCGATTCCATCAATTTCTTGTTGAAATCAGCAAAATAATTCTCTGGCACTTTAAATCCAGCATCTTTGCCCAATTTTGATAATATGTCCGATTCTTGTTTCATTCGCTTGTTTGACTAATGAATCTTAAAAAGGTTTAATCGCAGTCCTCAAAAAAAGTTTCGATTTTTTTCAGGGCATGATGATAGCTTGCTTTGAGAGCGCCCACCGAGGTGCCGAGAATCTCGGATATGTCCTCATATTTCATCTCGTCGTAGTAGCGCATATTGAACACCAGGCGCTGCTTCTCGGGAAGGCTGTTGATGGCTCGTTGCAGTTTTTTCTGAACTTCGTCGCCGTCGAAATAGGGGTCGGCTTCGATGTTATTGAGCAGGAATGAATCGTCGTCGGTCGATGCTTCGTTGCGAGCTCGCTCTTTGTTGATGAAGGTTATCGACTCGTTGATGGCTATCTTGTAGAGCCAGGTAGATAGCTTAGCCGAGCCGCGGAAATTATCGATATTGCTCCACGCCTTGAGAAATACGTTTTGCATGATATCGTTGGCATCGTCGTGGTTGAACACCATACGGCGAATCTGCCAATAGATGCCTTGCGAATATTTCTCTACTATTTTCGCAAAGGCAGCATGGCACAGCTTCGGGTCGTGAAGCTGCTCTATGAGTTGCTCTTCGTTGTATGTGTCGGTCGATGCCATGTAATGTGGGTAAAGTTTGTAATCTTAAAAAAAATTTTTGCTAAGATAGTCTAAACTTTTTACATATTAAAACTAAATCAGGGCAAAACGTGCGCTGGGGATGCAAATTTCAGTCATTTTTGCACTTGGCGGTAGTGAAAAAGCCGCCACGCGGTCGGCGCAGCGGCTTTGAGCCTGTGTGAAAATCTGAGGCTTGATTATTATTCTTCAGAACCTCGGAACGCGATGTCGCCTGTGCAGTTGCAGGTCATGCCCATGCAGTTGAACATTCCGTCGAATGTGCCTTGAGCAATGCGCAGGTTTAGCGCAAGGTTGGTGATTTTTCGGTTTTCCATAGGCACGCCGGCGCTGGTAGGAATCACTTCGTCGGCAGTCACGGTGTAGCCGTCGTTTGTCTCGGTGAGTGTAACTGCTGGGATGGTGATTTCTGACAAAACTGGAGCTTTCTCTGCGAATTTTATGTTGTTGATAACGATAGATGCTGTCTTTTTGTCGGCATCAATGTTGAAGGTGTAGATTGCGTCTTGGCAGGTGTAAGATCCCATAGGTGAAGATGTTACGGTGCTCGTCTTGTGGTGTGTGATTTTATCGAGCGATGCAAAGTAGAGTCGGCTATCTACTACGCACGAAATTACTATGTTTTCGTGTTCAGCCGATGTTGGGTTGGTGATTTGAATCTTGGCAGAGAGGCTCGATACGTTGAAACCCAGCGATTTGCCGCTCTCGTCGCAGGCTACGGCGCTGTTGCTCGATAGGATGTAACCCTCGGTGTTGCTCATAGTGACGGTAAGGTCGGTAAACATCACTTGGCGCCATGCACCGTTTACCATCATAGGTATGGTGAGATCGGCGTGAGGTGTTGGGCTGTAGATTTTCACCGATACGCGGCCTGCCGATGTCATCATCTCTCCTCCAACATTCTGGTGCGCAATTACTTTGTTGCCAAATGTTTGATACTGTTCGGGTTCGTCGTGTCCGCAAGATGCTACATTGAGCACCAATGCGATTACTGCCATTGCAGATAGTAGTTTCTTAATCATAATCGTAATTTAAAATGCTTTTTACTGTTTTTATTTTTTTTCGTTATAAATTTTTCGGTTAAAAGTAGCAGCGAAGCGTTGCACCAAATTGGCGAGGACGGCCTTGCTGCAGGAATCCGTGACCTATCGACACGAAATAGAATGTGCTGTAATCGCTGTCGGTGAGGTTTTTGCCCCAAAGGTCGAGCGAGTAGTGGCGGCCTTCAAGGCGCACTTGAGCGCCGAGTAGGGCATACATGTCCTGCTTATTTCGGTTTGCCTCGTCCCAATAGATGTCGCCGATGGCTTTTACGTTGACGTTGAGCGAGATGCGGCGCACATAGTCGTTGCGGAGCGCGAAGGTGTAGTAGGCTTCGCCATAGATGGTGTTCTTGGGCGCGTATGGCAGGATTTTATCTTTCATGTCCTGCTGGCCATTGTTGTATTCCACGAAACGCGCATCGGTGAATCCGTAGCTTCCAGCCACTCCGAAGGCATCGGTGATGGCGGCACGAAGGCTCACTTCGGCACCCATGCTGCGCGATTTTCCGGCGTTGGTCATGATGCGGCCTGTGGTGGTGCCATCGGGGAAAACGGTGAGCTGCTGGTCGGTGCAACTGATGTAAAATAGCGAAATATCCGATGAAATTCGGGCATCGCGCGACTCTAAATGCGCACCAATTTCGTAGGTCCACGCCTTTTCGGGTTTGTAGCCCACTATCTCGTCTACGTCGTAGTTCATGCCTATGCCCATCATGCCCATGATGCGCTGCTGAAGCACATCGGAGAACATCTGCGTGTTGTAGCCGCCTGCTTTGTAACCTTTTGCCACCGAGGCATAAACGCTCGACTTGCCCAGCGATGTCAATGAATAGTTGATTGAGAACTTAGGCAATAGTTGGAAGAACGACTTGCTTAGGTCGCTGCGGTCGTCGATATTGATGTCGTCGTGACGAAAAAGTTCGGATTTTCCGTCGGGAAGTAGGTGCATAATGCTGTAGCCGGTGTTGCTGAAGCTGTGCGAACGGAGTCCGCAATGCTCCCAGTCGCCACGCAGACCCAAGGTGAAAGTGAAGTCGCCGAGGCGATACTCCGACTGGTGATAGAGCGCCAAGCCATAGTTGGGCATGGTGAATTCGCTGCCAAGCAAAAATTGGCGCGTATCCCACACGATGGGATAGGTGGGGTTGGCATTGTTGCGCTTCTCCTCGATTAGGCTGGCGATGCCGTAATCGTTGAAGGTAACGGGCGCATCCATGTGGGCGTGGCGGTAGAACCCGAAGAATCCGCCCAGCCAGCTATATCGGCTTCCCACCGAGCCGCGGGCGATGATGTCCTCGGTAATAGAGAACTCGCGATTGGCTTGGGTGAGAGTGAAATAGTCGAGCGGCAAAAAGTCTTGGTCGAGGGTCATATTGTCGTCGCTGTATTGAAGGCTTGTAACGCCCGAAATGCTGAAATTTCCCCGATTAAACCGTACTGTGAGGCCGTCGCTGATGGCGGTTCGGCGGTAGAAGCAAGTATCGTTGTAGCTTATGCTACCCGAGTCGATGTATCGGTAGGGATAGCCGCCCTGGCGTACCACCGAAATGGCTGCCACATTCTCGAGCATCCACTCGTTGCCCGGGTGATATTGCACCTTCAGGCGAGCACCAGTCTGGCGTTCCCAGTCGCAATTTTCGCCGTTGAACTCGTTGGTATAGAATCCGTCGGTAGAGTAGTATTGTGCCGAAGCCGACACTCCGAGGTAGGGCTTAATCTTGGCGTAGTGTCCAGCCGAAACCTTGAACGAATTGGCAGAGCCATATTCAGCCATCAGGCGAGTGCCTTGATAAGAGAGCGGCGACAGGGTGTAGAGATTGATTACTCCGCCCATGGTGTTGCGGCCGAAGAGAGAACTCTGCGGGCCGTTAATCATCTCGATGCGGCTCACGTCGGCAAGGTCGAAGTCGAAATTATTCTTATTGAGGATGGGCACATTGTCCACATTCAGACCCACGGCGGGCTGGTCGATGCGCGATCCCAGGCCGCGCACATAGATGGTGGATGTTATGCGCGATCCGTAGTCGGGGATGTGAATGTTTGGGGCAATTTCGCTTGCCGATTTAGCCGAAAACAGGTGCTTCTGCTCAGCCTCGCGGCGGTCGATAACAACAGCCGACACCGACTGGTGCTTGATGTCGCTTCCCTGCTTGATGGCGGTGATTGAAATCTCGTCGAGCGACATCACAGTATCGACATCGGCGGCATTAACATTGTCGGCAAAAGCAGCCGAACATCCGCCCAGAGCCACTGCGGCGGCGAAAATAGCTTTGATTAGTGCATTGTCTCTCATGGTGGCAAAGTTATTGACAAAAATCAAGCGATGCAATCACTATTTGTTGTGATATTTTAGTGATGTGGTGCAAGGCGCGCCAATAGTGTTATAAAATGAAGGCCGATTGCTTGCAAAATGCCGAGCGATTGCTTGCAAAATGCCAGCAATATGCTGAATAAACGGCACGAAATCACTGAAATAGGCTCTCATGTTGTTGATAACTTTTAATTAATTAAAAAAGTAGATTTTGATTGTTAAGCAAAAAGATTTTTGTATCTTTGTGGTGAAAAAATTATGCATAATTGTCGCTGATGAGGCTGAGGCTATTGTAAGTAGTTGCTCATCAGTGTAGTAAAGCCATTTTTATGAAGTTAAGAGCAATAACTGAAATCATGGAGCGTTGTGAATGCCAAAAGGCGTTTACAAGCATTTGCCGTATTATGACGATTCATGAGGGCGGAGCTAAACAAACTAAAACGGAGAACTGATGGGCAAGAATGACGGCGCAAGCCGCTCGGGCGATGCTCATCAATTTTATTTTATTTGACGAGATAACGAAATAAAAATTAATAATATAAAATTTTTTATGGAATCAGCAGTATTCGGAATATCAAGCACAACGATGATGGTGGTTGCCATATTGACAGGCGTCTTGCTGGTGTTTGCAGCATTGCTTATCGCCAAGTTGATAGGTCCCCGTTCGTTCACCTCGATGAAGTCAGACCCCTACGAGTGCGGTATGCCCACCCGTGGCGAGTCGATGATTCAATTCAAGGCAGGTTACTATTTGTTTGCAATCTTGTTCTTGATGTTTGACGTTGAAACAGTGTTCTTGTTCCCTTGGGCAACAGTTTGCAGCAAGATTGGTTCTACAGGCTTGCTCAGCGTCGGAGTTTTCTTAGTAATATTGGTTTTAGGCCTTGCATACGCATGGCGGAAAGGAGCGCTTAAATGGGAGTAAACATTAAGAGCATGAAGTATGAGGACTTCAAGGATAACGAATACATTGAGAGCCTCGTAGCAGAATTGAAAGCCTCTGGCACAAATGTGATGGTAGGCAAGTTAGACGAATTGATTAACTGGGGTCGCGCCAACTCTCTCTGGCCACTATGTTTCGGTACCAGCTGCTGTGCTATCGAATTCATGGCATTGGGAGCAGCGCGTTACGATATGGCACGCTTCGGATTTGAGGTGGCACGTAACTCGCCACGCCAAGCCGACTACATCATGGTGCAGGGCACTATCGTTCACCGCATGGCACCAGCAGTGCTCCGCCTCTATGAGCAGCTTGCCGAGCCAAAGTATGTGATAGCATGCGGTGGATGCGCCGTTTCGGGCGGTCCGTTCAAAAACTCTTATTGCGTATTGCCAGGTGTGGACAAGATATTGCCTGTCGACGTGTATATGCCAGGCTGCCCACCACGCCCTGAGGCCATGTTCTATGGCTTGATGCAATTACAGCGCAAAATCAAGGTGCAGAAGTTCTTCGGCGGAGCTAACCGTCAGCAGAAAATCAAGGAATTCTTTGCATCACACCCCGAAGATGCTAAGCAGATGTAATGCGCTTGGCGCCTAATGAGAGATAATAATAAGGAAAAAACACTAAGTATATACATATTTATATAATGGTAAATATACAAGAAAAAATCAGTGCTCTTTGCCCATCGGCCACATTCGAAGAAGGCGACAAGCTAACCGTAACCGTAGCCGAAAAAGAGTGGCACGCACTCGCAAAGGCGTTGAAAAATGAGCTCGGATACGACATGCTCACCTCGGTGGTGGGTATGGACTGGAAGGACTCGCTCGGCGCTGTGTATTATCTGACATCTACCGCCACTTGGGAGATGTTGGCTGTGAAAGTGGCTGTTAGCGACCGCGAAAAGCCTATGATTCACACAGTTAGCGACATCTGGGGCGTGGCTAACTTCCAAGAACGCGAAGTATATGACTTCTTGGGTATAGAATTTATCAATCACCCCGATATGCGCCGCTTCTTCTTGCGCAACGACTGGGTGGGTTACCCTCTTCGCAAGGACTACGACGCCGACCCTGAAAAGAACCCTATTCGCCTCACTGCCGAGGTAAACGAAGACGACACCTACTCCCTCGAGGAAGACGAGAACGGCAACATTACACGCGTTGACAAGAAGGTGTTTGGCGACGACGATTATGTGGTGAACTTCGGTCCTCAACACCCATCTACCCACGGCGTAATGCGCTTGCGCACAGCCATCAACGGTGAAATTATCAAGAAGGTGGATGTGATGTCGGGCTACATACATCGCGGTATCGAAAAGCTCTGCGAAGGATTAACTTATCCTCAGACTCTCTTCTTCACCGACCGTATGGACTACATGAGCGCTCACCAGAACCGCCACTGCGCTTGTATGTGCGTTGAGAAGGCTCTTGGCATAGAAGTTCCTCGCCGCGCGCAAGTGATTCGCGTGATGATGGACGAATTGATGCGTATCAGCTCGCACTTGCTGTCGTATGGCTGTCTTACCATGGATATGGGTGCTACCACAGCATTTTTCTATGGCTTCCGCGAACGCGAAGACGTGCTCGACATATTCGAAAAGACTTGCGGTGCCCGCATGTCGCTCCACTACAACGTGATAGGTGGCGTGGTAGCCGATCTGCACGAAGATTTCCAGAAGGACGTTAAGGCATTTATCCCTAAGATGCGCAAGGCACTCAAGGAATATCACAAACTATATACCGGCAACGTGATTGCTCGCAACCGTATGATAGGCGTGGGCGAACTCTCGAAGGCCGACGCTATCAGCTATGCCGTAACTGGTCCATCGGGCCGTGCATCGGGCTTTGCATGCGATGCTCGCAAGCATAAGCCATACTCAATCTACAACGAACTCAAATTCAACGAAATAGTGCGTGAAAACGGCGATTGCTACGACCGTTATCTCAACCGTCTCGACGAAATTGAAGAAAGTCTGAAGATTCTCGAACAATTGGTGGACAACATACCAGAAGGCGAAATCTGCGCCAAGGTTCCAAAGATTATCAAGCTGCCAGCAGGCCGCTGGTATCAGGAAGTGGAAGCCAGCCGCGGTGTGTTCGGCGTGTATATCGAGAGCGATGGCGACAAGAAGCCATTCCGTATGCACTTCCAGAGCCCATGCTTCAACCTTGTGGGTGTGATGGACAACTGCTGCAAGGGCCACATGATTGCCGACTTGATTACAATCGGTGCAGCCCTCGACTATGTAATTCCTGATATTGACCGCTAATATTAACTAAAGAAAAAATACGATATACAATATGTTTGACTTTGGTATAGTAACAAATTGGATAGATGCCCTCTTGAATAGCGTAATGCCGGGATGGCTTGCAACTTGCGTGGAAGGCGTGTTGGTGATGGTGGCACTGCTATTGCTTTATTCGGTGCTCGCTATGTTCTACATCTTCTATGAACGTAAGTTGTGTGGATGGATTCAGTGCCGTCTTGGCCCTATGCGTGTGGGTCCTTGGGGCTTGATTCAGGTGTTTGCCGACGTGTTTAAGATTCTCATCAAGGAGCTTATCGCACTTAAGAACACCGATAAATTCTTGTTTGCTCTCGCACCTTACTTGGTGATTATAGCTTCGATGCTCGTGTTTGCCAACTTGCCTTGGGGCAATGGCTTGCAGATTATCGACTTCAATATCGGCGTATTTTTCATGATTGCAGCATCGTCGATAGGCGTGGTGGGTATCTTGCTTGCAGGATGGTCGAGCAACAACAAGTATGCACTCATCGGTGCAATGCGTAGTGGCGCACAAATGGTAAGTTACGAACTCTCAATAGGCATTTCTATCATGACTATGGTGCTCATGACCGGCACACTGTCGGTAACCGGCATCGTAGAGGCACAAGCCGACGGATGGCTCATCTTCCGCGGTCACTTGCCTGCAGTGGTGGCATTCATCATCTACCTGATTGCTGCCAATGCCGAAACCAATCGTGGCCCATTCGATATGCCAGAAGCTGAGCACGAGCTTACAGCAGGTTACCACACCGAGTATTCGGGTATCCACTTCGGATTCTTCTACTTGGCAGAATACCTCAACCTCTTCATCGTGTCGGGTATCGCATCGCTCATGTTCTTGGGCGGCTGGATGCCACTTCACGTGCCAGGATGGGAAGGCTTCAACGCCGTTATGGACTACATTCCATCGGTGGTATGGTTCCTTGGCAAGGCATTCTTCGTGTCGTTCTTGCTCATCTGGATCCGCTGGACCTATCCACGTGTGCGTATCGACCAGATGCTTGCCCTTGAGTGGAAGTATTTGATGCCATTCGGCTTGGTGAACTTGGTGATTATGGCATTGTGCGTAACACTCGGATTCCACTTTTAACAGATAAAAAATACTTTTAAATCAATATTATGAGCGAATTATTTGGAAAAATTACTCAGGTTATTGGCCCGGTAGTTGACGTGGCGTTTGAAGGCGAAGGCAATGAAGTGCCAGCCATCTACACTGCGCTCAAGGTGCCAAAGGCCGATGGATCTGAGTTGATTCTTGAAGTTGAGCAGCACATTGGTGAAGACACCGTGCGCGCCGTGGCTATGGAAAGCACCGACGGCTTGATGCGCGGCATGAAGGTAATCAATGTGGGACAGCCTATCTCGGTGCCAACAGGCGACCAAGTAAAAGGCCGCTTGCTAAACGTGGTTGGTCAACCAATCGACCACTTGGCTCCTATTAACGATGAAAAACGCCGCGCGATTCACCAGCCAGCGCCAACGTTTTCCGACTTGACCATTTCGTCGGAGATTCTGTTCACTGGTATTAAGGTTATCGACTTGCTCGAGCCTTATAGCAAGGGTGGTAAAATCGGTTTGTTCGGCGGTGCCGGTGTGGGTAAGACAGTGCTTATCATGGAGCTTATTCACAACATTGCTCACGGTCACAATGGTTTCTCTGTGTTCACCGGCGTGGGTGAACGCACGCGTGAGGGTAACGACTTGCTTCGCGAAATGATAGAAAGCGGCGTTATCAAGTATGGAAAGAAATTTGAAGAAGGCCTTGAAAAGGGCGAATGGAACATCGACGACGTCGATATGGACCAAGTGGCACAGTCGCAGGCTGCACTTGTGTTCGGCCAGATGAATGAGCCACCGGGCGCACGTCTGCGCGTGGCTTTGTCGGGCTTGACCGTTGCTGAGCAGTTCCGCGACCAAGACGGCGGTGGTAAGGATATCCTCCTCTTCATCGACAATATCTTCCGTTTCACTCAGGCAGGTAGTGAGGTGTCGGCACTTCTTGGCCGTATGCCATCGGCTGTGGGTTATCAGCCTACTCTTGCTTCTGAAATGGGTGCTTTGCAGGAGCGTATCACCTCTACCAAGCAAGGTAGTATCACATCGGTACAGGCCATCTATGTGCCTGCCGACGACTTGACCGACCCTGCTCCAGCCACCACTTTCAGCTTCTTGGACGCTACCACAGTGCTTAGCCGTAAGATTGCCGAGCTCGGTATCTATCCAGCCGTCGATCCATTGGATTCTACTTCGCGTATTCTCGACCCAAATATCATAGGCGAAGAGCACTACAACGTGGCTCAAGGCGTGAAGCAGTTGCTCCAGAAGTACAATGAGCTTCAAGACATCATCGCCATCCTCGGTGTTGACGAATTGAGCGATGAAGATAAGCTCGTTGTGGCCCGTGCACGTCGTGCACAGCGCTTCTTGTCGCAACCATTCTTCGTGGCTGAGCAGTTTACTGGCGTGCCAGGCGTTATGGTTCCGCTTAGCGAGACAATACGCGGCTTCAAGATGATTCTCAACGGCGAAATGGACCAATATCCTGAACAGGCGTTCTTGAATGTTGGTACTATCGACGAGGCAATAGAGAAGGGTAAGAAACTTCTTGCCGAATTGGGCTAACGCGAGGCGAAAAATCAGAAATTAACAAAACAAACTAAACTATGACACTAAAAATAATATCGGCAGAGCAGATAGAATTTGAGGGCGAGGTAAACTTGGTGCAGCTACCAGGCGAAATGGGCCTCTTTGAGGTGCTCAACAACCACGCAGCCCTTATAGCATCGCTCACTGCTGGCATTGTTACTTATGAAAATACTGACGGCACCCGCTCAAAGCGCGAAATTCGCGGTGGTGTCGCCGATATTAACAATAATGTGGTGTCGGTTTGCATTTATTGATAATAGGATTATGAAGAAAGTAATGCTCACATTAGTTATGGCACTGGCGGCGTTGCTCCTGGCGATGCCGGCGCAGGCTGCCGTGACCGAAGGCGAGGGTGAAGACTTCAACCCGAAAGAAATCATCTTCCATCACTTGGGCGATGCTTACGGGTGGGAAGTGCCTTTCTCTCATAGTCAACGCATCCCATTGCCGGTGATAGTGCGCGACTGCCAAGGCAGCTGGCACATCTTCAGCTCTAACCGCTTGAACGACGGAGCAAGCTACGATGGCTTCTACATAGCTCATGGCGGCGAATATAGCGGCAAGGTGGTGGGCGAGCAAGATGGCGTGCAATATCGTCCGCTCGACCTCTCGATTACCAAGGACGTGGCTGCCCTGTGGATAGCTGCTCTGGTGGTGCTTTTGATAGGTTTTAGCGTTACACGATGGTATAAGAAGCACAATATGAAGGCTCCACGCCGATGGACTGCCTCGTTTGAGTTCTTGGTAGAGTTTATGTATATGAGTGTGATTCGTCCCACTCTGGGCAGCAAGGCTAAGACCTATGCGCCTTATCTGCTCACTGCATTTTTCTTCATCTTTGTGATGAACTTGCTGGGCTTGGTGGTAATCTTCCCTGGAGGAGCCAACCTTACCGGCAATGTGGCAGTGACTCTGGTGCTTGCCCTCTGCACATTCTTTATCACCAACTTGCGCGGCAATAAGCACTATTGGAAGGAAATATTCTGGCCCGATGTGCCAGTGTGGCTCAAGTGCCCGCTTCCTATTATGCAAGCCATCGAGGTGTTTGGCGTGTTTACCAAGCCAGCCGCATTGTGCGTCCGTCTGTTTGCCAACATGATGGGTGGTCACATGATAGTAATCGTGCTGACGTTGCTAATATTTATATTTGCAAAGTTCGGACCTGCAGTCACCGGCGGTATTACCGTGTTCTCGGTGCTGTTCTCACTCTTTATGCTCCTGCTCGACACGCTTGTGAGCTTCATCCAGGCATTTGTGTTCACCATGCTCTCTACTCTGTTCATCTCGATGGCAGTGTGCGACCCTCACGAGGGACACGATGAGGCAGAAGCATAAAACCCAAACAAACAAAAACAAGAAAAAAGTATTGACAGCAAGTCAAAATAAAATTTTTTACGAGAAAAAATAAATTAAATAAATAACTAAAAAATTATAATTACTATGTTAGGATTAATTTTAGCGCAAGCAGCTGCAAACGCAGCCCTTGCAAAGGCAGCAGCATGTATTGGTGCAGCAATCGCAGCAATCGGTGCAGGTATTGGTATTGGTAAAATTGGTGCATCGGCTATGGAAGCAATCGCACGCCAACCAGAAGCAGCAGGCGACATTCGTAGTAACATGATCGTTATCGCCGCTCTTATCGAAGGTGTTGCTTTGTTCGCTGTAATCGTTTGTATTCTTGCATACTTCTTATAATAGATTATTTGGACTATGGAGCTCTTCACACCTGAATTAGGTTTGGTGTTTTGGATGTTCGTGACCTTTGCCCTATTATTCTTGATATTGGCAAAGTTCGCGTGGCCCGTTATCATCAAGATGCTCGAAGAGAGAGCCGACATGATAGATAAGGGCGTGGTCTATGCACAAAATGCTAAGGAACAGCTTGACAATGCAAAAAGTGAAGCAGCAAGTTACATAGCAGAGGCCCGAAAACAACAAGCCGAAATACTTCGCGAAGCCGACAAGATGAAGACTCAAATCATCGAGGAGGCAAAGGCCGCCGCAACAGTGGAGGCAAAGAAGGTGATGGATGCTGCCAACCTCGCCATCGAGCAAGCTCGCAAGGCGTCGGAGAAGCAGCTACGCCAAGAGGTTAGCGCATTTGCGCTCGGCATTGCCGAGAAGGTGGTGAGAGAAAACCTTGCCAGCGAAAGCGCACAAACCAAACTGGTGGACAAGCTATTGAATGAAGTAGAGAACAAGAACTAATCACAACTAATAAAACAGTTAAGATATGAACGACGGATTGATTCCTAATCGATATGCCAAGGCACTTTACAAGCACGCTTGTGAGGTGGGAGAGGCAGCCGAGGTGTATGGCCAGATGAAGAGCATGGCGCAATGCTTTGCGAGCGTCGAGGGCCTGAAAGCCACCATCGACAACCCTTTCATCGCTATCGACGACAAGGAACGACTTCTTCTTAAGGTTTCCGGAGCTCAAAAGGACGGTTCTCTCGATAAGTTCATATTCCTGGTCGATAAGCACAGTCGCATCACCATGATGCATGCCATGGCGCTTGCCTACGTGAAGCTATATCGCGAGGCTTGCGGCATATCGCAGGTGGAGATTGTGACAGCTTGCGAATTGCCTGAAAAACAGATTAAGGAAATAACTGCAACAGTCGAGAAATATCTTGATGGCCGCAGTCTGGAAATCTCTACCAGCATCGACCCCGACTTGATTGGCGGGTTCGTGGTAAAGGTTGACTCGGTTATTCTCGATGCTTCGGTTAAGAATGAATTGAAAAAATTGCGTTTAAAACTCCTAAGCTAAAATAGTGAGATGATAAACCCAAGTGAAATATCAGATATTTTAAAACAAGAACTCAACGACGTAAACTCTAAGGTGTCGTTTGAGGAAGTGGGCACGGTGCTCGAAGTGGGCGACGGTGTGGCACACGTCTATGGCCTCGAAAATGTGCAGGCTAATGAGCTTGTGGAATTTGAGAACGGCGTGACGGGTGTGGCCATGAACCTTGAGGAGAGCAATGTGGGCGTTATCCTTCTCGACGAGGTAAACTCGATCAACGAGAACATGAAGGTGCGCCGCACAGGGCAGATTGCCTCAATCCCCGTGGGCGAAGGCTTGCTTGGCCGCGTAATCAACGTGCTGGGCAATCCTATCGACGGTAAGGGTCCCATCGACGGCAATTTGATACGCCTTCCATTGGAGCGCAAGGCTCCGGGCGTTATCTTCCGCCAGCCAGTGAAGCAGCCACTTCAGACCGGTATCAAGGCCATCGACTCGATGGTGCCAATAGGCCGTGGACAGCGCGAGCTTATCATCGGCGACCGCCAGATAGGTAAGACAGCCATCGCCATCGATACCATCATCAATCAGAAGGCTAACTACGAAGAAGGTAAGCCAGTATATTGTATATATGTAGCCATCGGACAGAAGGCATCTACCGTGGCGTCGATTGTTAACCAATTGACCGTTAACGGCGCTATGCCTTACACCGTGGTGGTGGCAGCCACAGCAGCCGACAGTGCTGCCATGCGCTACTATGCACCATTTGCCGGTGTTGCCATAGGTGAATATTTCCGCGATTCGGGCCGCGATGCTCTCATCGTCTACGACGACCTTTCGAAGCAAGCCGTGGCTTATCGCGAGTTGTCACTTATCTTGAAGCGTCCTTCGGGTCGTGAGGCATATCCTGGCGATATCTTCTACTTGCACTCTCGCTTGCTTGAGAGAGCCGCTAAGATTATCGACAACCAGAAGGTGGCAGAATCGATGAACGACCTTCCAGAGGTGCTGCGCCCAATGGTGAAGGGTGGCGGATCGCTCACAGCCCTTCCTATCATCGAGACACAAGCCGGCGACGTTTCGGCTTATATCCCTACCAACGTGATTTCGATTACCGACGGTCAGATTTTCTTGGAGTCGGGATTGTTCAATCAGGGCGTTCGTCCTGCAATCAACGTGGGTATCTCGGTGTCGCGTGTGGGTGGTAATGCACAGATTAAGTCGATGAAGAAGGTGGCTGGTACGCTCAAGATAGCGCAAGCACAGTTCCGCGAATTGGAATCGTTCACCAAGTTTGGTGGCGACATCGACCCAGTAACGGCACGCACCATCGACCGCGGCCGCAAGAACGAGCGTCTGCTCATTCAGGCACAATACTCGCCAATGCTCGTAGAAGAGCAGGTGGCAGTGGTGTTCTGCGGTGTAAACGGTCTGTTGGAGCGCGTACCGCTCGACAAGGTGGCAGAATTTGAGAAATTGTTCTTGCAGCTCTTGCATGCCAAGCATCAAGCCGACGTGCTCGACGTGCTCAAGGCAGGCGTCATCAACGACGACGTGACCGAGAAGCTCAAAGCCGTGGCAAACGAGATAGCAAGCAAATATTAATGCCACCAAGGCATACACAGAATAAGATAAAACAAGCGATATGTCAACATTACGTGAATTAAAGGGAAGAATCGGATCGGTGGCATCTACAGGAAAGATAACGGGTGCCATGAAGATGATTTCGTCCGCCAAGATGCATAAGGCAGAGCTGGGATTGAAGAAACTCTTGCCTTATCGCCGCCTTGTGCAGTCGGTAATAAGCCATTTGCTTGCTACCGAGTGCGAGTTCACATCACCACTGATAGTGGAGCGCGATGTGAAGCGAGTTGGCGTGGTGGTGCTGGGTTCAGACGACGGTCTGTGCGGCGCCTACAACATCAACATCTTCAAGCAGCTGCTCGACATATTGGCAAGCTACAAGCAAGCATATGGTGAGAATGTGGACATCGATATATATCCTGTGGGCAAGAAGATGGCGCGAGCAGTGCGCAAGATAGCATCGGGACGCACCGTGGTAAAGAGCGTGGGTGTGCATCCTCGCAGCAGCAATGCCGAGATAGGCGAGTTTGTGGAGGATCTCAAGACTGCGTTCCTGTCGGGCGCTATCGACAAGGTGGATCTTGTGTATATGCACTTCAAGTCGGTGAGCAAGCAGATGCTCAGCCATGAGCAACTGCTGCCAGTGAGCTACGAAGCGCTATGCAGCGAGGGCGAAGGCGGCAGCGCGGCCAATTCGTCGTGCCTGTTTGAGCCGAGTCCTAACGCCATATTCAACAGCATATTGCCGCTACACATCATGTCGACCATGCAGGAGGTGTTTACCGAGAACGTGGCGAGTGAGAATGCAGCGCGTGTGATGGCAATGCAGAGTGCGAGCGACAACGCAAGCAAGCTGCTCGAAAGCCTACAGTTGGAGTACAACAAGCTACGACAGCAGGGTATAACCACCGAGTTGCTCGACATATTGGGCGGACAGGTGGAAAAATAAATCACGAAATCGGCGCTGTGCCCGCCTCTGATGGCGGGCACAAGCAGGCCGAGCGTGATGTAGAGAGACAAAACAATTATTTGTATAAGTGTAGAACAACATTATTAAGATTTTATTAATCGATGACAATTAAGGAGTATTTCTCTTCTCTTTTTAAGGCAATTGTGAGCCTTGTTAAGGGTCTTGAGGTGACTGGAAAAGAATTGGTGACCCCAAAGGTTACTGAGCAGTATCCAGAAAACAGGGCAACACTAAAGATTGCCGACAGATTTAGAGCAACTCTTGCATTCGACTATAATGACGAGGGCATACACAAGTGTATAGCATGCGGCATTTGTCAGATGAGCTGCCCAAACGGCACTATCGAGGTGAAAACCAAGATGGTGGACACCGCCGACGGTAAGAAAAAGAAGAAGCTCGACAAGTATATGTACGATCTTGGCAGCTGCACCTTCTGTATGCTATGTGTAACAAACTGCCCTACCAAGGCGATAAAGTTTACCAACGAGTTTGAACAGTCGGTTTACACTCGCGAGAAGCTGGTACAGCAATTGAACTACCTTCCAGAGAAGGAAGCTCCAGCACCAGCACCGGTAGCTAAGCCAGCCGCACCAAAGGCAGAAGCAGCCAAAGCCGATGCACCAGCCGCAGCAGCCGACGACAAGGTAGAAATGGAAGTCGAGGCACCCAATGGCAAGGTGATGAAGGTGAAATTGGCGAAGGAAGATATTGACGCCATCGAAAAGATGGTGTCGGAAAAGCCCGAAATGAGCAAATTCCAGGCCATGCAAGCCGTAATCAAGGCAAAAAAGGCCCCAAAAGCGTAAAAAATAGAAATAATAATATAATATGGATTCAGTAGGAAATATCATTATGTATGTGGTGATCGCGTTGGCGATTATCGTATTTTCTGTACTGACGGTGACCACAAGCAAGATATTGCGTTCGGCCACATATCTGCTCTTCGTACTGCTCGCCACAGCGGGAATCTATTTCCAAGTGGGATACGAGTTCTTGGGTGCGGTGCAGATAGCTGTGTATGCGGGCGGTATCTTGGTGCTATTTGTGTTTGCAATTTTGCTTACACACCGTCCAGATGCAAAGTCGCAGCCATTGACTTCGGAGAAGCGCTGGCTGGGCTTGAGTGCGGCAATAGCCGGAGTATTAGTGTGTGGATATGCACTTATCAAGCAGTGCGACGTGGTGAGCGCCACTTTGGGCTCGAGCGACGTCACTATCGAGAAGATAGGTCAGGCATTGCTCAGCACCGATAAGTTTGGCTATCTGTTGCCGTTCGAAGCAGTGAGTGTGTTATTGTTGGCATGTATAATCGGTGGCATTGTGATAGCCCGTAAAAGATAATAGAAGCGTATGGAACTATCGTTGCTAATGTATCTCATCCCCAGCCTTGTGATGTTTGGCTGCGGTGTATATGGGTTTATCACCCGCAAGAATATGATTGCAATCTTGATTTCGCTCGAGCTGATGCTCAACTCGGTGGACATCAACTTTGCCGTGTTTAATAGTTACTTGTTCCCTGGTCAGATGGAAGGCATGTTCTTCTCATTGTTCGCCATAGCCATAGCCGCTGCCGAAACAGCCTTGGCTCTTGCTATCGTTATCAATGTTTACCGCAAGGTGAAGAACGTTGACATCAAGGAAATCACTAAAATGAAATTTTAAGGAGTATGGCAGGACAGTATTCATATTTAATAGCTATTTTAATCATCCCGATAGTAATGTTCTTATTCTTGGGATTGATGACTACAAAATTGAGTAAGAAGGTTGCCGGTACTCTCGGAACTATCGGACTCGGCGCTTGCCTTGTAATAGGCTACACCGCCGCCCTCACTTATTTTGCCAGCGGCAGTCTTGAGCCTATCAAGGTGCTCGACACCGTTTGGATCGACTTCTCGCAGATTGCCGAAGGCTTCTCTATCAACCTTGGTATCTATCTCGACCCTATTTCGGCCATGATGCTTATCGTGGTGACCACCATCTCATTCTTGGTTCACCTCTATAGTAATGGCTATATGGACGATGCTCACCTTATCAAGTACGGCCACGAGGCTGAAGGTGGTGTGAAGCACGGTTTCCAACGCTATTTTGCGTTCTTGAGCCTCTTCACATTCTCGATGCTCGGCTTGGTGCTCGCCACCAACATCTTCCAGATGTATATCTTCTGGGAACTTGTGGGTGTGTCGTCGTATCTCTTGATTGGATTCTACTACACCGACCCAGCCGCAATACATGCGTCGAAGAAGGCGTTTATCACCACTCGTTTTGCCGACCTCGGCTTCTTGATTGGTATTCTCATCTTGTCGTATTATACTCAGACATTCGACTTCGATACGCTCATCAACGGTTCTTCGTCGGCTATCAGCACAATGCAAGGCACCTCGTTCTTGGGTTGCTCGGTGCTCTGCTGGGCTATGACTTGCATCTTTATAGGTGGTGCCGGTAAGAGTGCAATGTTCCCATTGCACATCTGGTTGCCCGATGCAATGGAAGGTCCTACACCAGTGTCGGCACTTATTCACGCTGCTACCATGGTTGTGGCAGGTGTATATTTGGTGGCTCGTCTGTTCCCACTCTACTTGATTGCTGAGGGTTCGCTCATCGTAATCACCGTGGTGGGTGCGTTCACTGCATTCTACGCAGCAGCCATAGCATGTGCACAGACCGATATCAAGCGTATCTTGGCATTCTCTACCATCTCGCAGATAGCATTCATGATTACTTCACTCGGTGTGGCTCGTCCAGAGTATCACGAGGGTGTGGGTTACATGGCATCAATGTTCCACTTGTTCACTCACGCCATGTTCAAGGCATGTTTGTTCTTGGTGGCAGGTGCAGTTATCTATCGCGTGCACTCTAACGAGAGCGGCAAGATGGGCGGTTTGCACAAGTATATGCCAATAGCAAGCATTGCCTGCTTGGTGGGCTGTCTTGCTATCTCAGGTATCTTCCCATTTGCGGGATTCTTCTCTAAGGACGAAATCCTTGTGGCAGCTTATGCCAACAACACCCTTTGGGGTTTGTGGATGTCGATGGTGGCTGGTATGACAGCATTCTATATGTTCCGCCTCTACTACTTGGTATTCTGGTGGGACAAGCCCGACTACGAAGCTCACGGACATCATGCACCTAAGGAAGCTCCTATGGTGATGACATTGCCATTGATTATTCTTTCGGTGGCTACATGTGTGATAGGTTTCTTGCCATTCTCAGATTATATTACCTACAATCACGAGCCGCTGCATGCAGGTCACGATTGGACAGTGATAATCTCGAGCACCGTGATAGCCCTTATAGGCATCGGCTTGGCTACCGTGCTTTACTTCAAGAAGAACGACAAGCCAGCTAAGATGGCAAATGCAGCCCGCGGCCTATGGACAGCAGCCAACAAGCGCTTCTATATGGACGAGCTCTACATGTTTATTACGCACAACATCATATTCCAAACAATTTGTCGCCCAATAGCATGGTTCGACCGCGCTATCATCGACGGCACAATGAATATGTTTGCAAATATTACCAATGCCGCATCGTATGCCATCCGCAAGTTCCAGTCGGGCAGCATCCAGTCGTATGTATGGATTTACTTGGTTGGTGCATTGGCAATCGCAGTGGTATCAATGCTATGTCTAATCTAAAAGCAACGGTAAAGAATTATGATTTGGTCTAATATATTAATTTATTTTGTAATAGTTCCTCTCCTTGTATTGGGAGGTTTGGCCTTCAGCAAGAGCATGAAGGCTATACGAACCGTTGTGGTGACAGGCGCTACCGCATTGATGGTATTGGCTGCTTATCTGGTGATAGAGTTCTTGCAGATACGTGCTGCAGGCGTTACCGACGAAATGGTTCTCACAGGAAGTTGGGTATGGTATGCACCATTCAACATCCATTTGGCACTTGGCGTGGATGGTATCTCGGTGGTGATGATAGTGCTCTCGGCATTCATCGTGTTTGCCGGCGTGTTTGCATCATGGAAAATCGACCCACTACCTAAGCAATATTTCTTGTGGTTCTTCCTATTGTCGACCGGTGTGTTTGGTTTCTTCATCTCTATCGACTTGTTCACCATGTTCATGTTCTACGAAGTGGCATTGATCCCAATGTACTTGCTGATAGGCGTGTGGGGTAGTGGTAACAAGAACTATTCGGCTATGAAGCTAACCTTGATGCTCATGGGCGGTTCGGCATTCTTGATGCTCGGCTTGATTGGAATCTACTTCCACTCTTCGGCCAACGTCAACGAATTGACAATGAACATCGTGGAAATAGCACAGAACAATGCCATTCCACACAGCTGGCAGATGTGGCTGTTCCCAGCCGTATTCGTAGGCTTCGGCGTGCTTGGTGCAATGTTCCCATTCCACACATGGTCGCCTGACGGTCACGCTTCGGCGCCAACAGCAGTGTCGATGCTTCACGCAGGTGTGCTTATGAAGCTTGGTGGTTATGGCTGCTTCCGCATTGCCATCTACCTTATGCCATTTGCTGCACACGAATTGGGCTGGATATTCTTGATATTGACCGGCGTTTCGGTAGTGTATGGTGCATTCAGCGCATGCGTACAGAGCGACTTGAAGTATATCAACGCTTATTCATCGGTTAGCCACTGCGGCCTTGTGTTGTTTGCCATCTTGATGTATAACACCACAGCCATGACAGGTGCTATCATGCAGATGTTGTCGCACGGTTTGATGACAGCCTTGTTCTTCGCCCTTATCGGTATGATCTACGGCCGCACACACACTCGCGACATCCGCAAGATGGGCGGTTTGATGCAAATCATGCCTTACCTCGGCGTTTGCTACGTGATTGCCGGTATGGCGTCGCTCGGTTTGCCAGGTTTGAGTGGTTTCGTATCAGAAATGACCATCTTCATCGGTTCGTTCCAGAATAGCGACACATTCCACCGCGTATTCACCATCGTGGCATGCAGCTCGATTGTAGTGACCGCAGTTTATATCTTGCGAGTAGTGGGCAAGTTGCTCTATGGCAAGGTTCAAGACCCACATCACTTGGAATTGACCGACGCCGTATGGCACGAACGTTTTGCAACCATCGTGTTGATAGCAGCAGTAGCCGCTATCGGTTGCTTCCCAAATTTCTTCGAATCGATTATCAAGGATACCTTCACACCAGGTGGTATCTACGACGGAATCTTGGCAACTATCGGACAACCATTGCCATGGATGTAATAAATTAAGTGTTGAATTAAAGACAGAAATATTAAAAGATGGATTATTCTCAATTTTTAATGATGCCACAGGAACTTGGATTGTTATTGGTGTTCCTACTTGTGTTTCTTTTCGACACTTTTTTGCCTAAGAAGGCACAATCGTCGTTGTCGATATTCACATGTGTGGTATTCGCATTGTTTACAATAGCAAATGTGTTCATGGCAGGCAATGGCACATCGTTCTCAGGAATGTATGAGCAGACCTCAGCCACCTATGCCATGAAGCTCATTTTGAACGCAGGTATGCTAATCGTGCTTATCCAAGCCACTAAGTGGGCAAACTCGGAGTTTGTGGCAGTACGCCGCGGCGAGTTCTATGAACTCTTGCTTGCCACCTTGCTTGGTATGTACATCATGATTTCGGCTCGTCACTTCCTCTTGTTCGTGATTGGCCTCGAAACAGCATCATTGCCACTTGCAGCCCTCGTAGCCTTCGATAAGAAGCACTATGAGAGCCACGAAGCAGCAGCTAAGTATATGTTCACTGCCGTATTCTCATCGGCAATCTTTATGCTCGGTCTGTCGTTTGTATATGCTTTGGCAGGTTCGCTCTACTTCAACGATATCGCCGTTAACATCATGGGCGGTCAATCGGCACTTCTCATCGTAGCCCTTGTATTCGTAATCTCGGGCGTAGGTTTCAAGTTGTCGCTTGTTCCATTCCACTTGTGGACAGCCGACGTTTATCAGGGCGCACCTACAGCCGTAACCTCTTACCTCTCGGTTATCTCGAAGGGCGCAGCAGCGTTTGCCTTCCTCGTAATCTTGGCACAAGTGTTCGGCTCGGCTTACAGCGCAGCTTGGGAATGGATGCTCTATGCAGTGATAGTTCTCACCATCACCGTTGGTAACTTGTTCGCTATCCGTCAGCGCGACTTGAAGCGCTTCTTGGCGTTCTCGTCGATCTCGCAGGCTGGTTACATCATGCTCGGTGTGATAGCAGGTAGCGAAGTTGGCTTGGCATCGCTTATGTTCTATGTGCTCGTCTATGTATTCTCTAACTTGGCAGCATTCGGCGTGATTGCAGCCATCGAGAACAAGACAGGCAAGGTGAATATGGACGACTACAACGGCCTCTTCAAGACCAACCCATGGCTTGCATTCTCGATGATGCTTGCAATGTTCTCATTGGCAGGTATTCCTCCATTTGCAGGCTTCTTCAGCAAGTTCTTCATCTTCGTAGGCGCTTGCCACACAGGCAGCGTGGCAATCTACGTATTGGTGCTCATCGCTTTGATCAACACTATCATTTCGCTCTATTACTATTTGCTCGTAGTAAAGGCAATGTTTATCAAGCAAGACGAGTGCGTGATACCTACTTTCAAGGTGGCTTGCAGCGAGAAGGTGGCTTTGATTATCACCACACTTGGCATTATCTTGATAGGTTTGGCAAGCTGCATCTACACCTACTTGGCTGAAGCAGCAAGCAACTCAAGCGCAATGTTCATGTTCATTCACTAATGATGAGCTAAAGTCGCATTAGCGACTGCATACTATAATCGGAAAAGAAGCTGTACCGTATAGCAATATGGTGCAGCTTCTTTCGCTTTTTCCCCCGCGATAGAGTTATCACTTGGTGAAATGATCTGAAATTAGGATTATAACAGCAAGGTTAAGGTGTTAACTCTACACTTTTAGGGCTAAAATTCTAATAAATGCAATCTTTTTTGGGGTTGGACTATTTGTATATAAATATTTTTTGTAATTTTGATAAAAGTAAAACTACAAATGATTTAAACCTTTTTGAAAAATCATGAAAGCGATTAAGATGTTTCTGCTTGTAGCATCGATGACGGTGCTTGCTTCGTGTGGCACGAAGACGCAGACCGAGACCCAGAATGAGAGTGAAGCAACCGCTCAGCAAGCCGATGAGCATGGTTTTTTGGTGAAGATAGGAGATGAAGCCCCCGACTTCACAGCCAAGACCATAACAGGCGAAACTGTGAAGCTCTCAGATTTTAGGGGCAAGGTGGTGATGTTGCAGTTCACTGCCAGTTGGTGCCGCGTATGCCGCGAAGAGATGCCGCATATCGAGAAAGAGATATGGCAGCAGCACAAGGATAACCCAAACTTTGTGCTCCTTGCGGTCGACCGCGACGAGCCTATTGAGAAAGCGACCCACATGGTGGAAACCATAGGCATCACCTATCCAGTGGTTCTCGACCCAAATGCCGAAATCTTCACGAAATACGCCCTTGCCGAGGCAGGCGTTACCCGCAATGTGCTTATCGATGAGAAGGGCAAGGTGATATATCTTACCCGCCTATTCGACCCAGCGGAGTTTCAAAACTTTGTGAAGTTTATCGATGAACACGTGAATTGAAGCAAATAATGGTCAAAATGGCAAATAGGTCGAAAAATGCTCAAAATGACTAAAATTTGCTATGTTTTTAGCCAAAAATTACACTGAAGTTTTGAAAAAATCACATGTAATGTGTCCATGTTCGCGAGTGTGCTTAATGTAAATGCTACACGAAGAGCGGGTTGGGCGCTAAGTTCTATGTAACAGAACTTTAGATGTATAAATAGTGTTAAAATGGAAGAACGAGTAGAATGAATTTTTTCTGCTTATTCTTTCATTTTTCTTATTGTAAATTTAACAAGAAAGGCGATGAAAAGAATTGCCAAAACCGCTTTGAATATATTGTAGCGCAGAATCGATAAAACACAAATTGGGATATGAAAACATAAATTAACATTGAAAAATGCGAGCAGATGGCACTATGTCGGCAAAAATGTAGTTAATGAGAGTGAATAAATCATAATATATATAAAATTTGGAATAAAAACATTGAGTTAAAGCATTGATAAATAGATAGGAATGATTACTTTTGTAGAAATTTACTACAAAGTGAAAACAAATATAAAATAATCTTAATTTTCAATGAGAATTATAGCAGAAAGCAGTACAACAAAGACCGAATGGTGCTTGGTTGACGGAAGTGAAATAAAAGCACATGCTATAACTGATGGACTTAATCCTTTCTTTATGACGCGTAGAGAGATAAGTCACTGCATAAGATTGGACTTGCCTAAGGATTTCTTCAAACGCCGCTGGGATCACATTCATTTTTATGGAGCAGGATGCACGAGCGAAGAGAAGAAGAAGATGATTGAGTCGTCGTTGGTAGCGCAATTTAAGACCCCCACCACTGTAGAGAGTGACTTGCTTGGGGCAGCGCGCGGTCTCTTGGTAAACGAACCAGGAGTGGCTTGCATCCTTGGCACGGGTTCTAACACATGCCTCTACGACGGTCACGACATAGTGAAGAATGTGCGTTCGCTCGGTTTTATTCTCGGCGACGAGGGCAGTGGCGCTGCGCTTGGCCGCATCTTTGTGAGCGATTGCCTCAAAGATCTTGCTCCTAAAGGTCTGAGCGACTTGTTTTTTGAGAAGTTCGAAATCACACCTAACATCGTGATGGACGAGGTATATAACAATCCTAACGCCAATCGCACACTCAGCACCTATTCATTCTTCCTTGGTGAGCACCTCGACGATGAATATGTACGCAACATAATTCGCAACGAATTTAAGAACTTCTTCCGCCGCAACCTGATGCAATATGATTGCCAGAAGTATCCAGTTTGCTTTGTAGGCTCGGTGGCATGCACATTCAGCGAATTGCTGTGCGAGGTAGCCGATAGTTTCGATGTTGAGATTAAGAAAATCATTCAGCGCTCTATGCCAGGCATCGTGAATTTCCATGGCGAATTAGAGGAAGTGGGATAAGAATTAAGGCAACACCCAACCTGCGGCAGAGCCATCTGCTCTAAATCAGTGGCGCGCATGCTGCCGGCAAAATAATATCGAAAAAGCTTGTCAAAAAAAATAATATGCTTTGACAAGCTTTTTTTGTGTTTTGTAGATTTTTTGTGCTATTTTTGTATCAAATCGCATCGCGCATCGTCATCGTGAAGAATGAGCGCGCCGATGTGGAGATAGAGCTACAAACTAAACCGAATAAAAGAGAATGAAAATCGTTAACTATCTTGCTGCGGCGCTAATAGTTGCCGTAAGCGGCTTCGGCGAGGCTGCGAAGGCGCAGCAGTCGATTGATGCATGCCTTATCGACAATGCCGCCGAGATTTTGAGGCAGACAGTGCCCCAAGGGATGAAAATCGGCAAAGTCGGGGTTAACTCCGTTACGGCTAATCCCAGTACAAACTCTATGGTGGTGGACTGCAATGCGGCTTATGCCGATGTGCCATTCACGCCCGAATCCATCGAAGTGCTGAAGAAAAAGATGCGGCAGGCGGCAGGTGCGCAATTCGCCCAGTACGATGTGCATATCACCATCGAAGGCCGCGACGTGGCTGATTATATGCCGACTTACGACACTCGCTATGCCCGAGGCGAGAGTAGATTTGTGAGATATGCCGATGCCAATCGCCACTATGCTCGAGGACTCGATGGCAAGATTATAGCTCTATGGCAGAGCCATGGCTGGTATTTTGAGCCAAAGATCGACCGCTGGGAGTGGCAGAGAGCACGCGTGTGGCAGACCGTTGAGGACCTCTATACACAGTCGTATGTGGTGCCATTCTTGATGCCTATGCTCGAGAATGCAGGCGCATACGTGATGAGTCCGCGCGAACGCGATGTGCACAGCACCGAAGTGATAGTTGACAACGACGGCGCTTTGGCGCAATCTGCTTATGCCGAAACGAGTGGACGAAAGTCATGGGGCGCAGGCGCTGATGCGGGTTTTGCTTATCGACGTGAGCAATATGTGGGTTATGAAAATCCATTCAATGAGGGCACATATCGCCAGGTGCGTACCACTAAGCATGCCAAACACGCATCTACGGCTCGATGGAGCGCCGATATGCCCAGCGCAGGCAGCTATGCCATATATGTTTCGTATAAATCGTTGCCGCAGAGCGTTTCCGATGCCAAATATGTGGTAAATAGCCTTGCTGGCGCATGCGAAATTCGCGTGAATCAGCGCATGGGCGGCGGTACATGGATTTATCTCGGTGAGTTCCCCCTTCGCAAGGGCGAAAACCCCGATGTGGTGGTGCTCAGCAACCACTCGCAGCACGATGGCGTGGTGACAGCCGACGCTGTGAAGATAGGCGGCGGCATGGGCAACGTGGCGCGCCGAGTGGAGAAGCCCCAAGCCGATGAAAAGGTGGGCTACACCTACGATGAGAGCATCGACTACCAGTATCAACCAAGTCGCTACCCACGATTTACCGAAGGTTCGCGCTACTGGTTGCAATGGGCAGGTGCGCCCGACTCAGTGTATAGCCTATCGCATCTCACCAACGATTATAATGATGATTTTCGCAGCCGTGCAGAGTGGGTGAACTGGATAGCAGGCGGTTCGGATGTTCTGCCCGAGCGACAAGGATTGAATATTCCTGTGGATATGGCGTTTGCCTTCCATAGCGATGCTGGCACCACGCCCGACGACGGCATTATTGGCACACTCGGCATATATATGACCCGGGATTTCGGCAACTATGCCAATGGCACGCCACGCATCTATTCGCGACTGCTCACCGATGCCGTTGTGACCAACATAGTGCACGATGTGCGAGCAGCTTACGAGCCCGATTGGACTCGTCGCGGCATGTGGGATAAGTCGTACTACGAAGCTCGAGTGCCCGAAGTGCCGACCATGCTTCTCGAACTGCTGTCGCACCATAATTTTGCCGATATGAAGTACGGCCTCGACCCAGCCTTCCGATTCACTGTGAGCCGCGCCATCTATAAAGGCATACTTGAGTTTATATCCAAGCGCGACGGGCGCAGCTACGAAGTTCAGCCGCTGCCGGTAAATTCCTTTGCCATTACGCCAACCTCTGCCGGTAGATTCCGCCTCGAGTGGAAACCTACCGAGGACACTTTGACCCTTGGCGGAGCACCTGCAAAACGCTATATTGTGGAAGAAAGAGCGGCCGACGGCGCATTCCGGCAGGTGGCAGTGGTGGAAAACCCAAGCCACGAGGTGAGCGTGCCCGAGGGCGAGCTACGCAGTTATCGCATTATAGCTCTGAACGATGGCGGCCGCAGTTTCCCATCGGAGGTGCTTGCCGTGGGAGTAGCTCCTCAAAGCCAAGGCATGGTGATGGTGGTGAACGGATTCACGCGAATTTCGGCACCAAGTTGGTTCGAGACCAATCGCGGATCCGACCAGCTTGCCGGATTTACCGATAAGAAAGACTCAGGAGTGCCCTATGTGAGCGACATCTCGTATGTGGGACCGCAATTTGAGTTCCGCCGTAGCGAACCATGGCACCACGACGATTCGAGCGGATTTGGGGCATGCGACGCAACCTACGAAACGCAAGTCTTGGCAGGCAATACTTTCGACTACGCCGCCACTCATGGCGAGGCAATTATGGCTGCAGGTTATAGTTTTGTGAGCGCCAGCATGCAGTCGGTAGTCGGCGGACTGCCACTCGAAGGCTATGTGGTGGCAGATTTCATATTTGGCAAACAGCGCGAAGTGCAGATAGGGCGCGGCGCAGTGCCCAACCGATATAAGATATTCACCACGGATGTGATTAATGCCATAAGCAATTACACTGCAAGTGGCGGCAATGTGCTCCTGAGCGGGTCGTATGTGGCGAGCGACATCTGGGATAAGACCCAGCGCAGCGATGCAGAGATGAAGTTTGCCCGCGAAGTGCTCGGCTACCGCTGGCGCATGAGCCAAGCCGAAGCCTCAGGCCGCTTCTACACCACCGAGACAGCCCTGCCAACGATGAAGCGCGGCATTGAAGGGCAATTTGCCACCATTCCCAACGCCGATGTCTATAGCGTAGAGTCGCCCGACGGCATACTGCCAAGCGGCAAAAACGGAACCACAATAATCAAGTATTCCGACAACAATATGTCGGCTGCTGTAGCTGCCGATTTAGGCACATATCGCAGCGTGGTAATGGGTTTCCCCTTCGAGGTAATAGATAGCGCTCCACAACGAGCCGACCTCATGAAGAGAATACTTATTTATTTGACCGATAAATAGATAATGTAATAATGTCCGCCTTCAGCAATTCGGAGGGCGGACATTATTTTGATGCAAAAAATAAAAAATATGTTTACAAATATTAAATATTCCTTAATCAAGGAAATTTAGATGGATTTTTGTGTTTTGTAACGGAATTTTTATATTATTTTTGCAATAAAGTACATGATTTTGATATTTTGACATAAACCGCTAAAAATTAGGAGATTAAATCGGATTAGTAATTATGAAAAAGACAATAATAGCTATCATAGGTGCGGCCCTTGTGTCGGGCATGGTGCTAAATCCGGCAGAAATGCAGGCCGAAGCGCTTGGCAAAGCCACTGTGGAGAAGGCAACAAAGATGTTGGCAACCACCGTGCCAGCCAATATGGGTATCGGACCAGTGGCTGTGAAGAAGATTGACGTAAACCGCAAGAAAAAGGTGGTGAGCGTGTCGCTTAACGACACCTATGGCGACGTGCCGTTCACTGCAGCCGATGTAGAAGCATTGAAAGGCAGCTTCCGCACATTGCTTGGCGCAAATTACAAGAAGTATCAGGTTAAAATTGACATAGCAGGCAAGAATATCGACAACTACGTTAAGGGATTCGATAAGAAATATGCTCGCCACAATGAGACATTCGTGCGCCGTGCCGATGCCAACTATAACTACGAAAAAGGCCTTTGCAACAACGTGATAGCACTGTGGCAGAGCCATGGGTGGTATTTCGAGCCAAAGATCAACCGCTGGGAATGGCAACGCGCCCGTCTGAATCAGACCGTTGAGGACCTTTATACCCAGTCGTATGTGGTGCCATTTTTGATGCCAATGCTCGAGAATGCAGGTGCATATGTGATGAGTCCTCGCGACCGCGACATCCACAACTTCGAGATTCTGGTGGATAACGACGGTGCGAAAGCGCAGACCGGCTATGTGGAAACTAATGGCAACAAAGCGTGGAAGCAAGGCGAAGGCGCTGGTTTTGCATGGGCTAAAGACTACTATGTAGATTATGAAAACCCATTCGCCGAGGGAACATATCGCCAAGTGGAGGCACAGGGCACAGGTTCGTCGGCAGCCACATGGAGTGTAGAGATGCCCGAGGACGGTGAATATGCAGTATATGTGTCGTATAAGTCGCTTCCCGAGAGTGTGAGCGATGCGCACTACACCGTGAATTACCTCGACGGGCAGAAGCATTTCGAGATAAATCAGCGTATGGGCGGAGGCACATGGATATATCTCGGCCATTTCCCGTTGAAAAAGGGTTTGAACCCCGATGTGGTGGTGCTTAGCAACGAATCGAAGCACCATGGCGTGGTGACAGCCGATGCAGTGAAAGTGGGCGGCGGTATGGGCAACATAGCTCGCCGCGTGAAGAAGCCCGAAGCCGATGAAAAGGTAAGTTACACCTACGATGAGAACATCGATTACCCATATATGACCTCGGGTTATCCGCGATACTGCGAGGGCGCACGCTACTGGTTGCAGTGGGCAGGCGCTCCCGACTCGGTATATACCAAGTCGCAGCTTGCCAACGACTATAATGACGACTTCCGCAGTCGCGCCGAGTGGGTGAACTGGCTTGCAGGCGGTTCGGCAGTGCTGCCCGAGCGCGCAGGTCTGAATGTGCCAGTGGATTTGGCATTTGCCTTCCACACCGACGCCGGAACTACACCTAACGACAGCATTGTGGGCACACTCGGCATCTATATGAGCCAAGATTTCGGCAACTATGCCGATGGCACTCCTCGCGGATACTCACGCCACCTTACAAATGCTATTTCTACCAATATCTGCAACGACGTTAGAGCACTTTTTGAGCCCAAATGGAGCCGTCGTGGCATGTGGGATAAGTCGTACTACGAAGCCCGCGTTCCCGAAGTGCCAACCATGTTGCTCGAACTCCTTTCGCACCAGAATTTTGCCGACATGCGCTACGGATTAGATCCAACATTCCGTTTCACCGTGAGCCGCGCCATATATAAGGGTATGCTTGAGTTTATAGCCAAGCGCGATGGCCGCGACTATATGGTGCAGCCATTGCCGGTAAATTCGTTTGCGATTGCCGACAAGGGTAATGGCAAGTTCTTGCTCACATGGCAGCCAACCGCCGACCCACAGTGCGACAAGGCAGCAGCCGAGAAGTATGTGGTGCTTGAGCGCGTTGACGGCGGTGCATTCGTGGAAGTGGCAGTAGTGACCGACCCACAATATGCAACCACAGTGAAAGATAACAAGATACACAGCTACAAGGTGGTGGCTATGAACCAAGGCGGCCGCAGCTTCGACAGCGAAGTGCTTTCGCTCGGCATTGCTCCGGGTTCTAAGGGTTGTGTGATGGTGGTAAATGCCTTTACACGCATTTCAGGTCCCGACTCGTTTGCACTCGGCGAAGGCGACAGCTGCTATGCCGGATTCCTTAACGACAAAGATTCGGGCGTGCCTTATAAGTACGATATTTCGCACATCGGTTCGCAATTTGAGTTCCGCCGCAATTTGCCATGGCGCGACGATGATGCAGCAGGATTTGGCGGCAGCCACTCAAATTATGAGAACAAGGTGATAGCCGGCAATACATTCGACTACCCATATCTTCATGGCAAGGCAATAATTGAGGCAGGTTACTCGTTTGTGTCATCAAGTGTAAAAGCAGTAGAGCAATGCCACAGCCTCGAAGGCTACTTTGCCGTGGACATTATTGCAGGCAAGCAGAAAGAGATAGTGGTGGGAAGCGGCGCAATGCCAAACCGCTACAAGCTATTTACAAAGCCACTCATGGAAGCCCTCACAGCCTATACAGCCGCAGGCGGCAATGTGATGATAAGCGGCGCCTATGTGGCAAGCGACGTGTGGGACGGCATCAGTTCGGGCAAGGCGGAGCAAGAATTTGCCAGCCAAGTGCTTGGCTACAGCTGGCGCGTAGGCCGTGCAGCAACGCAAGGCAAGTTCTACACCGTGGCAAGCCCATTCAAGCAGTTTGCCTATGGCAGCGAATATGAGTTCTGCCAGAGTTTGAATGAGAAAGTGTATTGCGTAGAGTCGCCCGACGGCGTGATACCAGCCAACGACAAGGCAAAAACCGTGTTCCGCTATGGCGAAAACAACATTCCGGCAGGCATAGCAGCCGATATGGGCGGCTATCGCACCGTGGTGATGGGTATGCCATTCGAAACCATAGGGTGTGAGAAGAGTCGCAGCCAGCTCATGCAGAGCGTGCTTGGATTCTTCGGCAAGTGATAATAATTGTGCCTCATAGCATTAGCCCAAGGCGGCAATGCATCGGTGCAAATAATGCGAAAGTAAACAATGAATACATTAAAAAACAACTACATATAACACTACAAAAAAAACTATTATGGCTAAAACAATTAATTGCTTTATTCCATTTGCCGATGCCAATCAAGTGTCGGCAACAGTAGCCGAATTAAAGGCAAATGCTTTGGTTAAGAAAATCTATTTGCTTCAGCTCGAAGGGGCAGAAGGCAGCGTAGAAGGCTGTGAAGTGATAAAAATCGATGGCTTGACCTCGAGCAAGACCATGAAAGCTATCGCTGAAAAAGCCGACAGCGACTTTGTGCTCTATTATCAGAAGTACGACAACCTGAAGTTCGGCCCATTTGCTCTCGACCGCATGGTGAAGATAGCATGCGACACCCTCAGCGGTATGGTATATGCCGACCACTACAATGGCGACCACTACAGCGAAGAAGGTCTGCCAACAAGCACCAAGGCTCCAGTTATCGACTATCAGTTCGGTAGCTTGCGCGACGATTTCGACTTCGGTTCGGTGCTTCTATTCTGCTCAGAGTGCTATAAGAAGGCAGCAGCTGCCATGAAGGCTGATTATAAGTTTGCTGGTCTCTACGACTTGCGCTTGAAGCTGTCGCAATTTGCCGAATTGACTCACATCAATGAATTCCTATATAGCGATATCGAACTCGACACCCGCAAGAGCGGCGAAAAGATGTTCGACTACGTTGATCCACGCAACCGCGGCCGTCAGATAGAGATGGAGCAGGCTTGCACCGAGCACCTAAAGGAAATAGGCGGCTTCTTGGAACCAGAGTTTAAGCACATCGAGTTCAGCGAGGACAATTTCCCAGTAGAAGCTACCGTAATTATCCCAGTACGCACCCGCGAGCGCACTATTGCCGACGCCATCGACAGCGCACTCGCTCAGAAGTGCGACTTCAAGTTTAACGTGATAGTAGTGGATAACTGCTCAACTGACCGCACTACTGAAATCATCAAGGAGCGCTTTGGCAACAATCCACAAGTGATACACATGATAGTGGGCGATATAGGCGTAGGCGCATGCTGGAACCTTGCAGCACACCACGAGCAGGCAGGTAAATTCTGCGTTCAGCTCGACAGCGACGACGTATATGAAGACGAAAACACCCTTACCACTATGGTAAACGCCTTCTACGAACAGAATTGCGCTATGGTAGTGGGTTCTTACACACTCACCGACATCAACCGCAACATTTTGCCTCCAGGCCTCGTAGATCACCGCGAATGGACTCCAGAAAATGGTCGCAACAATGCACTCCGCATCAACGGCCTCGGCGCACCTCGTGCATTCTACACTCCAGTGCTCCGCTCGATGAAGTTGCCAGCAGTGAACTATGGCGAAGACTATGCATTGGGCTTGAACATGTCGCGCATCTATCAGATTGGTCGCGTGTATAAGTCGGTTTACCTATGCCGCCGTTGGGACGACAATAGCGACGCAGCCCTCGACGTAGAAAAGATGAACCGCAACAATACCTATAAGGATCGTATCCGCACATGGGAGTTGAAGGCGCGCATCGCTATGAACAAGGCAAAGAAGTAATATCAAAGCATTTTTGAATTCGGAAATAGCTGGTGGTGGATGAGACGCATCATCCACCGCTCAGCACCGATGATAACTATAGAATGTAATGAAGATGAAGCGGATAACCGGGGATGAATTGGAACACCTCTTCGAGCGCCAGTTGGCTGAATGGCCTATGGTGAAGAATGGGTTTGCCGCGCTTGATAGCGTGAAAATCAAGACGGTTAAGGTGGAAGATGCCACTTTTAAAGTCCAGTTCAACCCCGCCCGCATTCGTTCGAGTGCTGCAAAAATCGATGCAGCGTCGCTCAAGGCACGCAGATGCTTCTTGTGCGACGAGAATCGCCCGGTGGAGCAGCAGTCGTTAGCCTGGGACGATGAATATAAGGTTCTGGTGAATCCTTATCCCATCTTTCCCAAGCATTTCACCGTGGTGTGCAGCCGCCACACCGACCAGCGCATAGCGGGGCGGATGGCTCACATGATGGAAATGGCTGAAGCCTTCGGCGACTACGAAATCTTCTACAACGGACCGCATTGCGGGGCCTCGGCTCCCGACCACATGCACTTTCAAGCCGGCAACAAAGGTTTTATGCCCTGGCTGAGCGACCTTAGCAGGGTGGGCGAAGACATATTGCTGCGAAAAGGCGATGCTGTGATGGGCGTAGCTAACATAGCTCGAGCTGCAGTGGTGATAAGGGCAATGAGCATAGAGAGTGGGGCAGAAATGTTTCACCGCCTGATGGAGATGCTGCCAGTGCCAGCTGGCGATAGCGAACCCATGGTGAATGTGCTGTGCTCAAAGAGCTGCCGCGAGTGGACCATAAGCGTGTTTCCACGCAAGCGTCACCGGCCGTCGTGCTACGATGCCGAGGGCGATGACAACATACTGATTTCGCCAGCTTCGGTGGATATGGGCGGAGTGTTGGCGATACCCCTTGAGAAAGATTTCTATAAGATAGGGGTGCGAGAGATAGAGCAGATTTTCGGCGAGGTGTGCTACTCCTACGACGAAATCGCAGATATTATAGAAAACGAAAATAAATCTTAAAATCTACATATATGGGTAATATTCCTCAAGTGAAAGTGGGAATAATGAGCGAACCACTACTGGAATTTGTGCTCAACGGCGACTATCGCGCTGGTGGAGCAGTGTATAGCGGTGCTCAGAGTGCCGAATGTAAGCAGGGCAAGGTGCTGTGGAATGGCGAGGAGCACGATGAGGTGCTGTTCGAGCCATGCGATGCAGCCTCGGGCTCGTTTACGCTCATAGGCGTAACCATAGGCGTGAATTTCCACTGGGAGCGCAAGGAGAACCAAGTGTTTAGCGGTTCGCTGAAACTTATAGTGGAAAATGGCAAACTCACAGCCGTGAACATACTCTCGGTGGAGGACTATCTGCTGAGCGTAATCTCATCGGAGATGAGCGCCACTGCATCGCTCGAGCTGCTCAAGGCTCATGCAGTGATATCGCGCAGCTGGCTGTTGTCGCAAATCGAAAAACGCAAGAAAATCGACGACAGCAACGAGACATATAGCGCTATCGAGGAGAGCGAAGGCGAAGTTATACGCTGGTGGGACCGCGAGGACCATGTGAACTTCGACGTATGCGCCGACGACCACTGTCAACGCTATCAAGGAATTACCCGCGCATCAACTGAAGCCGTGCGCCAAGCCATTGAGGCAACTTTCGGCAAGGTATTGACCTACGACGGCGAACTCTGCGATGCTCGATTCTCGAAATGCTGTGGCGGCGTGTATGAAGAATTTGAGAATTGTTGGGAACCTAAGCATTATCCCTATTTGGTGGCAAAGCGCGACGATAAGGACGAGGACAATTTCCCTGACCTTACCAAGGAAGCCAATGCCGAAGAATGGATTCTCACCAAGCCAAAGGCATTCTGTAACACCACCGATGCACACATACTATCGCAAGTGCTCAACAACTACGACCAAGAGACTCACGACTTCTATCGCTGGCGCGTGGAATATACCCAAGATGAGATAAGCAAGCTCATTCGCGAGCGCTCGGGCGTGGATTATGGCAAGATAAAGGACCTTCAGCCAGTGGCACGCGGCACCAGCGGTCGTCTCTACAAGCTCAAGATTGTGGGCGACAAATATAGCCGCATCATAGGCAAGGAACTCGACATACGCCGCACATTATCGCCATCGCACCTATATAGCTCGGCGTTTATCGTAGAGCGTCACGATATCGATGCCGACGGATTCCCGCAGAAGTTTGTGCTCAAGGGCGCAGGCTGGGGCCACGGCGTGGGTTTGTGCCAGATAGGCGCAGCCGTGATGGGCGAGCAAGGCTATAACTACAAGGACATATTGTTACATTATTTTATCAATGCACAAATAACAACACTTTATAATCATGAGTAACACAGAACAGAAAAATCCCTGGTGGTGGGTACCTACGCTATATTTTGCCGAAGGTGTACCTTATTTCGTGGTAAATAACATATCGGTGATGATGTTCACCAAGATGGGCGTGCCCAACGGCGACATGGCATTCTTCACCACACTTCTCTACTTCCCATGGTTCTTGAAGGGCTTGTGGGGACCTATCGTGGATGTGGTAAAGACTAAACGCTGGTGGATAGTGACCATGCAGGTGCTTATGACAGCCCTGATGGTGCTCCTGACACTCACATTGCCAAAACCTGATGTGGCAACCATCACATCGGGGGCAACACCTATCAGTATGTTCACACTCACGCTCATACTGTTTATCATTGCCGCATTTGCTTCGGCAACGCACGACATTGCAGCCGACGGCTATTATATGCTTGCCCACAGTCCAAGCAGCCAAGCAGCGTTTATAGGTGTGCGAAGCACATTCTACCGCATAGCATCGGTGTTCGGACAAGGCGTATTGGTGGCAATAGCTGGTCTTATCGAGAACAATAATCCCGAGAACATACCTCTATCATGGCAAATTACGCTTGGCGTGAGTGCAGTTGTATTTTGCTTAATAACCCTTTACCACGTCTTCGTGTTACCACATTCAGCCGATGACAAACCACGCATTAGCGAAGGCGCTTCGGCAACAGCAGGCGTCACCGAGTTTCTCAAATCGTTTGCTTCGTTTATCACTAAGCCCGGTTGCTTGCTCGCAATAGCATTTATGCTGCTTTATCGCTTGCCCGAAGGCTTCCTCATCAAGCTATGTATGCCATTCCTCGTACATCCCACCTCAGAAGGCGGCCTCGGCTTATCGACTGAGACAGTGGGAATAGTATATGGCACAATAGGCGTTGTGGCACTTCTTGCAGGCGGTATTATAGGTGGCGTGTTTGCCTCGAAGCTCGGTCTTAAGAAGTCGCTATGGTGGATGGCAGCAGGTATGACACTGCCATGCCTTACATTTGTGTATCTGGCTGCATTTCAGCCAACCAACCTTGTGGTAATCACCACAGCATTGTGCATCGAGCAATTTGGTTACGGTTTTGGTTTCACAGCCTATATGCTCTATATGATGTATTTCTCGGAAGGCGAGTTCAAGACATCGCACTATGCCATCTGCACAGCATTTATGGCATTGAGTATGATGTTGCCAGGCTTTGGCGCCGGCTACATTCAGGAAGCCATAGGTTACGTCAACTTCTTCTGGATGGTAATGGCATGCTGCGTAGCAACGCTGGTGGTTACCTACCTTGTGGATCGCAAGATAGATCCAGAATACGGAAAGAAATAATTAGAACAGATATAAGCAAAAAGCGATATAATATGAAGAAATATATTTTGACACTTGCCTTGGCGGTAGTAACTATGGCGATGAGCGCTACGGTAAAGCCAGGCATCGAAGTGCTTCGCGACGGCGGTTTTGCCCAACTCAAAGGCAAGCGTGTGGGATTGCTTACCAATCCTACAGGCGTTGACAACAAACTTAAATCTACCGTCGATATCTTGGCTGAAGCCGAGGGCGTGCAGCTTGTGGCATTATTTGCACCCGAACACGGTGTTCGCGGCGATGTGCATGCCGGCGACAAGGTAGATAACAGCGTAGATCCAGCTACTGGTGTGAAGGTGTATTCGCTCTACGGCAAGAGCCATAAGCCCACCAAGGAGATGCTCGACGATATAGATGTGCTAATCTACGACATCCAGGATAACGGTTGCCGATCATACACATTTATCAGTTCGATGGGTGTGTGCATGGAAGCCTGTGCCGAAAATGGCAAGCAGTTTATGGTGCTCGACCGCCCCAATCCGCTTGGCGGCAACAAGGTGGAAGGATGCTTGGTGGAAGAAGGATTCTTCTCATTTGTGAGCAAATATCCTATACCTTACCTCTATGGACTCACTCCAGGCGAACTTGCGCTGTATCTCAATAATGAGGGTCTGCTTACCAAAGGCGTGAAGTGCGACCTGACAGTGGTGCCAATGGAAGGCTGGCATAGATATATGACATTCGAGCAAACCGGCATGCCATGGATATTGCCATCGCCTCACGTGCCACAGGCAGCGCACTCTTACTACTACGCTGCTACCGGCATCATTGGCGAGACACCATATTTGCACATAGGCATCGGCTACACCCTTCCATTCCAACTTTTCTGTCAAGAATGGATTGATGCACAGGCGTTCACCAAGCGTATGAATGCACTCGGCTTGAAAGGCGTGATATTCCGCCCGATATATGTTAAGCCATTCTATAGCGCTTGTCAGGGCAAGAATGTGCAAGGCGTGCAAGTGTATATCACCGACGCAGTAGATTGCGACCTGACTTTGATACAATTCTACGCAATCGAAGTGCTTGCCGACATGTACCCCGACCACTTGGCATTCGACGAGGCATTTAAGGCACGGTTTAATATGTTCGACAAGGTTTGCGGTACCGATAAGATACGCAAGATGATGTCGAAGAACTATAAGGTAGCAGATATTATCGACTATTGGAACAAGGATGCCGACGCATTCCGCCTTGCCTCGAGCCGATATTACCTATACCGATAACGATATATCGGCACATCGCTGAGGCGGTGAGCGCTTCGCCGCCTCGATGTGCCGAAGAATCCCAACTTTAAGCTTATTTTTTAGATATGGATGCTAAATACAAACAATACTATGATAGGGTAGCAACCTACATACCAGCCGAGCGGCTATATACCGACGATTTGCACTGCTTGGCATGGGGAACAGATGCTGGGTTCTACCGCCGCTTGCCACAGATAGTGGTTCGCTCCACGAGCGAAGATGAGGTGTCGCACCTGCTTCGCGATGCAAGCGACCTGCAGCTTCCGGTAACCTTCCGCGCAGCAGGTACGAGTCTGTCGGGTCAAGCCATCTCCGACTCGATATTGATAGTGGCAGGCAAGAATTGGGAAAAATATGAGGTGGCAGCCGATGGCTCAAGCATCAAGCTTCAACCTGGCATTGTGGGTCAGCGCGTGAATGAGATTTTGGCGCCATACGGCAAGATTTTCAGCCCCGACCCAGCCTCGAAGAAGTCGGCAATGGTGGGAGGCATAGTGATGAACAATGCCTCGGGTATGAACTGCGGTACGCACGCCAATAGCGACCGAGAGTTGATAAGCGCCCGCCTCGTACTCGCCGACGGCACAATACTCGACACTGGCGACCCAGCCAGCCGCGAAGAATTTGCCAAGACGCATCCTGACTTTCTGAAGAAAATCGAAGAACTACGCGACCGCGTGATGGCAGACGATGAACTCGCCAACCGCATTCGCCGCAAATACTCGATAAAAAATGTTACCGGGCTCAACATCTACCCATTTGTGATGTACACCGACCCATTTGAGATAATTGCTCACCTTTTGGTGGGTTCGGAGGGTACATTGGCATTCGGTAGCGAGTTCACCATGAAGACAGGCCACCTATACAAGCACTCGGCAAGCGCCATGCTCTACTTCTCGACCATGAAGGAGGCCTGCGACGCTGTGGTGGCTATGAAGCCCGGACCGGTGTTCAGCGCCGAGATTCTCGACAAAAAATCGCTCTCTTCGGTAGATGACCCCACAGGCGAAGGCCTCACCGCGGTGCTTACCGAGACAAAAGCCGACACCAAGGAAGAACTCGAAGCCAACATCGAGAAGATAAAGGCACTCATAGCGCCATTCAACCTATATGTGCCAGCCAACTTTACCGACAATCCTGCCGAATACTCCAAGTATTGGGCTATCCGATCGGGTATATTCCCATCGGTGGGCGGAACACGCAAACTCGGCACTACGGTTATCATCGAGGACATAGCATTCCATATCGAAGACCTCACCCAAGCCACCCAAGACCTTGAGGCGATGCTCCTCAAGCACGGTTACGACGATTCTTGCATCTACGGGCATGCTCTCGAAGGAAATTACCACTTCATCATCGCACAATCGTTTGAAACCGATGCCGATGTGAAGAAATATCAGAATCTGATGCTCGAGATAGAGCGTCTGGTGGTGGATAAATACGACGGTTCGCTCAAGGCAGAACACGGCACTGGCCGCAATATGGCGCCATTTGTGAAGCACGAGTGGGGCGAGAAAGCTTATCAGCTGATGTGTGAAGTGAAGGCATTGTTCGACCCTGACGGAATATTAAATCCGGGCGTAATCTTCAACGACGACCCCGAATGCTACATCAAGGGCTTCAAACCGCTGCCATTGACCAACGACCATGTGAATAAGTGCATAGAGTGCGGATTCTGCGAAGTGAACTGCATGAGTTGCGGTTTCACCCTCTCGTCGCGTCAGCGCATAGTGGTGCAGCGCGAGATGTCGCGCCTACGCGCCACCGGCGAAGACCCACAGCGCCTGAGCCGACTAGAAGAGCAATTTAAATATTACGGCAACGAGACCTGCGCCGGCGATGGCATGTGCAGCACATCGTGCCCTATGAAGATAAATGTGGGCGAAATGATACACGATTTGCGCGCCGAAGCCTTGCCGAAGGGCGGATTGGGCTACAAGGTGGGCGAATTTGTGGCTGACAATCTGGGAGCAACCTTTGCAGCGCTCAAACCAGTGCTCACAGCAGCCGGAGTGGCACAGAGCATACTTGGCGACAAGGTGGTGCGCTCGGTGGGCAATGCTCTGCACAAGGTGGGTGTGCCATTGTGGACTCCATCGCTGCCTACGGCACACTATAGCCGCGACATTTATGTTAGTCCGAGCGACAAAAAGGTGGTTTATTTCCCAAGTTGCTTGAATCAGACCATGGGCTACAGCAAAGCAGGCGGCAAAAAAGCCGATTTGGTGGATGTGGTAGTGGCATTCTTGCAAAAATCGGGTTGGGAAGTGATTTTCCCCGAAAATATGCATAATCTGTGCTGCGGCACTATATGGGAAAGCAAGGGAATGATGGATATAGCCGACAAAAAGACCCTTCAGCTCGAAGAAGCGCTGCTCAAGGCGTCGGAAGGCGGCAAATATCCAGTGGTGTGCGACCAAAGTCCATGTTTGCACCGCATGCGTGAGAACATGAAGCGCGTGCATCCGCTCGAATTGATGGAGTTTATCCATGATTATGTGGCAGATAGCCTCGACTTTAAGCGTACCGATGAACCAATAGCCATACACCTCACATGCTCTACCCGCCGTATGGGCATAGCAGGCAAACTTTTGGCACTCGCCGAGCGCTGCTCGAGCCAAGTGCTTGTGCCTGAGGAAGTGGGATGCTGCGGTTTTGCCGGCGATAAGGGCTTCTTTACGCCAGAACTCAATGAATACGGGCTTCGCAAACTGCGTCCGCAGATAGAGCGCGGCGGCATAAAGCGCGGATTCTCTAATAGTCGCACTTGCGAGATAGGTCTTACCACCAATTCCGGCATACCTTATCAGTCGCTTGTGTATTTGATTGATGAATGTACAACACCTAAAAAAAAATAAATCGACAAAAATTATGGGAGAAACCGTAAAAAGCAGCCGACTACTATCGCTCGACATCATACGCGGCATCACTATAGCCGGTATGATATTGGTGAACAACCCAGGTTCGTGGGGGCACATCTATGCACCGCTTCGCCATGCAGAGTGGGATGGATTGACTCCAACCGACCTCGTGTTCCCATTTTTCATGTTCATTATGGGTGCGGCAACATATTTTTCGCTCAAGAAATTTGATTTCCGCCTCACCACTAAATCGTTTATCAAGATATTGCGACGCTCTATAGTGCTGTTCTTGATAGGATGGGCTATACAGTGGTTTAGCCACTTCTGCTACACCCTGTCGGGAGGCGGCAGCATAGCCGAAGCCGTCAACAACCTCGAGAGCCTGCGCATACTCGGCGTGCTTCAGCGCTTGGGTATCTGCTACTTCGCCACAGCCATCATAGCCAGCACAGTGAGCATAAGGCGCATACCATGGATAGCGGCAGCGCTGCTTGTGGTGTATTCGCTGATACTGCTATTGGGTCACGGCTATGAAGTGTCGCTCGACAATATAATCTATCGCATTGATAATGCGATACTCACACCCCAGCACATGTATCATGCAGGCAACTGGTCGGTGGTAGCGCAAGACCTTACGCTTACGCAAGGATATGGCTTGCAAGAAGTGCTTCGTCCGGCATTCGACCCCGAAGGCCTCTGCAGCACCATCCCAGCTATAGCCCATGTGCTGATAGGACTACTGTTTGGTAAAATGATAAGCACCGTTAAGGACAATTATGAGCGTGTACGTAATTTGCTCTTGGCAGGTGTGATAATGATGATGGTGGCATGGCTGCTAAGCTACGCAATGCCACTGAATAAGAACCTATGGTCGCCCACCTATACGCTGATGACCTGCGGCATGGCGGCATCACTGCTCGGCATCTTGATATGGGTAATCGACATCAAGGGGTATCATCGCTGGTGTAAGTTCTTCGAATCGTTCGGCGTCAATCCGCTGTTTATGTATCTTATGGGCAGTGTGGTGAGCACCTTGTTTGGTACCATCAAGTTGCCATGGTTCGGAGAGAGTGTTTCGATTCACAACCTTATCTACAAAAACTTGTGGATGGGGCTTGTAGGAGAGAGTTGGGTGGATATGGCATCGTTGCTGTATGCCATAACCACAGTTTGCATCGTATGGTGCATCGGATATGTATTATACAAAAAGAAAATTTATATAAAGATATGATTTTAATTGCAGATTGTGGCAGTACCAAGACCGACTGGGTGCTGCTAAACGGAAGTGAAAGAGTGGCGCAAGTGTTCACTCAGGGAATGAACGCATTGTTGCTTAGTGAAGACCAGATGGCAGAGATAATAGCCAAAGAGCTAATGCCACACATCTCGGCCGACGATGTTACAGAGGTTTATTATTATGGTGCAGGCTGCATCAATGCCGAAATTAATGGCGCAGTGGAGCGAGCTATACGCCGTAATATGCCGAAGGCAGGCAAAGTGGAAATCAATACCGACCTACTTGCAGCAGCACGCGCCCTGTGCGGCGACAAGCCGGGCATTGCTTGCATTCTCGGCACTGGATCTAACTCGTGCTATTACGATGGCGAGAAGATAGTAGATAATGTGTCGCCATTGGGATATATCCTCGGTGATGAGGGTAGTGGTGCCGTATTGGGCAAGCGCCTCGTGGGCGATGTGCTCAAGCGCCAGTTGCCAGCACACCTCGAAGAAGAATTCTATAAGACCTACAACCTCGACCGCGGCGCCATCATTCAGAAGGTGTATCGCGAACCGGGTGGCAACCGCTTCTTGGCATCGTTGTCGCCATTCTTGAGCAAGAATATCGAGGAACCAGCTATCCATCGCTTGGTGCTTAACGAATTCAAGGCATTCTTCGTGCGCAACGTGGAGAATTATGCCAACTATAAGGAATTGCCGGTTAACTTCGTGGGTTCGGTAGCGCTACACTACCGCAACGTGCTTGAAGAAGCTGCTTCGGCATTGTATATCAAGATTGGCACTATCATCAAGAGCCCTATGCAAGGCCTTGTGAAGTATCACTCAAAATAAGTAGCAGCATAAAGAACGGCAAAAGAATCATTAGATTAGAATACTTATTACTTTTTTTACAGATTTAAAGAAAATGGCATTTGTGAAAATCAGCGAACAATCTTCGCTCTATAACGACCTTGAGAAAAAATCGACCCTTGAAATCCTCACCGACATCAATCGTGAGGACCACAAGGTGGCTGATGCGGTGGGTGCAGCTATTCCACAAATCGAGAAACTGGTGGATGGCATAGTGGAACGAATGAAGCGCGGCGGTAGAATCTTCTATATGGGCGCTGGCACCTCGGGCCGTCTCGGCGTGCTCGACGCATCGGAGATTCCTCCAACATTCGGTATGGACCCATCGTGGGTGATAGGTATCATAGCCGGTGGCGACACAGCGCTGCGCAACCCGGTGGAAAATGCCGAAGACGACACCGAACAGGGCTGGAAGGACCTCGAAGCATTTAACATCACGCCCAACGACACCGTGATAGGCATTGCAGCCTCGGGCACTACACCCTATGTGCTTGGCGCACTCAAGGCGGCTCGCCAATTTGGATGTCTCACAGCAGGCATCTGCAGCAATCCCGACGCCCCAATCACCGAAGTGGCTGAGATAGGCATAGTGATGGTGGTGGGTCCTGAATATGTTACGGGCAGTTCGCGCATGAAGAGCGGCACAGGTCAAAAGCTCATCTGCAACATGATCACTACCTCGGTGATGATACAGATGGGTCGCGTGAAAGGCAACAAGATGGTGAACATGCAGCTATCGAACGCAAAACTCGTGGACCGCGGCACTCGCATGGTGGTGGAAGAGCTCGGTTTGCCTTACGATGAGGCAAAACGCCTGCTCTTGCTGCACGGTCAGGTGAAAGCCGCTGTGGATGCATACCGCGGACAGAACGGAGAGTAACTATCAAGATAGGGGATAACCCCAATTGAATAACGACGAAGCGTCACCTTCATCGCAAAGGCGGTGAAGGCGGCGCTTTCGGCGTAGAAATTGGACAGTAAAAGCCTCATTTTTGTGAAAAAAATTGAATAAATGCCGATTTTTGAGCTATAATTTTGTGCAGTGGATATTATGCAGTAATTTTACTTGTTAAATTGTAAACAAACAGAAAATCGATAATGAAGAAATTACTATTATTAGCAATTATCCTTGCCTGGATGCCTGGCGGAAGTGCCAGCGCACAGGAGGCAAACACCGTTGAAGCCCCAAAGACACTATTTGCCTATCCGGTGGCTCCTGACACCATACAAAGTTTTGAAAATCGCGTGAATTACATAGTAAATAAGTTTTGGGACAACTACGATTTGTCGAAACCCATATCCGATGCCGACCTTGCGGCATTCGATGGCGCATTCCGCGATTATCTCGGATTTCTTCGTTACTGTCACCGCACAGTGGCAATCTCGTCGGTGCGAGATTTCCTGTTTAAGGCGCAGTCGAACAAAGCCAACTTTGAAAAGATAGCCATGCTTGCCGAGATGGGACTCTATCATGTGGGTGCAGAATATTGGAGCGACGACATCTACACCGAGTTTCTGAAGGCGGTGACCAGCAACAAGGCACTCAAGCAAGAGGTGCGCAAGCACTATGCCAAGCAGATGGAGCGCATCAATCGCACCCAGCTGGGCGGATCGCTTGCTGGTGTGACTTATACCGATGCCGAAGGCAAGAAAGTAGCGTTTGGCGACATCGAGGCCGATATGCTGATGGTGTTTATCACGCTCGATGGCAATGCCGACCAGTCGTTCCAACGCGTGCGTCTGAGCACCGATGTAGCCATCAATACGATTCTCGAAGGAGGCAAGGTGAAGCTGCTGTGCATATCGCCCGAAAAGTATAGCAAGGAGTGGGCAGCCAATGCCAGCGGCTATGCCCAGAATTGGCTCGTGGGTGCATGCCCAGAACTGTCGGTAGATGGTGACTACGACGTGCGCTACACTCCAAGCTTCATTATCCTCGACAAGGATAAGAACATCATCAATAAGAATGTGGACATCGAGTCGATAAAAGCCACATTCGGCAACTGATGACCTACGCACCATCACGGTGACGACTAAAAATTACGGATTAAGAAATTAAATTAGATTCTAAGTAATAGAGTTATGATGAAGATTGCAAAAAGCGTATTTGTGTATCTCTCTACGCACACTTACAGCAATTTGTCGCGATTGTTTCTGCGCCTGTTTATAGGCGTGATTTTGCTGCAATTAGGCGTCAATCAGATAGCCAATTTCGATACTCTAAGCCGCTTTTCGGGGCTTTGGGGCATGGATGGCGGCACCACGGTGAGCGTGATAATAGTAGTGGAATTGATATGCTCCACACTCATCATCCTTGGGCTGTTGACCCGCGTAGCCATTATTCCGCTCATCATCATTATGGCGAGCGCAGTGGCTTTGGTGATGAACGGCTATGCTTCGGTAACCGGCGAGGTGTTTGGTATGCAGCCTATGATGCTGCCTATGCTATTATGCGGCATATTGGTATTCTTCGGCATAGCAGGTCCGGGGAAGATATCGCTCGACTACATCTTGGCTCGTTACATAGTGAGCTACGACAGCACTTCGACCGAGGAAGAAAAGACCCTCGAAGAAGCTTAATCGCTGTGGCTCACAATTATAACATTTAGAAAACGAAAGAAGGAGAATAATAATTTAGATGAGAATAGCAGTACTGATATCTGGCGGAGTGGATAGTGCAGTGGTGGTGCATAAGCTCAAGGAAGAAGGCCACGACTTGCAACTCTTCTACATACGCATAGGTATGGATAACGGTGAGGGCGACTGCTCGGCAGAGGAGGACATAGAGATGTGCCAGCTCATAGCACACAAATATGGCTTGCCTCTCGAGGTGGTGTCGCTTCATCAAGAATACTGGGACAATGTTATGGAATATGCCTTGCGCACCGTTCGTGCCGGGCTTACTCCAAACCCCGATATGATGTGCAACAAGATGATAAAGTTCGGCTACTTCGAGCAGCGTTGGGGGCACGAATTTGATATGACAGCCACCGGACACTATGCCTCGACCGACTTTGTTGATGGCAAGAAATACCTTGCCACAGCAGTTGACCCCGTAAAGGACCAAACCGACTTCTTGGCACAGATATCATACCAACAACTCGAGCACCTTATGTTCCCATTGGGAAGTATGCCAAAGGCCGAAGTGCGCCGCGTGGCTATTGAGGCTGGTCTGCCCAATGCATATCGCAAGGACAGCCAAGGCATCTGCTTCTTGGGAAAAATCAATTATAACGACTTCATACGCCGTCACCTTGGCGAGCGCAAGGGCAATATTATAGAACTTGAAACCGGCAAGAAGATAGGCGAGCACAAAGGATTCTGGTTCCACACCATAGGTCAGCGCAAAGGCTTAGGCTTGAGCGGCGGCCCGTGGTATGTGGTGAAGAAGAATCCCAAGGACAACGTGATATATGTGAGCAACGGCTACGACACCGAGAAGCAATATGGCCGCATATTGCATCTCGACGAGATGCACTTCATCTCGGGCAATCCTTGGGAAGGCGTTGAGGGTCCGGTAGAGATTATGTTCAAGAATCGCCACACCCCCGACTTTATCAAGGCGCGTTTCACACACTTGGGCGACCGAGAATATGTGATAGAATCGGAGCGCGACGTGCAAGGCATAGCGCCTGGACAGTTTGCCGTGATATATGATGCCACAGGGCATTTGTGCTACGGCAGCGGAGTGATAACTGGTCAGAAAATCGATTAACCCAATATAACTTAGGAGAGATTGATATGAACGAAAGAGTAAGGTTGAACGTGCTGGGCATTACCTATAGCCAGGTGCATAGCGGCGCCTACGCGTTGCTGCTTGCCGAGGACGACGGGTATTACCGCATCCCGGTGATAGTGGGCTCAGCCGAAGCGCAGGCAATAGCCATCTGCTTGGAGAACATAGTGCCTCCACGCCCGCTTGCCCACGACCTTATGGCAAATATCAATAAAGCCTTTGGCATAACGCTCGACGAGGTGTTTATCTATCGATTTCACGAGGGTGTGTTCTCAGCCGAGATGCTCATGACTTGCGACGGCCGCCAAGTGACCATCGACTCGCGCACAAGCGACGCCGTGGCGATGGCGCTGCGCACCCATGCGCCCATCTATACTACTCGCGAGATACTCACCACAGCCGGATTTAAGAGCAGCGAAAAGGGCGCAGTGAGCGGCGACGAACCCGAGCGGCACGAGCTGAGCCTCGACCGTTATGCAGTGGAGGAATTGCAGCGAATGCTCAAGAAATGCGTTGAGCGAGAAGAATATGAGCGTGCAGCCGAGATTCAGAAGGTAATACAGCAGAAACAACAGAAATAACAAAAGAATATATCGTAAAAACTACCGAAAGAGATGAAGAATATAAAATTACAACTCATCGTGATGAATTTCCTCGAATTTGCCGTTTGGGGAGCGTATTTAACCTGTATGGGTAATTACCTTGGTAAAGCAGGAATGGGAGCAGAGATTGCTTGGTTCTATGCCATTCAGGGTATTGTGTCGATTTTTATGCCTACTATCATGGGCATCGTTGCTGACCGCTTCGTTCAGCCTCAGCGCTTGCTTGGAATCTGCCACTTGGTGGCTGGCGCTGCAATGATAGGCCTCTGCTACATGGGTATGAGCGTAGCTCAGCCCGATAAGGTGGCTTTCATAGCACTTTACACCCTCAGCGTGGCGTTCTATATGCCTACTTTGGCTCTCTCTAACACCACAGCGTTCACCATCCTCAAGGACAACGGCCTCGACACAGTGAAGGACTTCCCGCCAATCCGCGTGTTTGGCACTGTGGGCTTCATAGCCACTATGTGGTTTGTTAACTGTGCTGTGCTCGATGGAGGATCATTCGGATTCACTCTGGCTGAAAATGTGAATAAATTCCAATATACATATATGCAATTTGGCGTCTCGGGCGCTTTGGGCGTGTTGCTGTTTATCTACTGCATGTTCCTGCCACAGTGCAAGTTGGTGGCTAAGGAATCGCACTCGATAAGCGAAACGCTTGGCTTAGATGCCTTTAAGTTGTTTAAGAATCGCCGTATGGCTATGTTCTTCATATTCTCTTGCTTGCTGGGTATGTCGCTGCAGGTAACTAATGGTTATGCCACACCCTTCATCACCAGCTTCAAGGGCGTAGCCGAATATGCCGATTCGTTTGCCGCCAACAATGCTACGCTGCTCATTTCGCTCTCGCAAGTGGCTGAAGCACTGTGTATTCTGCTCATTCCATTCTTCTTGAAGCGTTACGGCATCAAGGTGGTTATGCTCATTGCCATGTTTGCATGGGTGGGCCGCTTCGGATTCTTCGGACTCGGCAATCCTGCCTTCCCCGGCGTGATTTTGTTCATCTTGTCGTGCATCGTTTATGGCGTGGCATTCGACTTCTTCAATGTATCGGGCGGCCTGTTTGTGGATCAAGAATGTGACCCGAAGGTAAGAGCATCGGCACAAGGCTTGTTTATGCTTATGACCAACGGTCTGGGCGCAACCATAGGCACGCTCATAGCCGGCGAAATCATCAACCATTATTGCCATTGGAACGAGGCAGGCTACTTGGTAGGCGAGTGGCAGACCGCTTGGTTTATCTTTGCCGCATTTGCCTTGGTGGTGGCTGTGGCATTTATGCTGCTGTTTAAGTCGAAGAAGCCTGTTGAGGCAAAGTAATTGATAATTAATAGTATAGGAGATAAAAAATATGCATCGGTTTTATGCCCCCGACATCGAAGATACGCTCACTCTGCCCGAGGTGGAGAGCGGTCACTGCGTGCGAGTGCTGCGCTTGAAGGAAGGCGACACCATAGAGGTGGTAGATGGCAAAGGTAATTGCCACGAATGTCGCATCACACTGGCGCACCACAAGCGTTGCGCGGTGGAGATAGTATCCACGCAGCACAGCGAGCCGCACTGGGGCAGCCGCATAGTGATAGCCATAGCACCCACCAAAAACCTCGACCGCATGGAGTGGATGGTGGAGAAATGCACCGAGATGGGCATCGACCGCATCATACCGCTACGGTGCCGCTACAGCGAGCGCAAGGAGCTCAAGACCGAGCGCCTGGAGAAGATTCTCGTATCAGCTATGAAACAGTCGCTGAAGAGCACCTTACCGCAGCTCGATGAGATGACTCCGATAACCGATGTGATAGCAGCTCCTTTCGATGGCAAAAAATATATCGCCTATTGCGATAAGAGCATTCCACGACGCAATTTTGCGCAGGAATATTGCTGCAATCGCGATGCGCTGATAATGATAGGTCCCGAGGGCGATTTCAGCCCCGAAGAGATAGAGAAAGCCCTTGCGGCAGGTTTTGAGCCGATATCGCTCGGCGATAGCCGACTCCGCACCGAGACGGCGGCAGTGATGGCGTGTGCTATGTGCCACACCATTAAGCAATGTTCGGCACCGAAGGGCGAGTGATAAATGATTAATAACCCTATTATAACTGAAAAGAAAGTAGAATGATGATGACAAAAGAACTGATGTCGTCGGCTTGCGGAAACTTCTTCCTGTTGGCAGGTCCATGCGTAATCGAAGGGGAGCAGATGGCAATCGACATAGCCGGACATATAAGTGAGATAACCAAGCGTTTGGGCATACCATACGTGTTCAAAGGCAGTTATCGCAAGGCCAACCGTTCGCGAATCGACTCGTTTACGGGCATTGGCGACATCAAGGCGCTCGAGATATTGCGCAAGGTGCGCACCACATTCGATATACCTGTGGTGACCGACATCCATTTGCCCGAGGAGGCAGCGATGGCAGCTGAATATGTGGATGTGCTGCAAATTCCGGCATTCCTTTGCCGCCAAACCGACCTCTTGGTGGCTGCCGCCAAGACCGGCAAGATGGTAAACATAAAGAAAGGCCAGTTCTTGTCGCCCGAGGCGATGGCTTTTGCAGTGCAGAAGGTGCGCGATGCGGGTAACGACGATGTGGCAATCACCGAGCGAGGCACCACATTTGGCTATCAAGACCTGATGGTGGACTTCAGAGGCATTCCTATCATGAAGGAGAACCATTGCCCAGTGATATTAGATGCCACACACTCGCTTCAGCAGCCCAATCAGTCGAAGGGCGTGACAGGCGGTCTGCCTCACCTCATCGAACCAATGTGCCGCGCCGCGATAGCCATTGGAGCCGATGGCTTGTTTATCGAGACGCATCAAAATCCATCGGTAGCCAAGTCGGATGGTGCTAACATGCTGCCTCTCGACAAGATAGAGGGCTTGCTTACCCGCCTCACCGAGATAAGAATGACTATTAACAAGATTAATCAATAAATACCCCAATATTTCAGGAACTATGAAAAAAGTTTTGAAAATGATGCTTGCAGCAAGTGTGGCTATGGCGTGCGCGGCAGGTGCAAATGCCCAGAACAACGCTTCGATCAAGCAGCAAATCAACGAAGCAGTGCTAAAGGTGTATAATGAGGAGCTCGACAAGAATCCTGACGATTATTTCACCCTTAACGGTCGTGCCAATCAGTATTTCCTTAATGGCGACTATCTGCGCGCTCTCGACGACATCAACCGCGCCATAAAGTTGACCCCTGAAAAGGATGCAGATACCCGTTATGAGGAATTTATGCTTCGTGCTAAGATTTACGATGCTCGCGGCGACCAAGAGAAGCGCCTTGCCGACCTTTATGAGGCAAATCGCATCGACCCAACGCGCATCAACTGCTTGGGACTCTTGGCAGAGACGAATTACGAACTGCTTCGCTACGACGATGCTGAACAGTGCTTCCAACGCATTCTGCGCATTCAGCCTAACAACTATGAGGCTCTTGCCGGACTCGGTAGAATAGAGGTAAAGCGCCAAAACTTTGGTAAGGCTGCCGAATACGTTGACCAAGCTGTGAAACTCTACTCGGCAGAACCTATGGTGTATATCAATCGTGCTGAAGTGCTTATTATGATGGAACAGTATGAGCCTGCCGCACAAGACCTTATCTCGGCTTTGAGTGTGGGCACTAACAATCAGGATGCCATCGAAGCCCTCTCGGCAATGAGCGATGTGCAGTATGATGCTGTGATTGCAGCCCTCAACAACTCTATCAGCAAGGCTCCACGCAATGGCATGTTCTATTACCTTGCTGCTCAGATAGCTATGAGCCACAATCACTTTGCCGATGCTGAATATTACCTCAATCTCATCAACACCAACAGACTATTTGAGTATCACGGCATCTATAACGACCAAGCAAAGGCGCAATATGCCCTCGGACGCTACAACGATGCTCTCACTACTATAGGCGTGGCAATCCGTGCCGACGACAGCATAGCCGACTATTATGTGACTCGCAGTAAGATTCAGCGCGCCATGACCCTAAATGAGGATGCTGAGCGCACTATCCGTTTCGCTATTGCTCTAAATGCCGACAATCAGGAAGCCCTTGTGGAACAAGCCCTCAACTATATTGCCGAAAATAAGAATGATGAGGCTCTTTCGTCGCTCAATGTGGCTATTCTCAACAACTCGGAGCTGGCTGAGGCTCTTATGCTTCGTGCATGGCTCTATCGCAACCGATTGAATAAGGACGACTTGGCAAAGCGCGATTATGCTCTTGTGCTGATGCTTAACGACGACATTACCTCGCTTCGTGGATTTGCCTTGCACGAACTCGGTAGAGATGAGGAAGCCATAGCCTGGGCAGCCAAGATTGTGGACGACGGCATTCTGCCTGGCGGCGAGGCTTACTATGTGGCTGCTGCCGTATGCGCTGCTTGCGGCAATAACGATAAGGCATATAGCTATCTCTCGAGTGCACTCGCCAATGGCTACGGCAACTATCACAACCTTACTACCGCCGATCATCCAGTGGTGACTGTGGCATCGCTCAAGGGCGAAAAGATGGATGCCCTCTTGAAGCAATATGCTCAGATGTTTGTGGCTAAACGCCTAACCGACAGCACTGAAAATGCAGCAAAGAAATAGTTGCAACTGCAATATTGCGGCAGGGGAGAGCCTTTAGCCGCAAACACTATGAGAATGGGTGCATCGAAGCCGCAGTGGCGGTGATTCGGTGCACCCATTTTATTGTGTAGAAGCCTCGATAGAATGTGCAAATTTGCCTCGGCGCTATGCATTCAAATACTTCATATATTCCTCGTAGGTGATGTGTTCACCACCCATTGAGCGCAGATGCGCTGTCTCTAACTGGCAGTCGATAAGCAAACCGCCGTTTTGCTCCAATACCTGTGCAAGATAGATTAGCGCTAATTTCGAAGCATTCGGTCGGAGCGAAAACATGCTCTCGCCGATGAAGCATTTGCCTATGTTCACGCCGTAGAGACCGCCCACAAGTTCGTCGCCCTCGCGCACCTCCACGCTGGCTGCAAAGCCCTGATTGTAGAGTTCGGTATAGGCTTCAATCATTTTCTTGCCAAGCCAAGCGCCAGGCTGGTCGTAGCGATTGTTTGCCCGGCTGCAGTTCTCTATAACGCCCTTGAAGTCGGTGTTGAGTGTGATGCTGTAGGTGCCCTTATTGATGAGCGTGCGCATAGAGTGCGAGATGTGAATCTTGTTGGGGAAAATCACAAATCGGTCGAGTGGACACCACCACATTATGTCGCTGTCGCGAAACGAAAACCATGGGAATATGCCGTTGCTGTAAGCCAGCAGCAGGCGGTCGATTTTAAGGTCGCCGCCATAGGCTATCAAGCCATCGGGGTCGCCGCCATAAGGCGACGGAAACCATATATCGTCGTCGAGAAGAATTACCATAACCTATGCTTTTACTTTTGGGGCGTTAGTACGCTCAGTGACGGAAATTACCAATTCGTCGTTGACAATATCGAAAACGGCATTTCCGCCCTTCTTCAGCGAACCGAACAAAATCTCGCGCATGAGCTTGGTCTTTAGGTTCTGACTGATTACGCGGTCGAGTTCGCGAGCTCCATATTCGGGTGTGAAGCCCTTGTTGAGCAGCCATTCGCGGCAATTATCGCTGATGCTAAGCTCTATCTTGTGCGATTGCAGCTTATCAGAGAGTTCGCCGATGCGCTTTTCGAGAATCTGGGTTGCCATCTGTCGTGATAGGTCGTTAAACACCACCACGCTGCTGAGACGGTTGATAAATTCGGGCTTGAAAGTTGACTTCACAGCCTTCACCATGGCATCGCCGCGGCGAACTGTGCCGGTAAATCCCACATTGGCGCGGCCAGAGTGTTGTGCGCCGGCGTTGCTCGTCATGATGAGTATCACATGGCGGAAATCAGCCTTATTGCCGCGGTTGTCGGTGAGCGAAGCGTAGTCCATCACCTGCAAGAGTATGTTGTAGATGTCGGGGTGAGCCTTTTCGATTTCGTCGAGCAGCAACACGCAGTTGGGTGTGCGGCGAATGGCGTCGGTGAGCAAACCGCCGTCTTCATAACCCACATAGCCGGCAGGCGAACCTATGAGCTTAGCCACGGTGTGCTTCTCGGCATATTCGCTCATGTCGAAGCGCACCAAGTTCATGCCCATCTCTTGTGCCAACACGCGAGCCACCTCGGTCTTGCCCACGCCCGTAGGACCCACGAAGAGCAGACTTGCCACAGGCTTATTGTCGTCGAGCAAGCCGGCGCGCGACATCTGCACCGCTTCCACCACACTCTTTAGTGCCTCGTCTTGACCGTAAATCTTGGCGTTGATGCGCGAGTAGAGGGTGTCGAGTTGCTCGTCTTCGGCATTTTCCTCGGCAAGATGCTCCACCTTGCACACCTTAGCCAATATTTGTGCTATGTGTTCGCGGGTTACTATCATCTTTCCGTCGGGGTGAATTTCGAGATATGCGCCAGCCTCGTCGATGAGGTCGATAGCCTTGTCGGGTAGGGCGCGATTGTTGATGTAGCGTGCGCTTGCCCTTACGGCATATTCGATAACGCTCTTTGAGTATTTCACGCCGTGAAATGCCTCATATTTATCCTTCAGTCCGTTAACTATGGTCACAGCCTCATCTATCGACGGTTCGAGGATGTCGATTTGCTGAAAATGGCGCATAATGCCGCGCGAGTTGGCAAGGCTGCGCTTGAAGTCGGCAAAGGTGGTAGAGCCTATGAATTGCACATTGTTGCCCTCGATATACGGCTTGAGCATATTGGCAACATCGATGTGGCTATTGTCGGTGGCGCCGGTGCCAACTATGTTGTGAATCTCGTCGATATACACTATGCACTGACCTTCCTTGCTGATGCCATCCATAATCACCTTCACGCGCTTCTCAAAATCGCCGCGATATTGAGTGCCCACCACCAGGTCGGAAAGGTTGAGCTGGAAGATTTTAGCATTCTTCAAGCGGTTGGGCACTTTGCCTTGGCTGATGCGCTCGGCAAGGCCATAGATAACGGCAGTCTTGCCCACGCCTGGGTCGCCCACATGCAGCGGATTGTTCTTTTCCTTGCGGCAAAGCACCTGGATGGTGCGTGCAAGCTCGTTTTCGCGCCCGATGAGCGGATTGTGCTTCGCGCGGTCGAACTCTATGCGCTTCACGTAGTTGAGCCAAGCGTTTTCTTCCGTGTCGGAATTATCAAGTATCGAACGGAGGCTATTAGCATGACCGTTTGGCTCATACTCCTCGTCGTTGTCATAGGAGAAGTCGTCTTCATCATCATCAGTTACGTCTTCGTCATCATCGTGGGCAGAGATTTCGGCGATATCTCGGTATCGATCGAAAGCCTTGTCCTCGTCAAAGAAGTCTACGTGACATTCATCCTGACTTAAGAGAAGCGCTCGTTCTTTAGCGCATACGTTGCATAGAGTCGATAAGAATCTGGCGTCGTCGATTGCGTTATTGCTGTTGATGGCTTCGCGGAGCATCTGTGTGGCAATAATCTCATCGTGATGCAGCAAGGCGTTCACCACATGCGGGATGTCGATTTCGGTAGCCTCGGAAGCAAGAGCATTCCTGTAAACTTCGTCACGCAACATGTCGTAGAATGCAGAAACCTCTAAATCGAAGGTGACCTCATCGGGCACTTTCTCCACCTGATCAAAGAATTTGATGAGAGAGTTTCGAAGCATTTCTACGTCAAAACCTTCTAACTGCATTGCTTCTGAGAACGAATAAGTGTTAGAAATGCCATATAGCAAATGCTCAGGCATAAGAAATTCGTTGCGACGAAGTGTTGCGCAAATGATGGCGCTATTAATTGAGCGGCTGAGTTCTGAAGTTGTTTTAATCTTGTGTTCCATAATCTACTATCTTTTTCCTTATTAGTTAATCCTTTTCAATCGTTATTCGTAATGGAAATCCATTTTCCAGTGCCAGCCGCTTGGCTTTTTTTGCCTTCGACTGGGCAATGTCGAGCGGATAGATGCCCACTACTGCCGAACCGCTGCAGTGAATGGTAAGCATAAGCTCTACGGCATCGTCCTCGCTCTTGAAAAACACCAGGCAGAGCACCATAACCACGAAGTCCATTGTGGTGAAATCGTCGTTGTGCATGCGCACGCGATACATATCGGGCGTCTTGTATACGATTTCCGACCGTTCCTTTATTGCTCCTTGCTGTTTTGCCATGTCCGTTTATGAAAATCCATAGTTCTGCAAAAATACATACTTTTATACATAGTCCGAAATGCTAATGCAAAAATTTTGCACAATTCCGGCAGTTGATGGCAGTTTTTCTCAAAAAAATAGCCAAGTTTGGACCCGTTGACCGACTTTCGGGCAGTGCGCAAATAGCAATTTCGATTATTTTCTTCATAATAGATGGTGTTTTGG
>CALZAF010000003.1 GCA_945612775.1 uncultured bacterium | reverse complement strand
CCACCTATGCTAAGCATCTTGATCAAGCTGTCTTGGGTGAGGTCGTTGCTGTCCTTAGCGCGGCCTTGACGCTGTGCAATCCATATTGATTCGTGTTTTTGGTTGATGGCAAAATGTATGTAGTGCGATAGCTGGATAGCAGCAAGCAGGCGGCCCTTGGTGGTGGTGTCGCGCTTAACGATGAAACTCTTGTTGAGCTTCACAAGTGTCTCAATCCATTCGAAAGCAAGGAGGTTGTTTCCGATAGCCACTTCCGATGTTGGGAAGCCATTACGCCACAGTTCGAGATTGATAAACGAGGCATCGAGCACGATGTCGCGGTGGTTGGTAATGAAGGTGTAAGAGTTGGCAGGATTAAGATTTTGAGTGCCATTAGAGGTAATGCCACTTGTGGTGCTCTTTTCTACCAATTGAAGATACGAACAAGAGTAGTTGGCTTGGAAGTCGTACTTCGAAGTGACCTTAGAAAGTCCTTCACAATACTTTTCGTAATCAACGCCAGGCATGATAAATTCGATGAAGAATCTGAAACCTGGGTCAAGGATAAGTTGGTTAACCTTTTTGTTGACATCTTTGTCCTCGATAGGGCAGATTTCTGCAAATTCCTGAGGTGTTTCAATAATGTTTTGTTCCATTTCTTTAGTTAATATACATGTTTGTTTCAAAGGTAGTAATAACTTTCCTATATAATATAAAAGTACGTTTTAAAAATAGTTAAGGATTAATGGCATTGCTGTATTCACGCCATTTATTTATAAGGTTTGTCATATCGGCAGGTATCTCGCTGTCGAAATTCATTTCTTGATGAGTTACCGGATGCACAAACCCTAAAGTCTTGGCATGAAGTGCTTGTCGGGGGCAGATTTTGAAGCAATTCTGAATGAACTGGGCGTATTTTGCGCTTGTGTTGCCGCGAAGCACCTTGTCGCCGCCGTAGCGGGCATCGTTGAATAGCGGATGGCCTATGTATTTCATGTGCACACGAATCTGGTGGGTGCGTCCAGTCTCGAGTTGGCAGCGCACCACTGCCACATGGGTGAGGTTTTCGAGGGTGTGATAGTGCGTTACGGCGTGTTTGCCTTGGTCGCCCTCTGGGAATACAGCCATCTGAAGCCGGTCCTTAAGGCTGCGGCCAATGTTGCCCTCCACAGTGCCATCGGCATCCTTCATCTCGCCCCACACCACAGCCACATATTGGCGTTTGGTGGTCTTGTTGAAGAATTGTAGTCCGAGCGACGTCTTGGCTTGTGGCGTCTTGGCAATAACTAATAGCCCCGAAGTGTCTTTGTCGATGCGATGCACCAATCCCATGCGAGGGTCGCTAACATCGTAGTCGGGATTGTCCTTAAAGTGATAGGCGAGTGCGTTGACCAGCGTGCCGGAGTAATTGCCATGCCCTGGGTGCACCACCAATCCTGCCGGTTTGTTCACCACCAGCAGCTGGTCGTCCTCATAAACTATATTAAGTGGTATGTCTTCGGGAATAATCTCGTTTTCATAGCGAGGGCGGTCCATCACTATGCGTATGTCGTCGCCGGGTTTTACGCGATAGTTCGACTTCACCGGGCGGCCGTTCACTCTGATGCATTCCGCTTCGGCAGCTTGCTGAATGCGGTTGCGCGAGGTGTTGGGAATGCGCGAAACGAGAAATTTATCGATTCGGAGCAGCACCTGACCCTTATCTACCTCGATGTGGTGGTGTTCCCATAGGTCACGACCGTTCTCACAATAGTCGGGCTGTACCTCGAAATCGATATCTTCCGAGATATTATTGTTGTCGTCGAGTAGAAATTCGTTGTCCATATTGCATTATATGAGGCTTTCGTCGATTATTTCGCCACCTTCGTCGTCGCTGGAGATGCTATCGGTAGCCACTTCGGCTTCGCCAACCATCAGCGTGATTTTCGACGATACTGGCACCTTGGTGCCGGGTTCTACCTCATTGCCATTAACCGTTACGCCCACTATCAGCCCCACGTAGCGCGATGGGGTGGTCTGGATTGACACATTTGTAAATCCTAAGCCTTTGAGCACCGATTCGCCTTGACGCTGCGACATGTCTTTTACGCGAGGGAATATGGCTGCACGAGGGTTGAAAGGGCTTACGGTGAGGTAGATGGTGCGCTTCGACTTCACGAGCGAAGTGCCTTTAGGACTCTGCTCGATAACGCAACCTGGCTGAAAGTTCTTATTGTAGATAGAGTCGGAGATAGTCCATTTCAGACCTTGCGACTCGATTATTGCCACGGCTTCGGCTATTGATTTGCCTTTCACGTCGGGCACTTCTTGCATCTTGCCGTGCTCGGTGAAGATGTCGGCGGCAAAGAGTGCGCAGTAGCAGATTACGAAAAATGTGAGGATTATCAGCACCAAATTAAATATGATGGGGTGCTTTTTATTGAACGTAAATTCTTTTTTCATAACAAAAATCGTAGTTTACACAAATTGAACTACAAATATAATGATAAAAAGCGAGAAAACTCGCAATGGGGCTTATAAAAGAAAAAGCCCACGCAAATGGGAAAGCCAAATGCGTGGGCAATATCGTGAGAAAAAGTGCTCTCGAACAGGCGTTCGTGGCAGCCGATTATAGGTCGAGGCTGTCGCGGTTCTTAGCCATGTTGCGGAAGCCTATTTTACCGTCTTCAAATTCTTGAGTAGCGATAAGGGTAGGCTTAGGCAAGCGTTCGTAGTACTTAGAGATTTCGATTTGCTCGCGGTTTTCTGAGATTTCTTCCAAATTGTCGTTCATCGAAGCGAATTCTTGAAGTTTCTTTTCGAGGTCGCGCTTCATTTCGGCGGCGATTTGGTTGGCGCGCTTGCTGATTATGCAAACGGTTTCGTAGATGTTGCCTGTGGGTTCAGCCAGTGTGGTAACGTCGTGAGTCACAGTGTTAAGTGGCGCATTAGTCTTCTTGTAGTCCATTTCGCTTAATTTGTTTTATATTGTTTTTTTATTATCAATACGGGGTGCTTAATCTTTAACGTGCTTATTAGCGATTTTGAAGATATTGTCGGCTTCGTCGCGGTCTTCGCTTTCAGGGAAGTCGTTGATAAACGAGTAATATTCGTCGATTACCACGCGGAAGCGTTCTTCTTTCTTCTCATCGGTACTCTGATTAGCTTCTTGGAAGCGGGCCTTGAGGATAAGCAGTTCGAGCTGTTCCTTATATTTGCTGTAAGGATAGTCCTTGAGAGCATTTTTAGCCACAATCACAGCCGACTCGTAGTTGTTGCCCATGAAATTGCCGAGGTTGTAGTAGAGAGTGGCATTTTCAAGTTCCTTTTTCACCAATTTGTCTTGGAGTTCGAATATTGCGTTTTGGGCAATCGACACTTTGTCGCTCTTTGGAAAGAACTCGAGGAAGTTTTGCAGCTCCTCGATTGCCTTCAATGTGCCGCTCTGGTCGAGCTGAGTCTCAGGTGAGTCTAGATAGTAGCCGTAGCCGCAATAGAATCGGGCAAGTTCGGCATATTTGCCTTTAGGATAATGCTGGTAGTAGGTTCTGAAATACGAACCTGAACTAAGGTAGTCCTTGTTCTCGTAATAACTCATACCGAGCAAGAACAGCGATTCCTCAGCCTTGTCGGTGCCTTTAAAAACAGTAACTATATCTTCGAGAATAGTATATGCTTGAGTGTATTTGCCTTCTTCGAAGGCTCTCTTAGCATATTCGTATTTGTAGTTATAATCGGTGCTTTTTAGCACTCTGTTATATTCGCCGCAACTGCTTAGAATACCCACAGAAAGCAAGGCTACGATTATCGATAGGTTCTTCTTCATAATTATTACGCGTATTTTAGCCTGCAAATTTACTAATTTTGGCAGATATTGCAAAACGATTTAGTGAAAATGATTTAAATTAACCTTAATTAATGACTTATAGGCTGATTTTATGCCGAAATACTAAAAAATTAACACGGCGAAAGCTGTTTGATGGCTATCGCCGTGGTGTGGGGTTGTTGTGATTAGTAGAGAGGCATTACCAGTGGTAGCCTGTACATTCTATGGTGGTTATATCTTTGCGTATTGTGCCCATTGTCTCTACGTCGGTAACTTTTTGTATAATCATAGGCCATCCGTTGACGAAATATTGCAACAGGTGCGAAACGGTTACTTCAACTTTGTCGATTTGCTTTATGGCGTCTTTGATTTCTTCCTTTTTTATGGAAGTGCTTGCCATGTCGGTGAGCAGCGACGACACTGTTTCGGTTACTGCTTCAGTCGGCAGCTCACTTTGGGTTGAAGTGATAATGCGGTAATCGCCTTCAAATTCAGCCTCTTCCTCGTTGAGATACTCGGCAAAGACTTTTGTGTTAGATTTGCCGGTAGCCGTGCTGTCGTTCGTCTCCGTCATGCCAAGTTGGTATCCTACGCCATGGGCGCAAAACAAAAGGTTGGCGGGAGTAAACCGTTGTAGAAGAACTTCCTCGCTGCTAACATCAAATATTTTGTTGTTCTTGATATTTTCAGCTACTTCGGGAGAAAGATTGCCCAGTGCTGCGCTTAAGCCCTCACCAATGGCTTTGCTTACCTTTTCCCATTCCACAATGTGCTTCACAGCGCCACATTCGTCGGTGATGAACGTCAATTCGGTAGGCATCACGCTGGCGAATGCCGGCAAAAATTGCGGATTGATATTTCGGCCATCGAGGCAAGAGTTATCGCCTGGCAGATACTTTATGGTGTAACTGTTGGCAGTAGAGTCGATTACTGCAAGGCTATAGGTAAACTCATAGTTGTAGTCGAAAATGGTATCGGAGTTGATGATTTTAAATCTGCTGTGAGTCTCGCAGAAATAAGTTGTGTCGTTTTTGCCAAAATATGCAATCACAGGCACATAGTTGTCGTCGCTAACCTCTTGTTCCTGAGCCACAGCCGGCGACATCATTACAAAAGCAACCACCGCCGCCATTACCAATTTCAAAGTAATTAATCTTTTCTTGTCCATAGATATGTAATTGTTTTTTGATAATTTCCTGTTTATGTTTATATGCAAATTAATGAAATATTTACGATATGTCAAAGCAAATATTGCATGAGTTACCGTTTTTTTGTATTCTTCTCCCATTGTTCCCACATAAAAGTGTGGAGAAATGGCAATTATTCCCACATAAAAGTGTAAAGATATGAAGAAATGTATATTTAAACGCATTTAACAGTATCTGCTTGACGTTGCATTGTTGGTGGCCATGACCGATGCTCCAGCAGCGAGCATACTAATTTCTGAAAATTAGCACAGATATTTTTGGTAAATTGGTGAGTAATAATTTTCTTTGTAAAGGATTTGTATCGAAAAGAGGCTAATGCCATAATATTGCCATGGGGTAATGTGAATATATGAGAAAAATATAAACCATTAATAACCAATATGAAGAAAAGAATGTTTATGATGCTTGCCGCGCTGGCTATGCTGATGCCGGCGGCAGCTGAAAACGCTAACTTAAAACTAAGCTACAACAAACCGGCGTCGGTTTGGGAAGAGGCTTTGCCGATGGGCAATGGCTTTATAGGAGCTATGATGTATGGCGGAGTAGATGTGGAGTTGATTCGCCTCAATGAGGTCACCCTATGGTCGGGTGTGCCTGTGCAGGATGGTGTTAACAAGGATTCGCATAAGTATCTTGCCGAAGTTCGCAAGGCGCTTGCCGAGAAGAATTATGCTGAGGCTGACCGCCTGTGCCGAAAGATGCAAGGCCATTATTCTCAGAGCTTTTTGCCGCTTGGCGACCTACGCATAGCGCAACTGCTTCCTACAGCGGACGATGTGCAACGCTACCGCCGCGAACTTTCGCTTGCCGATGCCACAGCCAAGGTGAGCTTTGTGAAAAAAGGTGTGAAATATACCCGCACAGCCTTCGTATCGGCACCCGACAGCGTGATGGTAGTGCGATTTGAGGCGGATAAACCCGGAAAAATCAGCCTCGACATAGCTATGGAGAGCCAGCTGACGTTCACTACCGAGGTTGCCGACAACACTTTGAAGATTCAGGGCAATGCTCCTGCTTGGCTCGACCCTGTGTATTACAACATTGAGGGCCGCAACCCTATGCGTGAAGAAGCTTACGGCCATAAGGGTATGCGCTGGCAGGCTGCTCTCAAGGTAGAAGCCTTGGGAGGCAGTGTGCGAAATGGCGTGGATGCCATAAACGTTCGCAATGCCGATGTGGTGGTGATTTACCTCTCTGCTGCAACCAGCTTCAATGGCCCATTTAAGTTCCCCGACACTGAGGGCAAGGACGAAAAGGCTATCAACAAGCGCCGTTTGGCTAATGTCGATTTTGCACGATATAATAATGTAAAGGAGACTCATGATGCCGATTTCGCTAAGTATTTCAATCGCGTAGAGCTCAATCTTGATCGCGGGGCCGATGCTGAGGCTCTCGAAAAGATGACCACCGACGACCGCCTTCGCCGTTTTTCAAATGGCGGCGTAGATACCGGGCTCGAAGAGACTTATTATCAGTTCGGACGCTATTTGCTCATATCTTGTTCGCGTCCAGGCGGTTCGGCTGCCAATCTGCAGGGTATTTGGAATAAGGAGTATCGCGCACCTTGGAGTTCGAACTACACCACCAATATCAATACAGAGATGAACTATTGGCTGTCGGAAAGCACCAACCTGAGCGAGATGCACCAGCCAATGCTCGACTGGGTGGAAAACCTATCGAAAGTGGGCGAACGAGCTGCCTATGAGTATTATCGTATGCGCGGTTGGGTCACTCACCAGAATAGCGATATCTGGTGCTTGGCAAATGCTGTGGGCGACTGCGGCAACGGCGATCCTCTGTGGGCAAACTGGTATGCAGCAAGCGGTTGGCTCAGCCAAGACCTTTGGGAACGCTATGCTTTCACTGGCGATAAGGAATTCCTCGCCAAGCATGCCTATCCTGTGATGAAACTTGCAGCCGACTTCTTCTGCGATTGGCTAATCGAGAGAGACGGATATCTTATTACCTCGCCATCTACCTCGCCAGAGAATGCATTCTTGCTCAACGGACGCAGATATGCAGTGACCGAAGGTTGCACCATGGACTATGCCATCATTCGCGACCTCTTTGGCAACGTGATTAAGGCTACCAAGATTCTCGGAAAGGATAAGAAATATGCTAAGAAACTCGAAGATATTCTTGCCAAACTGCCTCCATATCAAATAGGTAGCGAAGGACAGTTGCTCGAATGGAGCGAAGATTTCACCGAGTCGGAGCGTGAACACCGTCACCTATCGCACATGTATGCCCTTCACCCGGGTCACTCTATTTCTCCATTGACCACACCAGAACTTGCCAAGGCTGCCGATGTTACACTCACCAACCGCGGCGATGGTGGCACTGGTTGGAGCAAGGCTTGGAAGATAAATTTCGCAGCCCGTCTGCTCGATGGCAATCACGCCTATAAGATGTTCCGCGAAATTATGCATCTCAACGACCCATTGAGCGGATCGTGGGGCGGTGGTACATATCCTAATATGTTCGACGCACACCCACCATTCCAAATCGATGGTAACTTTGGCGCTACAGCAGGCGTGACCGAGATGTTGCTTCAGAGCCAGCTGGACGACATATTCCTTCTGCCTGCATTGCCAGATGCTTGGCGCAGCGGTAGTGTTAAGGGCTTAAAGGCACGCGGAAACTTCGAGGTGGCTATCGAATGGGCTGACGGAAAGCTCAAGACTGCATCGATCAAGGCCGTAATTGGCGGAAAATGCGTGCTTCGCAGCTATCAGCCAATCGATGTGGCCGGCGTTAAGTGCACCAAGACACGCGATGGCAAGTATTACCTATGCTCGTTCGACACTAAGCCCGGTGAAACCTATAGCGTAGCGGCCGAATAATAATGCCAAATTCTTGATTTTCGCAGAATTAAATATTCGCTAAATAACTAATTTGCCCCCGAAAAGATAGAATGCTTTTTCGGGGGCAAAAATTTTTATGCCACATTATATATAAGATGCATGGTGCTTATTCTCAAGATTGGATAATATTTGTAACTTTGCAGAGAATCTAATCAGCCCAGAATTGGGCAAAAAATAACAATTAATGCCGCTATCGCTACTACCATCGCTGTTGTTGGCTATTTTGCTTGTGGGCTATACGCCTGGACCAGCCAACTTGTTCGCACTTCACTGTTCTATGAAATGCGGAGTGAGGAAAACTATGACCATGTGGATGGGTCTGCTTGCGGGATTCAGCATTGCGGCGGTAATTGCTGCTCTTGTAACACATTTTGTGGGTTCGATGATGGGTAGTTATGTGGGCTACCTAAAATACATAGGCTGCGCCTACATCCTTTATTTGTCGTGGCAGATTTATCGCAGTTCGGGCAAGGCAGGCGAGAGCCACAAGACCTGCAATTTCGTCTCAGGCATGATAGTGCAGCTCACAAATGCCAAGATAATCCTTTTTGACTTGATGGCATACACCACATTTGTGTTGCCATATTCCAACAGCCTTGCCGATTTGCTGATAGTGGCAGCCCTGCTTGAGTTAGCCGGACCGGGTGCCAACCTTCTATATGTATTTGCAGGCGGCAAACTTCACAATTTCTTCCATCGCTATCCACGCCAGATCGACACCACAATGGCAATCCTCTTAGCCTCCTGCGCCGTGTATATCCTATTTAGCTGATAAGGGCATATTCCTGCTTTTTTGAGGCGCTTGGTTGAAAAAAACGGGGAAAAAACTCACATTCGTTGTGAGAAATAGTTATCTTTGTGGTAATAAGATGTCAAATACAAAAAAATACATTAAAATAGATATGAAAGAACAGCTACTTTTGACATTGTCGCTGCTGACGGCGACGGTTTGTGCAGATGCACAGGGTTGGAAAACTGCGGCGGAGAGATATATTGCCGATGGCGAGTTTGCCAAGACCGAGTGGATGCTCCGTGGCTTGCCTCAAGCTGAAAAGGATGCTCATTCGCTGCAAATCGATTCGCTGAATGCCATTATGAAGCGCATCCGCAAGGATTTCTGCATCACCCCAGCCGAGGGAAAACTGCGCATCGAGGAGATTTATGGCCATGAAGTGACCGACAAGCAGATTGCGCAATGGAAGCTCGATAAACTCATAGAATATATGGATATCGACGGTCAGGAATGGTGGTTTCGCCGCGGCATAGGCAATTTCAAGTTGCTGAAACATGCCGAATTTGAGGTGCGCGATCAGGCAAGTCGCGATGCCGAAGCTGCATCGCTCCGCAAATACTACGATGAGGCTATGGCAACAAAAGCCAACAAAGACGGTGTGCGCAACTGGCATCGAAATAATATCACGATGACCATCGACGTGAAGCCCGACGTGGTGCCTGCAGGCGAGGTGGTGCGCGTGTGGATGCCGATACCTTACGAGAATTTGCGTCAAAAGAATATAAAGCTACTAAGTAGCTCGCATAAAGCCACGATGTCGGAAGGTAGCATACACCACACCGTATATATGGAGGCAGTGGCTGAAAAAGGTAAACCAACTCACTTTGAGATTAACTATACCTATGATGTGGGCGAGCGCAGTTTTACGCAAGAGTGTCTATTGAAGCGCGTTAAGCCTTACGATACCGAATCGGACGTGTACCGACGCTATACCTCATCGGAATATCCTCACCAAGTGGTGACACCAGCCATGAAGGCTCTTGCTCTCGACATAGTTGGTACAGAGAAGAATCCTGTGCTTCAGGCTTCGAGGATTTATGATTGGATTTCGGCAAATTTCAAATGGGCAGGAGCAAGAGAATATAGCACAATCCCGAATATCCCAGAATATGTGTTGCACATCGGTCATGGCGACTGTGGTCAGGTGTCGCTTCTCTACATCACGCTATGCCGTTCGATAGGCATTCCGGCACGATGGGAAAGCGGTTGGATGCTCCACCCGGGTGAAATCAACCTTCACGACTGGAGCGAAACCTATTTCGAGGGAATCGGTTGGGTACCTACCGATCAGTCGTTCGGTCGCACTACACTTGCCACATCGCTACAAGACTACTACAAGGCTGGCATGGATATCTATCGCATGGCTGCCAACGAAGGTGTTTGCGGAGAATTTAGCCCGAAAAAGACATTTATCAGAAGCGAAACAGTGGATTCGCAGACTGGTGAAGTGGAATGGCGTGGCGGAAACCTTGAATACGGACAATTCAGCTACGACTTGACCGTTAACAGCTCTGAACCAATTAAATAACGAATATTTACAACAAAACCATTATAATAAAATGAAACTATTAAAGAAGATATCGCTGCTCGTGTTGTCGATGTTTGCTGTTAGTTCGGCATCGGCACAAAATGTAGATGGCCTGCTTGCCGACTTGAAGAAAACCATTGCGCCCGACGGTCGAACTGCCATCTGGAACGTGAATACGACACTGCAGAATGGCGTGGTGACACTATATGGCAAGGTAGATAGCAATGCAGCCAATCAAGCCATCGAAAAGATGTTAAATGAGAATAATGTGAAGTTCGATAATCGCCTTATCGTTCTCGAAAATTCGCAAGAACTGCCATGGGCATTTATAAAGCTCTCGGTGGCATCGCTTCGCACCGAAGGCCGCCACGCTGCCGAAATGGCAACTCAGGGCATTATGGGAATGCCGGTGAAGATGCTTGAAAAAGATGACGACTGGTATCGCGTGCAGATGCCTGACGACTATATAGCATACGTGCCAGGCAACTCGCTTATCCGTGTAGATAACGAGCGTTTCGAGCAATGGAAAAAGGCGAAGCGCTATATAGTGACCGTATATCAAACCCGCCTCGTGGCGCAGCCAAAGAGCAACGAAACGGTTAGTGACCTTGTGATGGGCAATATCCTTGAATATAAAGGCGATGAAGGCAAATGGGTGCGCCTCGCTACACCCGACGGCCGCGAAGGCTATGTGGAAAAGAGCGAAGTAGAAGAATTTGCCAAGTGGGCAAAGCAAGATTTTGATGCCGAGACTGTTAGTCGCACAGCGCATCGCATGATGGGGTCAGGCTACCTTTGGGGAGGCACAACCACCAAACTTACCGACTGCTCGGGTCTTGCCAAGGTGAGCTATTTCTCAAATGCCATCATTCTGCAGCGCGACGCATCACAGCAAGCACTTACCGGTAAGATTATCAAAGCCGAAGACTGGAAAGATGCTCGTCTCGGCGACTTGGTGTTCTTCGGAACTAAGACCGGCAGAGTCACCCATGTGGGCATCTATTTGCACGACGGCAAATATATCCACTGTTCGGGTCAGGTGAAGATTAACAGCGTAGATCCCGAAGCTGACGACTATCTTACCACTCCATTCCTCTCGATAAGCCGCATTGATGGCATGGTAGGCACCAAGGGTATCACAGCCGTACGCAATCACCCATGGTACTTCTAAACGAATGAAATAATCGAAAAAAACTAAATACTACAAAAATGGATAGAAGGAAATTTTTAGTGGGAGCAGGCCTCGGAATAATGGCCGCCACAGCACCGATATCGCTTTCGGCAATGGGTGCAGCTACCAAAAAGACAACTAAATCGGGTCGCATGACCTTGAAATTCTTGCCTTTTGAACTCAAATTGCGCCATGCGTTCAATTTGGCTAAGTATAGCCGCACATCCACTCCCGGCGTTCAGGTGAAGATAGAATATGAGGGCGTGGTAGGCTACGGCGAAGCGTCGATGCCTCCATACCTCGGCGAAAGCATTGAGACAGTAACAAAATTCCTCTCGAAGGTGGATTTGAGCCAATTCAACGACCCGTTTAAGATTGAGGAAATACTTGCTTACGTTGATGCCATCGAACCAGAAAACCGTGCAGCTAAGGCATCGGTAGATATAGCGTTGCACGACTTGGTGGGCAAACTTATTGGTCAGCCATGGTATAAGATTTGGGGCTTGTCGCTCGATAAGATACCTCAATCATCGTTCACCATAGGCATCGACACCCCCGAAGTGGTGAAGCAAAAGATTAAGGAAGCTGAGGATTATAAGGTGATTAAGATTAAGCTCGGCCTCGATAACGACAAGGAGATGATCGACATCATTCGCAAATGCACCGACCGACCAATATGCGTTGACGCCAATCGCGGATGGAAAACCAAGGAACAGGCAATGCAAATCATAGAATATCTTGCCGACAAGAACTGCCTATTCATAGAGCAACCTATGATGGAAGAGTGTCTCGACGATACAGCTTGGATTCGCGAACGCAGCCCTATTCCTATCATTGCCGACGAAGTATTCCACCGTCTGCCTGATATTGTGAAGCTTAAAGATTACTACGACGGTATCAACATTAAGCTCATGAAGAGCACCGGTATGAGCGAAGCGTATAAGATGATTACGCTTGCACGCGCATTCGGAATGAAGATTATGTGCGGATGTATGACCGAAACATCGTGCGCCATTGCCGCTGCGGCACAACTTAGTCCGCTTATCGACTGGGCAGACCTAGATGGCAATGTGCTTATAGCCGACGACATCTTCTCTGGTGTGAAGGTAATCGACGGCAAGGTCATGCCGAGCGACAAGCCTGGTATAGGCGTTACTCCTATCAAGGGCAAATATCCCGAATTTTAGTCGGCGACACTATTATCGCTAATCATAATTGCGGCGGTGCCAGAAGTTAGGTGCCGCCATTTTTTTTTGAATAAAAAATAAGCGGGCTGCATCAGGAGAGATGCAGTCCGCTAAAAGTATAATAGGTATAATTTGACACGAATTAATTCACAGCGCGCACTATGCCGCGAGACGATTGACGGATAAAGTCAATGATAATTTGGCGTTCAGGGCTATCTTGAGTCTCCTGCTCGATGCGCTGAAGAGCGTCGCTATTGTTGAGGTCGGAGAAATAGATATAGCGATAAGTTTCCTGAATGCGACCAAGTTGCTCGGCGGTAAATCCGCGGCGGCGAAGTCCTACAACATTAATTCCGATGTAAGTGATAGGTTCACGGCCCACCATTGCGTATGGAGGGATATCCTTATTGACGTGCGAACCGCCTTGAAGCATAATGTGGCGACCGATGTGTGTGAATTGGTGCACGAGAGTGCCACCGCCTATCACAGCGAAGTCGTCGATTTCCACTTCACCGGCTATCTGGCAAGCGTTCGACATGATGATATTGTCGTGGAGAATGCAGTCGTGAGCCACGTGGCAGTAAGCCATGATAAGGCAGTTGTTGCCAATCACGGTCTTGCCTTTAGAAGCAGTGCCACGGTTGATAGTGGCAAATTCGCGAATGGTGGTGTTGTCGCCAATGATAGCGTAGGTCTTTTCGCCCTTGAACTTCAAGTCTTGAGGTTCGCCACCGATAACTGCACCCGAGTGGATGTGGCAATTCTTGCCAATGCGGCTGCCTGAAAGGATATTGGCGCCGCTGTCCACTATAGTTCCTTCTCCAATTTCCACATCGGCCTCGATTGTAACGAATGGTCCGATGACTACATTTTCGGCAATCTTAGCGTCGGGGTGGATGCAAGATAGATTTGAATGTTGCATTACTGAATTTTGTGATTAATATTATGTTTTATTTGTTCTTAATAATCTGAGCCATAAATTCTGCTTCCGAAACAATCTTTTCGCCAACGAAAGCATAACCCTTCATAGTGGCAACGCCGCGGCGAATTTCGCCCATCAGCGACAGGTGGAACACGAGAGTGTCGCCTGGCACCACCTTCTGGCGGAACTTCACGTTGTCAATCTTCATGAAGTAGGTAGAGTAGCGTTCGGGTTCTTCCACATTGCTGAGCACCAAAAGACCGCCCACTTGAGCCATAGCTTCCACTTGAAGAACGCCAGGCATAACTGGTTCTTGAGGGAAGTGACCTTGGAAGAATGGTTCGTTCTGAGTAACGTTTTTCACGCCCACGATGTGGTTTTCGCCGAGTTCGATAACTTTATCTACCAGCAAGAAAGGATAGCGGTGAGGCAGACATTCACGGATGCGGTTGGCATCCATAATTGGCTCAACATTAGGGTTGTAGATAGGAGCCTGAACGTCTTGACGCTTGATTTCGCGGCGAATCTTCTTAGAGAATGTGGCGTTGAGAGTGTGACCAGGCTTATTGGCAATGATACGACCCTTTAGAGGACGGCCAATAAGGGCTATGTCGCCAATCACGTCGAGCAACTTGTGGCGAGCAGGTTCGTTATTGAACACGAGTGGCTTATTGTTGATGTAGCCGAGGTCGCTGATTTCCACACCTTCGATTCCCATAAGATGAGAAATCTTGTCGAGAGCTTCCTTGCTCATTGGCTGGTCGTAGATAACGATAGCGTTGTCGAGGTCACCGCCCTTGATGAGGTTAGCGTTGAGAAGAGGTTCGATTTCGCGCACAAACACGAAAGTGCGGCTTGCTGCGATTTCGCTCTTGAAGTTCTTCATCGAATGGAGCGAAGCGAATTGGTTCGGCAAGATAGGAGAATCGAATTCTATCATTGTGTCGATAGAGAAATCTTCGTCGGGCAGAACGATGAGCGACGAGCCTGTTTTCTCATCTATAACTTCTATTTTTTGCTTTACGATATAGTAGTCTTTTTCAGCTTCTTGTTCAGCGATACCCACTTCGTCGATTTTTTCGGCATAAACTATAGCGCTGCCTTCGAGGATAGGGAGTTCAGGAGCATTGAGTGTAATAAGACAGTTGTCGATGCCGGCAGCATAAAGTGCGGCGAGAGCATGTTCGATGGTGCTGATGCGCATAGTGTTGTTGCCAATCACTGTGCCACGCACTGTTTCAACTACGTTTTCTGCTACAGCCAAGATTGTTGGTTCGCCTTCAAGATCTAAGCGCTTGAACACGTAGCCAGTGTTTTCAGGAGCTGGGCTAAAAGTCGCTTCGATTTGCAAGCCTGTGTGAAGACCCTTACCACAAATCTGGAATGAGTCTTTTAGTGTACACTGTTTCATTTTCTGTTAGTTGTTGTTATTCGATTAATTATTTCGATTCTATGGTTTTCTTTAGGGTTTTGATGTCGGCAGCCATCTCAGGCAGGCGCTTGAGATAAACTTGCGTGCGGGCAAATTCGAGTGCGTTGATTGCAGGCGAACCGAGCACGCGAGCATTAGAGCCAATGCTGTTTGGAATTCCGCTTTGTGCGCCGATTCCATTGTTGTCGCCAATGGTGATGTGTCCAGCCACGCCAACTTGACCGCCAAATTGATTGAATTTGCCAATCTTGGTAGAGCCAGCCACGCCCACTTGCGCCGCCATCACTGTGCTTTCGCCCACTTCCACGTTGTGAGCTATCTGCACAAGGTTGTCGAGCTTCACGCCGCGCTTAATGTGGGTGCTGCCCATAGTGGCGCGGTCGATGGTGGTGTTGGCGCCGATTTCTACGTCGTCGTCGATAACCACATTGCCTATCTGTGAAATCTTGATATAAGTGTCGCCGTGAGGAGCGAAGCCAAAGCCGTCGCTGCCCACCACGCTACCTGCATGCAAAATACAGTTTTTTCCTATTTTGCAGCTGTGATAGATTTTACATCCTGGATATAGAATGGTGTTTTCGCCCACCTCAACATTGTCGCCAATATATACCTGAGGATAGATTTGAACGCCCTTACCAATCTTAACGCCTTTGCCGATATAGGCAAATGCGCCGAGGTAGATGTCGGCTGGCAATTCCACACCTTCGCTCACGAATGAAGGCTGCTCAATGCCACTTTTGCGTGGATTTTGCATCTGTTCTGCCATATTGAGCAGTTGTGCCAATGTGGCATAAGGGTCTTCCACCCTGATTAATGTGGCCTTAACCTCCTGTTCTGCCTCGAAATCTTTGCGAACAAGCACTATCGAAGCCTCTGTACTATATATATAGTGGGTGTATTTTGGGTTTGCGAGAAAAGTCAGACTCCCTTTATGGGCCTCTTCGATTTTTGAATACGTGTTAACTGCTACGTTTGCGTCACCTTCAACGGTTCCGTTAATCAATGCAGCTAATTGTCCTGCTGTAAATTCCATTAAAACACTGATTTTTAATTTGCGACTGCAAAAGTACGAAAAATAAACGATAGGCTTGCAATATTATGCCGTTATTATTACTTAAAATGCTAAAAATGGGCACAAAAGAGCGAAACTTGCTGAAGTTTAAGCCGATTTTTCTACTTTTTCGGGATATTGAGGTCGCAAGAAGGCGATGACGAATAGACAAACCTTGCTGATAAAGCAGGCTTTGCGTCTATTCGTCATCGATAAAAATCTGTAATGTGGGTTATTTCAGATTGTCGCGCACTTCGTTGAGGAACTGCTTCATGGCTTCGCTGTCGCGGTGCTCTATTATCTCCTGAAGCACTGTGAGTTTGTTCTTGATGTTGTCGAGCTGCTCATTGGTGCGAGGGTTGAAGAGGATTTCTTGCAGCAGGTAGTCGTCTTCCGACATCAAGCCATGGGCAATAGCCATGTGGCGTTTGAATGTGGTGCCGGGTGCATCTTGATGCTTCATTACACCAGCAAACACCAGTGTGCTTGCAAAAGGAATCGACAGCGAGAAAGCTATGGTCTCATCGTGCTCATCGAATGTGTATTCGAAGATGTTGAGATGTAATTGGCTATAGAGGTCCTTGAAGAACACCTTGCCCAGATGATCGCTCTCGGAGATGATGATGGCATTCTCGTTAGAGAGGTTGCTGAGTGAAGCGAAAGTGGGACCAAACATTGGGTGCGTGCTTACGAATGGGTGATTGCAGGTAGCATAGAACTCTGGCAGACCATTCTTAACCGAAGCGATGTCGGAGATAATGCACTTTTCGGGCAGATAGGGCAGCACCTTCTTGAATGCGTCGATGGTGTATTTCACCGTAACGGCATTGATGAGCAGTTCGGGCTCGAAGTCGCGGATTTCGTCGTAAGTGGTAAATCGCTGGGTGTTGAAGGTGAAGCGCAGCTTCTGTATGTCGGTGTCGAAAATAGCTACTTCGTGGCTAAAACTCAACACATCGCAGAAGAATGAACCCATCTTGCCTGCACCTAAAATCAATATTTTCATTTCGATAGTATGTTCTTAAATATTTACAATAAGTTATGGCGCGTTGTGCGCCGAGAATCTGCCCGGTTTAGCGAGCGCGATTGTTGAGCACCTCTATTTGCTGGCGTACCGATTCGCCGTGAATGGCTTCGAGAACTTCCTTCATGAATTCCGAACTCATACCCATTTCCACAGCCAGTGCGATGCGGTTGTTGAGGATGGTGTCGTAGCGAGCGGCTTGCACTACAGGCATGCTGTGCTCCTTTTTATATTGGCCAATCTCACGCGACACACGCATACGCTTGTTGAGCACCTCGAGAAGTTCGTTGTCGAGTTGGTCGATTTGCTGACGAAGCAGGGTTAGGTTTTCGGTGGTTTGTGTGGTTTCGCGTATCACGAGGGTGTTGAGAATAAAGTTCAATACTTCGGGTGTAACTTGTTGGCTCTTGTCGCTCCATGCGCAATCGGGGTCGCAGTGCGATTCTACAATAAGTCCGTCGAAGCCCATATCCATAGCCTGCTGGGCAAGAGGAGCCACGAGTTCGCGTTTGCCGCCTATGTGCGAAGGGTCGCAGAAAATCTGAAGGATAGGGATGCGGCGGCGAAGTTCGATAGGAATATGCCATTGCGGCAGATTGCGATATAGATGTTTGCCATAGGTGCTGAATCCGCGGTGAATAGCTCCGAGATGGCGAACACCAGCATTGTAGATACGCTGCAGGGCGCCAATCCATAGCTCTATGTCGGGGTTGACCGGATTTTTCACAAGCACGTTAATGTCGGGGTGGCCTACAAGGGCATCGGCGATTTCCTGCATAGCAAATGGGTTAGCCGAGGTGCGGGCGCCAATCCAGAGCACATCTACTCCGGCATTTAGGGCAGCCTCCACGTGAGCGCGGTTAGCCACTTCGGTGGCAACTGCCATGCCGGTTTCAGCTTTCACGCGCTTGAGCCATTCGAGGCCTTCTTCACCCACGCCTTCAAATCCGCCTGGCTTGGTGCGAGGCTTCCAGATGCCAGCGCGATAGATCTTTATGCCGCTGGCAGCAAGCTGCTTGGCAGTTGACATTACTTGTTCTTCGGTTTCGGCGCTGCAAGGACCGGCGATTACTATAGGTTTCTTATTGTCGAGACCTTCAATAGCGATAGGTTTGAGATCTTCCATAATATATGTTGTTTTTTGTTATACATTCATTAGTTTTTTGATTCTGTTGAGCGCTTCGAGCATCTTTTCTTGGGTAGCGCAAAGCGATATTCGGATATATCGGTTGCCGTTAGAACCGAATATGAATCCCGGAGTGATGAAGACGTTGGCTTCGTAGAGAATGCGGTCGGCGAGTTGTTCCGAACCTTCATATTCGTCGGGGATTCTGCCCCAGAGGAACAGACCGCGCTGAGCAGGGTCGAAGTGGCATCCCAGCACATTCATTATTTCCTCGGCAATGAGGCGTCGCGAAGCGTAGGTGCTGTTGAGTTCCTCATACCAGTCGCTGCCGCACTCAAGGGCTTTGCTGGCTGCGAGCATCATGGGTTTGAATTGCCCCGAGTCGATGTTTGACTTTACCTTTAGAATCCATTGAATGAACTGCGGGTTGGCGGCAATCATAGCCATACGCCAACCGGGCATATTGTGCGACTTAGAGAGCGAATTCATCTCGATAGCAATATCTTTTGCGCCCGGAGTGCTGAGAATGCTCAGCGGCTTGTCGTTGAGGATGAAGCTATATGGGTTGTCGTTGACTATCACGATGTTATGCTTCTTGCCAAATTCCACCAGACGGGCAAAGAGTTCGCGTGAAGCGCACTTGCCGGTGGGCATGTGTGGATAGTTGACCCACATAAGTTTAATCTTCTCGAGAGGAAGTTGCTCAAGGGCGTCGAAATCGGGTTCCCAACCGCCTTCTTCGGTTAGGTCGTAGGTGAATATTTCGGCTTCGGCAAGGCGGCTAACCGATGTGTAGGTTGGGTAGCCCGGATTTGGCACGAGCACGCCGTCGCCGGGATTGACAAATGTGAGCGTGGTGTGCAAAATGCCTTCTTTAGAGCCGATAAGAGGCTGAATTTCGTTGTCGGGGTTCAGATCGACGTTGTAGTAAGTCTTATACCACTTTGCGAAGGCTTGTCGCAGAGCTGGAAGCCCAACGTAAGGCTGATATCCATGTGCATCGGGTTTAGCTACCTCGGTGCAGAGGGTATCGATAACGCTCTGATGAGGAGGGCGGTCAGGTCCACCTATGGCGAGCGAGATTATGTTTCGGCCTTCGGCATTAAGTTTTGCCACTTCGCGGAGTTTTACCGAGAAGTAGTATTCTTTAACCGAAGCTACGCGGTTGGCAGGAGTGATATTAGTCTGTAAATTCTTCATATTCACCAAGTATTTTGAAATCGTTGATTAGTGGTCTTACAGCGTCGATTGACTGACGGTAGCGCTGATAGTTCTCGAAAGTTAAGTTGATATAGAAACGGTATTCCCATTCGTGTCCGATGATAGGAAGTGACTGAATCTTCGTGAGATTTAGGTCGTAGAACGAGAAAATGGTGAGCACTTTCGAAAGGCTGCCATGCTCGTGAGGGAGGGTGAAAGCCAGCGATGCCTTGTTGATGTTCTTGCCCGATTTTAGGCTGTCGGCTTGGGCAGGGTTGGCAATGATTAGGAAGCGAGTGAAATTGCGCTTATTGGTCTGTATGTCTTCGGCGAGCACCTCGAGTCCGTAGAGTTCGGCTGCGTAGGTTCCGCATATGGCTGCGTGGTTCATAAGGTTGGCATCGGCTATCTGCTTGGCGCATCCGGCGGTGTCGTAACCTTCAACCATCTTCATAGCAGGGTGCTTCTGCAGAAATTCGTCGCACTGCATAAGCGCAATAGGGTGTGAAGTAACCTCGGTAATGTCGTCGATGGTTTGCCCCGGTAGAGCCACAAGCGCCTGCGAAATGTATTTTTTGTATTCGCCTATAATGGTAAGGTTGCTCTGCCTAAGCAATTCATGGTTTTGGAGTAGGCTGCCTGCTATGGTGTTCTCGATAGCTAAAGTTCCGATAAGCGAAGGGTCGCTATCGAGTACCTTAAACATATCTTGAAAAGTGTCGCAGGCTATGGTTTCGATTTCTTCGCCATCGAAATATTCATGTGCTGCGGCATCGTGGAAACATCCGGCTACGCCTTGTATTGTCACTCGTTTCATCTGGTTGTTTTAACTTGGTTGAAAATAAAAAATCCCGTCACATGTGTGGCGGGATTATATAATGTTAATCATTCTATCAAAAAAGCATATACATATAAGAGCCCGCCTTTATTCTCCTTGAAAATAAAAGTAATAAAAGAAGCTATATGCATAAAATCGTTTCATACGAAAAACCTTTTTCTGTTTGGAATTGTGTTGCAAAGTTAAATAAAATATTTAGTCGTGCAATAAAAATATGAAATTTTTTAAGCAAAATGTGTGATTTTTGTTGACAATGGAAATTTTTAAGCCCAGAAAGTGAGTAAATTGTAAGTAGTAGCGGGTGCGTGAATCATGCTTAAAGTGTTGTTGATTAATGGAAAAGCATCGGGAGGGTCTTGCTGTGCATACAAATATGGCTTTATGATGGTTGTGGCAAATGTTTCTTTGCCTGCTTCTTGGCTTGAAATGGTGCAAGATTGACTATTTTTTTGTAACTTTGCCCATTATATAATAAGAAATGGAGAGTAAAGAGTTAATAGAAAAAGTGGCTGAGCGAGTAGGCCGAAGCAAGGATGACGTTAAAAAGCTGCTTGATGGGCTGATAATAGTGCTTCAAGAGCGTGCGGAGGATCTCGACAGCGTAGCTATACCCGGATTTGGCACATTTGAAGCAAAGAAGAAAGACGAGAGAATAGTAAACAATCCGAGCAACGGAAAGCGTATGCTCGTGCCGCCTCGTGTGGCATTGACCTTCAAGGTGAGCAATGTGCTAAAAAATAAACTAAAATAACCACTGACGGCAACACCATGAATAAGAAACTTACATTTCCCGAACTTGCTGAGTTGCTGTCGGAAGCAACGAATACATCGAAGCGAATGAGCGAATTGTTCTTGCGCGAACTGTTTGCCACTATAGCCCAATGCCTCATAGAGGGCGAGAGCGTGAAGGTGAAAAACCTTGGCGTGTTTAAGGTAAGTGAAGTGAGTTCGCGCAAAAGCGTGGACGTGAACACTGGTCGCACCATAGAGATAGCTGGTCACAAAAAGATAACATTCACCCCCGACAAATCGATGGCTGAGGCAGTGAATGCCTCGTTTGCATGCTTTGAGGCGGTGGTGCTCGACGATGATGTGACCAATGAAATGATACAAGAAATCGATGATGCTGCATCGAATGAAGCTGAGGATGCCGAAGTGACATCATTGGTTGCCGATGAGGTGGCTGATGTGCAAGACTCGGCAGATGAGGTTGTGGAAGAAGCTCCAGAGGATGAGAAAGAAGATGCTGCCGAGCACGTAGTGGTAACACCTCCGCCATTTGTTTTGGAGAATGTAGAGCCTGAAGCTGATAAATCTGCACTGGAACAGCCTTATGAAGAACAAGAAGATTCAGAGAGCGAAGAAGTAGAACCTGTGGTTTGCGCTGACGAAGAGACGGAAACGGCTGCTGATGAAGAATCGGCAGAAGAAGTGTCTGAGCAGCCCGAAGAAGAGACTTCGGAAACCGAGATACAACCAATCGACGAACGAGCTGAAGCCGAAGAACAGCCGGAATGTTCTGATAATCAGGTAGAAATTCAAGAAGAAGCTAAGACGGCTGAAAGTGTTGATTCGGAATCGTGTGATTCAGAAGATGCAGTTGATGTAGAAGAATCAGAAGAACAAGAGGAATCAGAAGAACAAGAAGAATCAGAAGAACAAGAGGAGTCGGAAGACATGGAAGACTCGGAAGAGACACATAGCCGCAGTCATCGCCATCATCGCCATCGCAATCACCATCATCGCCACAAGGATACGTGGTACAACCGCAACCGCTTCGGCATAGGATTTATGACGGGCGTATTGACGGGCATTGTGTTTGTGCTGGCTTGTTTACTCTATTTGGTTTCGAATGACTATATTAGCTTCACTAAAAGTGCACCGATAGTAGTGGAAGATGAGGAAATCGTTCTCCCAGCCGATACTGTGCCAACTGAAGAAATGCCCGACTCATTACCGGCAGAATCGCAAGTGTCAACAGAAGCTCAAGTGCAAGAAATAGCTAAGCCAGCAGCAAAGCCGGCAGTGGTGACCGACACCGTAAGACCGGGCAATTTCTTGGCGCGCATGGCTAAGCGATTCTATGGCAATAGCCACTTCTGGGTGTATATCTACGAGGAGAACAAAGCCAAAATCAGCAATCCAAATAATGTGGCACAAGGCACCATAGTGGTGATTCCACCCGCCGAGAAGTATGGAATAGATGCCAACAGCCCGGCAAGCGTGGAAAAGGCAAAGCGAAAAGAAGGCGAAGTGCTAAGTGCACATAGATAATGAAAGGAAATTGGTCTCATTTTTTTATTTCTTAAAAATGAGACTGATTTTTTTAACATTTCTAACTTAATATATTATAAATTAACGGATTTTTTAACCTGTGTTGTTCCTAAAAATGATAATTTTGTAATCTGTTTTAGTGATTGAAGACATTTTAGAATAGAAACAATATAAAAACATAAAATTTTTCAAAAATAATGAGTGAATCAGTTAATATCAGAGAATTAAATGATTTGATATCAAGTAAGAGCGGATTTGTAAGTTTAATTACCCGCGGTATGGACCAAACTATAGTAGGCCAAAAGCATCTGGTAGATTCGTTGTTGATAGCATTGCTCGCCAACGGTCACGTGCTTTTGGAAGGTGTCCCTGGTTTGGCAAAGACATTGGCAATCAAGACACTATCATCGTTGATTGACGCTAAGTTCAGCCGTATTCAGTTCACCCCCGACTTGTTGCCTGCCGACGTTATCGGTACAATGGTTTACAGCGTGAAGAACGAAAAGTTTGAGGTGAAGAAGGGTCCTATCTTTGCTAACTTTATTTTGGCCGATGAAATCAACCGTGCTCCGGCAAAGGTTCAGAGTGCACTGCTCGAAGCCATGCAGGAACGCCAAGTGACCATCGGTGACAAGACATTTACTCTCGATAATCCATTCTTGGTGCTTGCCACCCAGAACCCTATAGAACAAGAAGGAACCTATCCATTGCCAGAAGCGCAAGTTGACCGTTTCTTGATGAAGGTGATAATAGGTTATCCAACCCGCGAAGAGGAAAAACTCATCGTGCGCCAGAACATTGCTGCCATCAAGCACAATGTAGAGGCACTTGTTAAGCCAGAAGAAATACTCGAAATCCGCAAGATAGTAGAGCAGATTTATATCGACGAAAAGATTGAGAAGTATATTGTGGATATAGTGTTTGCAACTCGTTTCCCAAGCGATTACGGATTGAACGACTTGACAAGCATTATCTCGTTTGGAGCATCGCCACGTGCATCTATCAGCATGGCAATCGCTGCACGCGCCTACGCATTCCTGAAGGGTCGCGGCTATGTGATACCAGAAGATGTGCGCGCCATCTGCCACGACGTGCTCCGTCACCGCATCGGCTTGTCGTATGAGGCAGAAGCCAACAACATCAGCGCCGACGAGGTGGTAAGCGAAATTCTCGACAAGATAGCAGTTCCATAATCGACGCGTTACGCTTATTGTCATCGGATTGGCGATGCGCATAGTAGCAACGCCGATAAGGGTTAACATTTAATCGTACAGGAGAAATTATGGATTCAAACGAACTATTGAAGAAGGTCAGGAAGATAGAAATTAAGACCAAAGGCCTTTCTCAAAACATATTTGCAGGCGAATACCACTCGGCATTCAAGGGCAGGGGTATGACATTCTCGGAGGTGCGCGAATATCAGTATGGTGACGATATTCGCGACATCGACTGGAATGTCACCGCTCGTCACAACAAACCTTATGTTAAGGTGTTTGAAGAGGAGCGCGAACTCACGGTGATGCTGATGGTGGACGTGTCGGGCAGTAAGGACTACGGCGCAGTGGGCGTGGTGAAGCGAGAGCTTATGGCAGAAATAGCCGCCACCATAGCCTTCTCGGCAATTCAGAACAACGATAAGGTGGGCGTGGTGTTCTTCAGCGACAAGATAGAGAAATTTATCCCGCCAAAGAAGGGCCGAAAGCACATATTGCTTGTGATACGCGAATTGCTCGACTTTGTGCCAGAGAATCGAGGTACCGACATCAATATGGCTATGGAGTTTCTCACCAGCGCCATCAAGAAGCGTTGCACCACATTTGTTATTTCCGACTTTATCGACGATCAGCACGACTACTACAAATCGATGTCGATAGCCAATAACAAGCATGATGTGATAGCCCTGCAAGTGTATGACAAGCGCGAAGCCGAGTTGCCCGATGTGGGCATGATGCGAGTGCTCGACTCAGAGACCGGCGAAGAGCGCTGGATTAACACAAGTTCGAAAAAGACACGCCAGGCATATCAGAAGTGGTGGTTTAATCGCCAGCAACACATGAACATCACAGCACAGCGCTGCAAGGTGGATTTGGCATCGATGACTACCGATGAAGATTATGTTAAGGCACTAATGTCACTATTCAAAAAGCGAGGCGTGAGATGAAGAAATTAATAACGACTATATATATAATATGTGTGGCGCTGAGCGCATCGGCGGCGGGAAACGTGATTTTTAAGGCAAAACTCGACTCCGCAACGCTTTTGATGGGCAATCAGGCTGCTATTCACATCGAGGTGTCGCACGACAAGGGCGTGCGAGGCATGCTGCTCGAGGATAATGCCGACACTCTGAACGCATTTGTAGAGATAGCTGCCCGTCCGCAAGCCGACACCACCGACATTGGCAACAATCGCCTCAACATTAAGCGCGATTTGATAATCCAGTCGTTCGACTCTGGAGTGTATGTGCTGCCTCCACTGCGCTATGTGGTGGGTAAGGATACATTCCGCAGCGAACAGTTGTCGCTGAAGGTGCTTCCTGTGAATGTGGATACTCTGAAAACAGTTCACGGCTACAAACCAGTTGAAGAAGTGCCATTCAAACTGTTCGACTGGGTGCCATCGTTCATCAGCGACTATTGGTGGATATATTTAGTGGTGATTTTGGTGATTTTGATAGGTCTGTTCGTCTATCTCAAGTGGTTGCGCAACGGCGAAATACCACTTATCCCCAAGAAGAAGCGATTGCCACCTTACGAAGAGGCCATTCAGCGACTTACCTTGCTCAAGGAGAAACATTTGTGGCAAGCCGGTCAGGAAAAGGCTTATTATACCGAACTTACCGATATTTTGCGTGAATATATCGACCGCCGCTTCGGCGTGAATGCAGTGGAGATGACCACATCGCAGATTATGGAATCGCTGCGCACCGTTGAGGCCACTCGTGAGGTCAACGACAAGCTCAGCAGCATTCTCGAACTTGCCGACTTTGTGAAATTTGCCAATATGCGTCCATTGCCTGATGAAAATGAGGTGATGTATCAGCGATCGCTGACCTTCGTCAACGAGACCAAGCCCGAGGAGCAGCCCGAAGGCGAGAACGAGGGCGAAGCAAAGGCAGAAGGCGAAAACTTAGACCCAAAAGAAGTTAAGGAGGAAACAAAATGATAACATTTGCTAACCCAAATATCCTGTGGCTGCTTCTCATACTCATACCTATAGTGGTGTGGTATGTGATGAACAACAAGAAAAGTCACGCATCGATGCTGGTAACGTCGCTATCGGCGTTCGCCGGACTATCGACATCGTGGAAAGTGTGGCTGATGCACATCCTCTTTGTGTTCCGCCTTATGGCTATAGCATGCTTGATAGTGATTATTGCACGTCCGCAGACCCGCGACAGCTGGTCAACCTCCGAAACCGAGGGTACCGACATCGTGGTAGCGCTCGATATCTCTACCAGTATGCTTGCGCAAGACTTCCGTCCTAACCGTTTTGAGGCAGCCAAAGATGTGGCTTGCCAATTTGTGAGCGGACGCGAAACCGATAACATAGGTTTTGTGATATTTGCAGCCGAGAGTTTCACGCAAGTGCCTATGACCACCGACAAGGCAGCCATCATCAATGCCATTCAGACCATCGAAATGGGATCGCTTGAAGATGGTACAGCCATAGGTGACGGTATTGCCACCTCAATCAACCGCATAAAGGAAGGTAAGGCAAAGTCGAAGAGCATTATCCTGCTTACCGACGGTTCGAACAATACCGGCGTGGTGGCACCACTCACAGCAGCCGATATTGCTAAAGAAAAAGGCATAAAGATATATACAATAGGTGTGGGAAGCAATGGCAGCGCCCTATATCCTGTGGGAACCAATATGTACGGCAGAATGGAATATCAGCGTCTGCCAGTGGTAATCGACGAAGCCACCCTTAAAAACATAGCACAAAAAACCGGCGGCAAATACTTCAGAGCTACCAATAAGAATGTGCTGAAAGATGTGTTTAAGGAAATAGATTCTCTCGAAAAGACACAGATGGACGTGAGAAACTTCAGTAAAACCGAGGATAACTATATGCCATGGGCTTTGCTGCTGCTGGCACTTGTGGCAATCGACATATTGTGCCGCTACACAGTGCTTCGACGCATTCCTTAACCTGCTAATAGTAATATCAAAAAGTGAAAATTGATTGAATATGTTTAGTTTTGCAAATCCAGCATATCTATATCTGTTACTACTGATACCATTGGTGGTGCTTCTCTTCCTGTGGTCGCGCATGACACGCAAGCGCCGCCTCAAGAAGTATGGCAAGATGACTACCATCGAAGGCCTAATGCCCGAGGTGTCGAAATATAAGCCATGGATAAAGCTAACGCTATGGGTGCTTACCCTCGCAATGGTAATCATAATTTTGGCTCGTCCACGCGCTGGCGCTAAGTCGGAAACCACTAAGGTGCGCGGCATCGAAGTGATGATAGCACTCGACGTGTCGAATTCGATGCGTGCGTCATCGACCGACGACCCCAATGGCGTGAGCCGTTTGCAACGCTCCAAATTGATTCTCGAAAAGCTTATCAATAAGCTTGGCGACGATAAGGTGGGCTTGATAGTGTTTGCCGGCAATGCTTATACCCAGCTGCCTATCACCAGTGACTTTATGTCGGCAAAGATGTTCCTCAATAGCATCAGCACCGATATGGTGCCTACACAAGGCACAGCCATAGGTGCAGCAGTGAATCTGGCAATGAACTCGTTCTCGCAGAACGAAAAGTCGGGTAAGGCTATCATTATCATCACCGATGGCGAGAATCATGAGGACGATGCCGTAGGAGCAGCTAAAGAGGCAGCCGAGAAAGGTATTCAAGTGAATGTGATAGGCATGGGCACCAGCAAAGGCTCGCCAATACCTATGGGTGGACAGGGCAACTTCCTGAAGGACGACAACGGTCAAGTTGTAATCACCAAGCTCAACGAAGAGATGGCTATAGGCATAGCCAAGGCATCGAAGGGCGTGTATGTGGCAGGAAACTCTACCGATGCCGTTAACGACGTAGATGAGAACCTGAAAAAACTTGCCAAGGAGGACCTCGAACGCATAGTATATACCCAGCACGACGAGCAGTTCCCTGTGTTTGCATGGATTGCTTTGGCGCTGATGCTTATCAACATGTTTGTGGTTGAGCGCAAGAATAAGTGGTTGAGTAAGTACAATTTCTTTACAAAAACAGTTAAGGATGACAATAAGTAAGCAAATAATTGTGGCTCTTCTTGCATCGGTGCTATCACTATCGGTAAGTGCCGACAACAAGGAAGATAAGCAGGCTGATACAAGTCTGAAAGAGGAGCGCAACTTGATTCGTAAAGGAAATAAACTATTCGAAAGCAAGCGATATGGCGAGGCAGAAGTGGAATATAAGAAAGCCTTGCAGGTTAATCCTATGTCGGAAATAGGTAACTATAACCTCGCGGCAGCACTGCTTCAGCAAGGCGGAGGCGTGAAAGCTAACGATAAGGAAGATAAAAACAATCCTATCAACCAAGCTCAAGGAATATTGAGCAATTTGGTAAAGACCAGCAGCGACCGTCGCCTTGTGGGAAATGCCTATTATAACCTTGGCAATATAGATTTTGCCCGTGAACAGTATCAGCAAGCTATCGATAACTATAAGAACTGCTTGCGCCGCAATCCTGACGACGATAAGGCTCGCCAGAATCTGCGTCTTGCTCAGAAAAAGCTGCAAGAACAGCAGAATCAAGACAAGAATCAAGATCAGCAGCAGCAACAACAACAGCAGCAGCAACAACAGCAGCAAAATCAAGATCAGAACAAGGAAAAGAACCAAAACCAGCAGAATCAGCAGAGCGAACAGCAGAAGAGCAACGACAAGAATGAGCAAAAGAATCAAGGAGGCATGAGTCAGGAGAATATCGACCAGATATTAAAGACGATGCAAAACCAAGAGAATGCCGTTCAGCAGAAAGTTAATGCTCAGAAAGCCAAGGAGCAACGCGCTTCGGGTCGCCGCACTGGCAATCAATGGTAATCAGAACATACTACTCACATAATTTATTATTATATGGGAAAGAATAAGTTAATACAGATAGTGTTTTTGGTGCTTGCCTTCTGGGCAATAGAGGCGAGTGCCGAAGGCGTATCGTTCACAGCACGTGCACCGCGACAGGTGGTGCAGGGCAACCGCTTCTCGGTGGCATATACCTTGCACAATGGCGAGGGCAGCGGCTTCACTGCTCCCGACATTGAGGGCGCTACCAAGATTTATGGTCCTGCTGTATCTACCTCTTACAGTCAGCAATGGGTCAATGGCGTAAGTTCGAGCAGTTCGTCGGTGGAATATACGATGACTTATCGAGCCGACAAGGCTGGTAAATACACCGTAGGCGCAGCTACGGTGAATGTAGATGGCAAGCGATATAGCACCAAGCCGTTCTCACTCGAGATTTTGCCGCCCGACAAGTCGGCGCAAGGCGGAACGCAGCAGAGCGGCAGTGTGCAGTTCGATGACCCGAATACCCAATCGGCAGGCAAAGAAGTCAGTTCGAAGGACATCTTTGTGCGCATATCCATGTCGAAATCGAGCCTCTATGAGCAAGAGGCAGTGGTGTGCACCATTAAGCTATATACCAAGTATCAGATTTCGCAGTTTATGCCAACTTTGCAGCCATCGTTCAACGGATTCTTGATTGAAGAGCTGCCGATATCTACATCGCTCAACCAAGTGGAGCACGTAAATGGCGAAAACTATATGGTAGCGGAGCTGAAGAAATGCATCCTCTTCCCACAGCAGTCGGGCAAACTGACTATCACCTCAGGAAACTACGACGTGACTGTGGTGCAATATGAGAAGATTCGCAGCATCTTCGGCTATGTGCAGCAACCAGTGGAAAAGCAGTTGAAGGTAAAGTCGAATTCGGCTACGGTGAATATCACACCGTTGCCAAGTCCTCGTCCTGCATCATTTACAGGTGCAGTGGGACATTACAGCATTACATCGGCTGTCAGCCCAACACAGCTAAAGACCTACGAGGCTGCTACATATAAGTTTAATATCTCTGGTAGCGGAAATATTAAGTACATTAAGTCGCCAGTAATCGACTTCCCATCGCAATTCGAGGTATATGACCCTCAGTCGAACATCAACGCCAACCCAAATGGCTCGACAGTGTCGGGAAATGTGTCGTTTGAATATACATTTATCCCTCAATTTGTGGGTAAATACACTATTCCAAGTGTGGCATTCACATATTTCGATACCGAAAAGAAGAATTATGTTACCCTTAATACCGAGGCATATAACCTCACGGTGGCGAAGGGTAGCGGAGCACCTGCGGTAAGCAAATCGGGTGGCATTGAGCAGAAAAACCGCGATATTCTGCATATCAAGCTTGGTGATTTGCACCTCGAGAAGCAGCATACCTATCTGCTCGATAGCTTCAGCTACTGGTTGTGGTATATACTGCCTATTTTGGCTGTAGCAGCGTTACTGTTCTACTATCGTAAGAGCCTCAAAGAGCGTGCTAATCTGCAACTTATGCGCACTAAGCATGCCAATAAGGTTGCGCAGAAGCGCTTGAAGCTCGCGCGCAAGTATTTGCAGCAAAACGATAGCAACAACTTCTATTCAGAGACTTTGAAGGCATGTTGGGGTTACCTGAGCGACAAACTTGGCATACCGGGTTCTGAACTCAATCGCGACAACATCAATGCCGAACTCGAGAAATACGGAGTTGACGAAGAGGTGGCAAAGAGTGTTATCGACGTACTCGACAAGTGCGAATTTGCACAATACGCACCAGAACTTTCGGGCAACGACATGGGATCTGTGCTTGAGCAAGCCGCCGATGTGATGGACAAATTGGAGAACACTAAAAAGAAGAAATGATGAGCAGAAGATTGATATATGCCTTAGTATTGAGCGTGTTAGGCACTATTGCCATCAATGCTCAGGATTTGATAAAGAGTGCTAATGCAGCCTACGAGAAGGATGAATTTGAGCGCGCCATCGAGCTATATAGCAAGGCAGCTCAAGAGCAAGGCACCTCGAGCGAACTCTACTACAATATTGGTAATGCCCACTATCGCTTAGGCAATATGGGCGAGGCAATTTTGTACTACGAGCGCGCCTTGAAGCTCGATCCGAGCAACGGCGATGCCCGCACCAATCTCGAATTTGTGAAAGAGAAAATTAATGTAGATACCGCAAGCGGCGACTCTTATTTCAGCAGTAAGTTGATGCGAATGATCACCGGACAGTCGTCGAACACATGGGCTGTGATTTCGGTAGTGCTGTTCTTGGCATTTGTGGCTGCGCTGCTCATCTACATCTTTATGGACAATATAATGTTGCGCAAGATAGGCTTTTTCGGTGGCGGCATAGTGCTTGTGATGATGATAGCCACATTGAGTTTCTCTTTTGTTTGCCGAAATCAGGCACGAAACACCAGCTATGCAATTGTGACAGTGCCATCGTCAACGCTGAGCACTTCGCCTCGTATCCCCAAAGACAAGACCGAGGAAGCATTCCTGCTCAATGAGGGCTATAAGGTGCAGATAGTGGATAGCGTAAAGACCGGCGAAGGCGAAAATGCCATGTCGTGGTACGACGTAACCACTTCAGACGGACATCGTGCTTGGATAAAGGGCAGTGATATAGTCATCATCTGATGCTTGCGAGAAATATAAGCGTTTACACTATTTATTTGCTATGATAGAAAACCTTAACGCCATCGACCAAAACCTACTCCTTGCCATAAATGGCATGCATAGCCACTATCTCGATAGTTTTATGTGGCTAATGTCGGGAGTATGGGCATATTTGGTAGTAGCGTTAGGGTTTTTATATTTGTCATATCGCCAGGGATGGAAGCAGATGCTTCTCATAATGCTGGCGTTGGCATTAACCATAGCATTAGCCGACCAACTGTCGAGCGGAATAATTAAACCGTTGGTTCAGCGCCTGCGTCCGACCCACGATGCAGAGATAGGCAGTCTGATACATTTGGTGAAAGGATATAGGGGCGGCTTGTATGGCTTCGTGTCGAGCCATGCTGCCAATTCGTTTGGCGCAGCTGTGTTGGTGGCTCTGCTGTTTCGCAGCCGAGTGGTAGCCATAGCCATGATAGTGTGGGCGGTGGCGGTGAGCTATAGCCGAATGTATATGGGCGTTCATTACCCCGGCGACATAGTTTGCGGAGCTATAATAGGTGCATTTTCGGCATATATATTCTACCGATTATTCACGATGGCAAAGAAGAAATGGGCTCTCTGCACGAAATTCTCCACGCAGGACTCAAAATTTATGACAGCCGCAATTATTGCTAATGTGTGTGTTCTACTGATAGTTGCGAGCCTTTTTGAAATTTAAGTTGAAAAATAATTGTCAAAAAGTTTTGAGATTAAAAATATAATGAATAATTTTATAGCAAATAACAATAAACCGAGATAAATTAATAGTATTAACTAATAAAAATTTTAAATATCATGCCTAAAACTATCACATTCAACGAACTTCGTCGTATCAAGGATTCGTTGCCAGAAGGTTCAATGCACAAGATTGCAGATCAGTTGAACTTAACAGTTCAAACAGTAAGAAATTACTTTGGCGGTACAAACTACGAATTTGGTAGCAACTGCGGTTTGCACATCGAGCCAGGTCCTAATGGCGGTTATGTAGTTCTTGACGACACTCAAATCTTAGACATGGCTCTTGAGATTTTGAAAGAGAAGGAGGCGTAACAAAAAGGCAACTTCTATGATATAAAGCACAATTCCGATACGGTTTTCGAGAATTGTGCTTTTTTTTTGTGCTGTGCTTGGCGGCTAATCAGCGGTTTGTGAAAATAATGATAGCATTAGCCGATTAGGTGTTTCATTTTCGGTTTTATTTTATTAAATTTGCTTGTTAATATACATAGAAAACAATAATGGATACTTCGCAAAAGATACGATTTGGATTTATTCTCGTTTTGTGGCTGGTACTCTGCTACTTACTGCTAACCAGAGTGCCAAGAATCGACTTTATGACGATATTCTCGATAGTGGCATCGGGCATAATAGTGTTTGTGCCGTTATATAAGAAATATAAGAGAAATCGAGAGAAGTAGCCGTTAATACTTAACCAAAGAGATAATCAAAAAACGACGTAGAATTATAAAAACAACGAAGGTTTGGATAAGGCATACATAGAACAGAATTATCCGTTGCTGTCGAGAATCGATAGTCCAACCGATTTGCGCAAACTCTCGGTAGAAATGCTGCCGGACGTTTGTGCTGAGTTGCGACGCTTCTTGATTGAGTCGCTTTCGACCAATCCAGGGCACTTTGCTTCGAGTATGGGCGCTGTAGATTTCACTGTGGCGCTTCACTACGTGTTCGATACACCTTACGACCGCATAGTATGGGACGTGGGCCATCAAGCCTATGGGCACAAGATACTCACAGGCCGCCGCGATGTGTTTGAGAACAATCGAAAGTACAACGGATTGAGCGGATTCCCTAATCCTAAGGAGAGCGAATACGACGCCTTTATAGCCGGTCACGCATCAAATTCTATTTCGGCAGCACTGGGCATGTCGATGGCAGCCGAATTGCAGAACCACGACAACCGAAGTGTGGTGGCTGTGATAGGTGATGCCTCTATTAGCGGAGGCTTGGCGTTCGAAGCACTTAACAACGCATCTATTAACCGCAACAACCTGATAATTATTCTCAACGATAACGATATGGCTATCGACCAGAGTGTGGGGGCAATAGGCGAGTATATGTCGCACCTCAACACTTCGAAGCGCTACAACGACTTTAAATTTAAGGTCTATCGCTTCTGCTTGCGCCATAAAATCATCAATGAGAAGAGTAGGGGTTTGATTTTGCGATTCAGCAACAGTGTGAAAGCGCTGTTGACCAATCAGCAGAACATCTTCGAAGGGCTAAATATCAGATATTTCGGTCCATTCGATGGCCACGATGTGAAGAAACTTGTGGGAATATTCCGTGAGTTGAAGAATCTCAAGGGCCCGCGCATCATACACTTGCGCACTCGCAAGGGCAAGGGTTATGCTCCAGCCGAAAAAGACCCTACTACATGGCATGCACCGGGCAAGTTCAATATCGAAACGGGCAAAATATTGGGCGGTTCGGATGCAAGTAATATTCAGAAATATCAAGATGTGTTCGGCAAGACCCTTGTGGAACTTGCTGAGACTGATGAAAAGATAGTGGGCATTACTGCAGCTATGCCTACAGGGTGCTCCATGACATTTATGCAAGAGGCGTTCCCGAAACGAGCCTTCGATGTGGGTATAGCCGAAGAGCATGCAGTGACATTCTCGGCTGGTCTTGCCAAGGATGGCATGAAGCCTTATTGCTGCATCTATTCATCGTTTTTGCAACGCGCTTACGATGAAATCATACACGACGTGGCATTACAGAATCTGCCTGTTACGTTCTGCATCGACCGAGCCGGCATAGTGGGCGAAGATGGTGCCACACACCATGGCGCATTCGACCTGGCGTATCTCAACTGCATACCAAACATGATAATCAGTTCGCCTTACGATGAGCACATGCTTCGCAATCTGCTATATACTACGCAGCAAACGCAGCATGGACCGTTTGCCATAAGATATCCGCGCGGAAAAGGCAAATTGGAAGATTGGCATAACGAGATGCAAGTGCTTCCCGTGGGCAAAGGACGCAAACTCGCCGACGGAAAAGATGTGGCTGTGCTCACTTTAGGCCCTATAGGCAGCGATGTGAGCGAAGTGCTCGATGAGATGCGTGCCGAAGGATATGAATTGGCACATTATGATATGATATTCTTAAAACCTATCGATGTGGAGATAATGCACGAAGTGGGCAAAAACTATAGTCGAGTGGTTACTGTGGAAGATGGCACCTTGATGGGCGGTCTTGGCTCGGTGGTTACCGATTGGCTCAACGACAACGGTTACCATGTGCGGGTTTACCGTCTCGGATTACCCGATGCATTTATCTCACAGGGCAGTGTACCGCAGCTCTACGATTTGTGCGGCATCGATAAGCATAGTATTAAGAATAAGTTGAAGCAAGTTATCTTGGAGAAAGACGAATCTATATGAAGATAGTAATAGCAGGAGCAGGCGAGGTAGGAAGCCACTTGGCACGCCTACTCTCAAATGAGGAACAAGACATATACGTAATAGATAAAGACAAACGACGATTGGCGATTCTCGATGCGCAGAACCTTTATGTCGTAAATGGCAAACCCACATCGTTTCAAGCCATGAAGCAAGTGGGTATGAAGGATTGCGACCTGTTTATAGCCGTAACGCCATACGAAACCGAAAATGTGGTGGCGTGCTCGATAGCCAAGAGCCTCGGCGCACGCAAGACGGTGGCGAGAATCGACAATTATGAGTTCTACAATCCCGATAATCGCCAATATTTTGCCTCATTCGGTGTTGACGACCTAATCTATCCAGAGAATCTGGCTGCTGAAGAGATGCTTATGGCTCTGAAGCATACATGGGTGCGAAATTGGTATGAACTCTTCAATGGCGAACTCATAGTGGTGGGCGTGAAGCTTCGCGGAAATTCCGACTTGGTGAATAAGTCGCTGATTGAGAGTTCGTCGGCGCAGTTTATGCACATTTGTGCCATCAAGCGCAAGCACGATATCCTCATTCCGCGAGGCAATGCGATAGTGCTCGAGGACGATATTGTGTATATCGCCACTAAGCGAGAATATCTCGACCAAGTAATAGAGAAGTGCGGAAAGCGCAAGAAAGTGATTAACAAAGTGCTCATAATGGGAGGCAGCCGCATAGCCAAACGCTTGGTGCGAATGTCGGAAGGACGATATAAATTTATGATTATAGAAATCGACCCGGTGCGGTCGGAAGAAATAGCAGAGACCTTAGACTGCAATGTGGTTTGCGGCGACGGACGTAACAACGACCTCCTTCAAGAGGAGAACATTGAAAGCTACGACGCCTTTGTGGCGCTTACCGATAGTTCGGAAACCAATATCTTGGCATGCCTTTCGGCAAAAGAGCATGGCGTGAAAAAGACCATCGCCGAGGTAGAAAATTTGCAGTTTATCTCCGAGGCAGAAACGCTGAACATAGGCACCATTATCAATAAGAAACTCTTGGCATCGAGCACCATATTTCAAACATTGCTCGATAGTGATGAGTCGAATGCTAAGTGCTTGGCGCTCAACGATGCAGAGGTGACTGAAATGGTGGTGAAAGAAGGTTCGAAAATTTCGGCTGCGCCGGTAAAGGACCTAAAATTGCCGCAAGAGATGACTTTGGCAGGACTTGTGCGCGATGGAGTGGGCTATCTGGTGCAAGGTAACACACATCTGCAGCCAGGCGACCATGTAGTGGTGTTCAGTCTGTCGGGATGGATACACAAAGTGGAAAAGTGGTTTAACTAATTAACGCGACTACACGATAAAGATATGAAAAATAGAGTGTGGACATTGAATTTTCCGATGATGGCAAAAGTGCTTGGCTGGATTCTGATGATGGAATCCTGCTTTATGCTTGTGCCATTTGCCACCTCTCTCTACTACGGCGAATATGAGTGCGCAAAGGCATTTTTCCTAACATTGACTTTTTCTGCGGCACTTGGAGCGCTGATGACATTTTGCCTGCATCCTTTTAAAACCAGCATGCGCACTCGCGAGGGGCTTATGATAACGGGTCTTGTGTGGGTGCTGATGTCGTTGCTTGGATGCATACCATTTTTGCTGACAGGAGCGCTTACGTCGTTCCCCGATGCCTTTTTCGAAATGATGAGCGGATTCACCACCACTGGAGCATCGGTGATACGCGATGTGGAAGTTATGCCTCGAGGGCTGCTTATATGGCGATCGCTCACCCAATGGATAGGCGGCATGGGTATAATTCTCTTTACGCTTGCTGTGGTGCCTATGCTTAACCATTCGGGTGGTTTGAGCCTATTTAATGCCGAAGTTACAGGCATCACCCACGACAAGTTACGCCCTCGCGTGAGCCAAACCGCTAAAAGCTTGTGGATGGTGTATATAGTGCTTACCATAGTGCTGTTTGTGCTGCTTTGCTTCAGCCCGATGGAGATTTTCGATGCGCTTTGCTGCACATTATCTACCACATCAACCGGCGGATTCAGCACAAAGAATGCCAGCGTGATGTATTGGAACTCTACCTACATTAATCTGGTGTTGACCTTGTTTATGTTTATATGCGGTGTAAACTTTGCGCTGCTATATAAGTTTGCTAAGGGCGATTATAAGTCGCTGCTTAGCAATGATACATTGAAATGGTATTTCTGGTTTATGGCTATATGCTCGATTATGGTGGGTGGAATGTTTTTTGCCAACAAGGGCGACACCACCGATACGGCATTGCACACAGGAATACAAGGCTTTTTCCAAGTGATTTCGGCAGCCACATCGTCGGGATTTAGCGCCGTCGATTATGAGGCGCACGGTAGTCTGGTGATGTCGGTGCTTCTGCTTGTGATGGTATTCGGCAGTTGCGCAGGTTCTACGGCTGGCGGTGTTAAAATCGACCGTATGGTGCTGATGATGAAGTGCATTGCCAATGAAATATACCATGTGCTGCACCCAAATTCGATAGAGATTATTCGCCTTAACGGCAAATCGGTATCGAGCGAGTCGTTTAATAAGACGGCAGCGTTCCTATCGATATATATGCTTATTATAGTGGTGTGCACATTATTCTATGCAGCATTTGGAGTGCCTGCGTTCGACTCGCTCTTTGTGTCGGTGTCGATGATAAGCAACATCGGATTGGGTTGTGGCGTAACAGGCATCAATGGCTCGTTTGCCGACCTAAGCAGTGCTTGTAAGTTGGTGGGCGCGTTTGAAATGCTTATCGGCCGACTTGAATTGTTCACAATAATAGTGCTGTTTACACGCGGATTTTGGAAAAAATGACAAATAAGAAAATACAATAAGGGAAAAAATAGGAATTGAATTATTAATTTATTAAATTTGTAAAGACATGAGTAAGTACGAAGAAAACGATTCATTTAATCCAGAAATAGTTAATATGTCGTCGAAGCGACAGCAGGCAGCTCCTGTAGTAGAAGAGGCAGAAGAACCCAAGACGAACAAAGAGAAGATGAAGGCATTTCTCTTGCTTCGTCGCACCCATATAGCTGTGGGTGTGATAATAGGGCTTTTCGGCGTGTTCTTGTTGTTGTCTTGCATCTCCTTCTTTTATACTGGGGCAGCCGACCAAAGTGAAGTGATAAATAACGCCTTTGTAGAACAAGAACCCTCGGCGATAGAGAATAGTGGCGCAATAATTGGTGCATATCTGGCTCATATTTTTGTTGAGCAAGGTGTGGGCTTGGCGGCATTTATCATAGTGCTGTGGTGTGCAGTAATCAGCATTCGCTTGCTGCGTGAGCGCAAAGTGTTCTTTTTGCATTTCACATTCCTGTCGCTGCTGAGCATTTTCGCCTTTTCGATGGTGGTGGGCGGCATCACTTATAATATGGACGTCACTTTCTTCCATCTTGGCGGTAATATTGGATATTATCTCAATAATTTGCTCTATGAGTATTCGGCAATCTACGGTATGGTTATGGTAGATGCCGTTGTTGCCATGATTTGGGTGTTTGTGTTCTATAAGATGCTCTTAAAAATCTATAGATACACCACTGAGCAGCTGCAAAAGACTCGATCGCTTCGCAAATCAAGTCGCAAGCAGGATGATTCAGAAAGCAAGGATGCTCCTTTGTCAGGATTTATGGGCGACAGAAACGAGGATCCTGTAGAGGAAGTAGTTCCTGAGCAACCCGTGGTTAGCCGCCAGCCTGTGCAGCCAGCTCCAATAGTGGTGCAGCCAATAGTGGTGGATGATCCCGTGGTGAATCAGAAGAGCGATGAGGAGGATATCGTGCTATCGCCCGATGAACCATTTGTGCCACAGCCCGATGACCAAAAGCAGCCTGAAGTGACTGAATCAGCTGAAATGGTAATCAAGGAAAGCAACGAGATAGAAAAAGCCGAAGTGCTCAATCAAGATCTCTATGACCCAACCAAGGAATTGTCGAAGTTCAAGCTTCCAACCGTGGATCTTATGAAGGATTACGGATCGTCGAAGGTGACCATCGACGTTCAAGAGCAGGAGGCAAATAAAGAGTTGATTACCAAGACACTGCTTAACTATCAGATAGAAATCAATAGCATAGAAGTTACCGTAGGTCCTACAATCACATTGTTTGAGATTGTGCCGAAGGAAGGCGTTAGAATCCAGCGAATCAAGGGCCTTGAGGACGACATCGCACTTTGCCTTGCAGCCAAGGGCATCCGCATCATCGCGCCGATGCCGGGTAAGGGCACTGTGGGCATCGAGGTGCCAAACCAAGAGCCGCAGATAGTGTCGATGCGATCAGTTCTTGAGTCGAAAACGTTCCAAGAATCGAAGGCTGCATTGCCGATGGCGTTGGGATGTAACGTGTCGAACGAAGTGGTGGTGGCAGATATGGCAAAGATGCCACACTTGCTTGTGGCAGGTGCCACTGGTCAAGGTAAATCGGTAGGTCTGAATGCCATTATCACATCGTTATTATACAAGAAGCACCCGGCAGAATTGAAGTTTGTGCTTATCGACCCAAAGATGGTGGAATTTAGCATCTATAGCCGCATCGAGCACCATTATTTGGCAAAACTGCCAGACGAAGAAAAGGCTATCATCACCAAAGCCGAGAAGGTGGTACCTACTCTCAACTCGCTTGTTGAGGAGATGGAAGACCGTTATCGCCTTTTGGAAAAAGCAAGCGAACGCAATATTAAGGATTATAATAAGCGATTTATCAATCACCAGCTCAATCCTAACAATGGGCACCGCTTCTTGCCATATATCGTGCTGATTATCGATGAGTTCTGCGATTTGATTATGCAGAGCGGTAAGGAAATTGAAACTCCGCTTGTGCGTCTCGCTCAGAAAGCTCGTGCAATCGGCATTCATGTGATTTTGGCTACTCAACGCCCGGATGCAAAGACTATTACTGGTCTTATCAAGGCAAACTTCCCAAGCCGAATAGCCTTCCGCGTATCGCAGATGCAGGATAGCCGAACTATTATCGACCAATCGGGTGCGCAGCACTTGATAGGTAAGGGCGATATGCTATTCTCAGCCGATGGCGAAATTACCCGTTTGCAATGCGCATTCGTAGATACGCCTGAAGTTAATCGTGTTTGCTCGTTTATTGGCGACCAAGTAGGGTATAGCGAAGCATACGCATTGCCAGAGCCTCCAGCCGTAGAGTCCGACGACTTTATGACAGCCGATGGCGGTGCGCGCAACTCATTCGACCGCGACCCGCTCTTTGAAGAGGCTTTGGAATTTATTGCCCAAAGCGATTATGCTTCTACATCGTCGTTGCAACGCCGATTTGGCATCGGATATAACCGAGCAGGCCGAATCATGGACCAGATAGAGGCAGCCGGCATAGTGAGCGCGTCGCAAGGTGGCAAGCCCCGCAAGGTGCTTATGACTCCATCGGAGATTGATATGTATTTAGGTAAATAACAATGCAAAGTTTTGATTTTTAGAATGATGAATTTACGACATATTACGGCAGTTTTGGTGCTGTGCATCAGTGCGCTTGGCGCTTCGGCGCAGAGCGCATCGCAGATACTCAACTCTGCCATTAAGCGATTTGACAATTCTGGAGGCGTAACTGCCAACTATGTTGTAGCCAACGACCAGGGCACCACTAAAGGCACTATCGACATGCTCGGCAATAAATTCCGTATCATGAGCGACGACTTGAAGTGCTGGTACGACGGCAAAACGCAGTGGACATATTCATCGATGTCGGGCGAGGTGAGTATCACCATTCCCACGCTCGAGGAGATGCAGATGAGCAATCCCTACATAGCACTCACCACATTGAAGAAGAGTTGCAAGGTGTATAAGGCATTCACTCAAGTAGAAGGGCTTTACACGCTGAAACTTGTGCCAAAAGGCAACGACCAGATAAATCAAATTTTGGTGTATATCCACAAGGATAGCTACATAGTGAGCAAAGTGTATTTCGAGATGACCGATGGAAGCTACCTTCGCACATCCATCTCTAACTTCAAGGCAGCAAATCTGCCCAAAACTACCTTCGACTACGACCCCAAAGCCGTTCCCGAAGGGACCGATGTGGTGGATTTGAGATAACAGACAATAAATGAATAATAACTACTAAATATAACGAAATGGAAAAGACAAACTGTTTAATTATCGGTTCAGGACCTGCAGGCTACACTGCAGCCATCTATGCATCGAGAGCAAACATAAGTAATGTAATGTATGAAGGCATACAGCCAGGCGGTCAGTTGACCACAACCACCGAAATCGAAAATTTCCCGGGATTTCCTACAGGCATCGAGGGCTTCGATTTGATGGAAAACATGAAGCAACAAGCCGAGCGCGTAGGTTCGGATATTCGCAGCGGCGTGGTTACTGCCATCGACCTCTCAAAGCGCCCATTTGTGGCTACCATCGACGGAAATACCCAGATTGAAGCAGAAACAGTGATTATTGCCACTGGAGCATCGGCAAAATACCTCGGCATCGACGACGAAAAGAAATATGCAGGCATGGGCGTATCGGCATGCGCTACCTGCGACGGATTTTTCTATCGTAAAAAGACCGTGGCAGTGGTAGGCGGTGGCGACACAGCCTGCGAGGAAGCAAGCTACTTGAGCAATATTGCCAAGAAAGTGTATATGATAGTTCGCAAGGACTATCTTCGTGCATCGCAAATCATGCAAAAGCGCGTCAGCGAAAAAGAAAACATCGAGATACTGTTCAACTGCAATACGGTGGGACTATTTGGCGAAAATGGTGTTGAAGGAGCCCATCTTGTGCGTCATAAGGGTACAGATAAGGAAGAAATGCTCGACATCAACATCGACGGATTCTTCTTGGCCATCGGACACCGTCCAAACACAGCATTCCTAAATGGCCAGATTGCCCTCGACGAGCAAGGTTACATTGAACTTAAAGGCAAGACCACAGCCACTAACGTGGAAGGCGTGTTTGCAGCCGGCGACGTAGCTGACCCAATCTATCGCCAGGCAGTGTCGGCAGCCGGTATGGGATGCCATGCAGCTCTCGACGTGCAGTCATTCTTGATGGAAAAGGGCTTGATTTAAGCGTTGCCACTATTGTGCCGTAGGAATGCGGCAAACTAATAATTGCAGAACGAAATAATCGAACAATAATGGATGAAGATATAAAAAAGTGTATCGAGGTGCTGAAAAAAGGAGGCTTGATATTGTATCCAACCGATACGATATGGGGCATAGGCTGCGATGCCACCAACGAAGCAGCGGTGAAGCGAGTTTATGACTTGAAAAAGCGAGCCGACAATAAAGCTATGCTTGTGCTGCTCGATTCGGTGGATCACCTCGACCATTATGTGATAGATGTGCCAGAGATGGCTTATGAATTGCTCGATGTGGCGGTGAAGCCGTTAACAATCATCTACGACGGAGCATATAATATAGCCAAGAATCTGCTCGGAGAGGATGACAGCGTAGGCATTAGAGTGTCGCATGAAAAGTTTTCGCAGACCCTTTGCGCACGATTCGGCAAACCAATAGTCTCTACATCGGCAAACATAAGCGGAAAGCCCTCACCGGCGGTCTTTAAGGACATAGATGAGGCTATTAAGCAAGGTGTGGACTATGTGGTAGAGTATCGCCGCGATGATAACGCAGTTCATTCGTCGTCGAATATTATCAAACTCAGTGCCGACGGCACATTTAAGATTATTCGTTAGATAAAACCAACACTACAAACGAGACGAAGGTGATAAACGTAAACAAGCAACGGATTAAATATATGTTGGGCGACTATATAATGTCGCTCATAGCATGGTTTGTCTATACTTGTGTGCGTTATTGGCTCGGTGGTGAACTAATGATTAGCCAAGGGTACACCACACTATGGAATTTTTTGCAGGCAAATAATGTGGCAATAGGTTTCGTGGTGTTCCCGCTTCTGATGATGGGCGTGTATGCGCTATCGGGCTACTACAACGAAGTGTTCCGCAAGTCGCGACTGCAAGAACTCTTCGATACCATAGAAAGCGCAGCGGTCAACACGATAATCATATTCTTGATAGCGCTAATCAATGATATGGCTACCGACAGAACCTATAACTATGAGGTGCTGTTCATCCTGTTTGCGCTGCTCTTCATCTTCGTATATGCTGTGCGAGCCTATATCACCAACGCCATTTCGCGAAAGATAAAGAATCGCGTTCTGCAGTTTAATACGCTTATAGTGGGTGCCGATAGCGAAGCTCATCGCCTTGGAAACAATCTTAATACTATGACTCCGAGCATAGGCTACAATGTGGTGGGCTATGTGAAGATGGAAGGTGAGAAAGTAGCGCCAGAATTGTCGGGTCAAGTGTATGAAATGGGTCAGATAAGCGACCTTTGTATCCAAAAGAATGTGCAAGAACTGATAATTGCGCCTACCGATTGCGATACCAACGATGTGCTAAAGACCATTAGCCGACTTTATTCGCTCAATTTGCCTATAAAGATTACGCCAACGCTCTCCGACATCATTCTGCATCGCGCGCGAATAAGCCAAATCGAAGGCGACCCACTAATCGACATCTCGGGGTGCAGCATGAGTCAGCGCACTCGCAGTGTGAAGCGTTTTGCCGATATTTTGGTGTCGCTTGTGTCGATGACCCTGCTTTTGCCCGTTTATGCCATTTTGGCTGTGCTGATAAAACTGGATTCTAAAGGTCCTGTGATTTATCGCCAGGAACGCCTCGGATTGCACCGCAAACCGTTCTATATCTACAAATTCCGTAGCATGATAGATAATGCAGAACCCGAGGGCAAGCCCAAATTGACCCACAACAGCGACGACCGAATAACCCGCGTGGGCAGAGTGCTGCGCAAATATCGCTTGGACGAGACGCTGCAGTTTGTGAATGTGCTGCGCGGCGATATGTCGCTCGTAGGTCCACGCCCCGAGCGAGCATTTTTTGTTGACCAGATAGTGGAGCGGGCACCGTATTACACCACACTCTATCAGGTGCGTCCAGGAATAACATCGCTGGGAATGGTAAAATATGGCTATGCCACCAATGTGGATGAGATGATAGAACGGTCGAAATACGACCTAATCTATCTCGACAATATGTCGCTTTTCAACGACTTGAAAATAATAATTTACACTATAAGAGTAGTGATAAAAGGAATAGGAATATAATGACAGAACAAGCAACAGAAAAACAGAAAGAAGGCTTGATGATGAAGCTCTTGCGATGGCGCGAAGACCATGTTTCGGAATCGCAGTGCGTAATCATCTTGGCGCTTCTAACCGGCATTATCTCGGGACTTGCGGCGGTGTTGCTCAAGCGGCTCATTGAGAGCATTTCGGAGATGATAACATCGCAGTTGTCGATTTCGGAGGGCAACTTCCTATATCTTGTGACGCCTATCATAGGCATCTTGATAGTGGGAATATATGTGCGCTATGTGGTTAAGGATAATATCTCGCACGGTGTTACGCAAGTGCTCTACGCCATATCGCAAAAAAAGAGCCGACTGAAGATACACAATATGTACACGTCGGTGGTGGCGAGTTCTATAACCATCGGATTCGGTGGGTCGGTAGGAGCCGAAGGTCCTATCGTGTACACAGGAGCGGCTATCGGTTCGAATCTGGGCAGTATGTTGCGACTGTCGCCCAAGACGCTGATGGTGCTTGTGGGATGCGGTGCGGCAGCTGGTATTGCCGGCATCTTCAAAGCCCCGATAGCGGGTGTGCTGTTTACGGTTGAGGTGCTAATGCTCGACCTCACTGCAGCCTCGGTGATGCCGCTTATGGTGGCTGCCGTGGCTGGTGCAACTGTTTCGTATGTCTATACAGGCTATAATTTGGAGTTCTTCTTCTCGCAGAGTGAACCGTTCTACACCTCGGGCATTCCATACGTTATACTATTGGGCTTGTTCTGCGGATTTGTATCGCTTTACTTCACTGGTGCGATGGGTTTGATGGAAAAGATGTTTGGCAAACTGAAAAATCCATGGGTGAAGTTTGCCATCGGTTCTGTGATATTGAGTACACTCATCTATCTGTTGCCTCCACTCTACGGCGAAGGTTACGGCCCGATAAATATGCTTCTTAATGGTAATGTTTCAGAGATTTTCGATAACAGCGCCTTCTACGACCATCGCAACGATGTGGTGTATATCTGTGTATTCATAGGCATGATTATCATCGCCAAAGTGTTCGCCACAAGTGCTACTAACGGCGGTGGCGGTGTGGGTGGTACGTTTGCACCATCACTTTATGTTGGCTGTATGGCAGGATTCTTCTTTGCCTACACTATGAACGCGCTCGGCATAATCGACATACCTCTTTCGACCAAGAACTTTGCTTTGGCTGGTATGGCGGGCGTGATGTCAGGCGTTATGCATGCGCCACTTATGGCTATCTTCTTGACAGCCGAGATGACTGGCGGTTACGAGCTGTTCTTGCCTCTGCTTATAGTTTCAGCTATTTCTTATGGCACTGTGCGTGTGTTCTCGCAATACAGTATCTATACCAAACGTCTTGCCATGCGTGGCGAACTTCTCACTCACGAGAAGGACAAGACCGTGCTTACTCTGCTCAAGATTGACAATGTGATAGAAACCGACTTCCTCGAAGTGCATCCCGAGATGAATCTCAAGGAGATGGTGCAAGTGATATCACAATCGCATCGCAATTTGTTCCCTGTTACCGATGCTAAGGGTACTCTGATGGGAATAGTGCTGCTCGACGACATTCGCAACATCATGTTCCGCCCCGACCTTTATCGAAAGATGTATGTAAGCAAGTTTATGGCAATACCTCCAGCAAAAATCGAGCTTGGCATGCCTATGGAGCAAGTAATGAAGATTTTCGATAACACCAATGCTTGGAATCTGCCAGTGGTGGAAAATGGCAAGTATATTGGCTTTGTGTCGAAGAGTAAGATATTTAATTCTTATCGAAGTGTGCTTAAACACTTTACCGAAGATTAGAAATTTTTGAGAACGACTATGGAAAAGAAAGATTTGAGAATAGTGTTTTTAGGCACCCCCGATTTTGCCGTAGAGAGTCTGCGACGACTCGTGGAGGGTGGCTATAATATAGTGGGCGTAATCACTATGCCTGATAAGATAGCTGGACGCGGACATAAAATGTTTCAGTCGCCTGTTAAAGAATATGCCGTGGAGCACGGATTGAAACTGCTTCAGCCTGTTAGCTTAAAAGATGAGACATTCGTGGAAGAACTTCGTGCCCTTCGTGCCGACTTGCAGATAGTGATAGCTTTCAGAATGTTGCCCGAAGTGGTGTGGAACATGCCTCCAATGGGTACATTCAACTTGCATGCATCTCTTTTGCCAAAATATCGAGGCGCAGCGCCCATCAACTGGGCTGTGATGAATGGCGATACAGAAACTGGTGTGACCACATTCTTTTTAAAGCACGAAATTGATACCGGCGACATCATTCAGCAGAAACGAATACCCATCTCGCGCACCGATAACGTGGGCGTGATTCACGACCGTCTGATGATGCTTGGAGCTGATATGGTAATTGAGACCGTAGATGCCATTTTGGCTGGCGAAGTTAAGCCTATTCCGCAAGATGAGCTTTGCAATCAGGGCATCGAGGCCACTCCAGCTCCTAAAATCTTCAAAGACACCTGCAAGGTAGATTGGAAAGCATCGGCTGAGACCATCTACAATCATATTCGTGGCCTATCGCCATATCCAGCAGCATGGACCGAAATCGAGAAGGCTGGCGAAGTGCAGAGTTTCAAGATTTTTGAGACAAGTGAGCCGATTGGCGATATGCATCTTGCTCCCGGCGAACTGAAATTTGACTCAAAGCACTTGTATGTAGGTTGCGCCGATGGTGCTATCGAGATACTCTCGATGCAGCTTTCTGGAAAGAAACGAATGGCTCCAACCGACTTTATGCGCGGCTTCGACCTTAAAGGATTTAGCTGCAAATAACTGGCAAAACTTCTAATTTTACAATATCAAGGCATCGACTCGGCGGTTGGTGCCTTTTTCTTGCCAGATGCTTGTGTGAAATTATGCGAAAATCGTGCTTTTCAGCATTTTTATTTTGCTGATATTGTTGCGTTAATATACAATTATGCCTATATTTGCTAAATAATAGGCGATGGACTGATAAAAATTTAGCAATCGCCGATAAACCAATGACAAACACGAAAATAAACAATAAAAGCATTATGACAAATTCAAGAAAAATCGTTGAATGTGTTCCAAATTTCAGCGAAGGACGTGACAAGGGCATTATACGCCAGATAACTGACGAGATAGAGCATAGCGAGGGCGTAAAACTACTTGATGTGGATCCTGGCGAAGCAACTAATCGCACTGTAGTAACGTTTGTGGGCGAACCTGAGGCTGTGGTTGAAGCAGCTTTCAAGGCAGTGAAAAAGGCTGGTGAACTGATAGATATGCGTCAGCATCACGGTGCACACCCACGCATGGGCGCTACTGATGTTCTTCCGTTGGTTCCTGTTAGTGGCATTACTCTCGAAGAGTGTGCTCAACTGTCGCGCAAATTGGCAGAACGCATAGCCAACGAATTATCGATACCTTGTTACTGCTACGAAGCTGCTGCATTCACGCCCGAACGCAAGAACCTTGCAGTGTGCCGTGCAGGCGAGTATGAAGCACTTCCCGAAAAAATGAGCTGCCCTGAGAAAGCACCGGATTTTGGCGCTCGACCATACGATGAAGGCGTGGCTCGCACTGGATGCACCACTGTAGGCGCCCGCGACTTCTTGATAGCAGTGAATTATAACCTTAACACCACATCCACTCGCCGAGCTAATGCTGTGGCATTTGACGTGCGCGAGAAAGGTCGCCCAAAGCGCGAAGGAAATCCTATAACGGGCAAACCTATGCGCGATGAGAATGGCAATACCATCATGATTCCCGGCACTCTGAAAGCTACCAAGGCCATTGGTTGGTATATCGAGGAATATGGGATAGCACAAGTGTCGATGAATATCACCGATATCAATGTAACTCCGCTGCATGTGGCTTTTGATGAAGTATGTCGTTGCGCACAAAATCGCGGACTTCGTGTTACTGGAACCGAAATCGTGGGTTTGATGCCGGAGCGTTGCCTTATCGAAGCTGGTAAATACTTCTTGCGCAAGCAAAATCGCTCGCTCGGTATTCCTAAAGAAGATATAATCAATATTGCTGTGAAGTCGATGGGTCTCGACGACCTAAAGCCTTTCAATCCGGCTGAAAAAGTGGTAGAATACCTTCTTGATGCCGATGACACACGCCGCAAACTCACTGACCTTACAGTAAAGGGATTTGCCGATGAGACGGCGCGCGAATCGCCAGCACCTGGCGGTGGTTCGGTGTCGGCATATATGGGCGCTATGGGTGCGGCATTGGGTACAATGGTAGCCAATTTGTCGTCGCACAAACCCGGTTGGGACGACCGTTGGGAAGAATTTAGCCAATGGGCAGAACAAGGTCTTGCCATAGAGCAAGAATTGCTACGACTCGTAGATGAAGACACCGAAGCATTCAATAAGATAATGGCAGCCTTCGGTATGCCAAAGGCAACCGACGAAGACAAGCGACTTCGTGCTGAAGCCATCGAAAAAGCTACCCTGTTTGCCGCTCAAGTGCCGTTACAGACCATGAAGACCTCGATGAAAGTGTTTGCTTTGTGCAAGGCAATGGTAGAGAAGGGCAATCCAAACAGCGTGTCGGATGCCGGAGTGGGCGCACTTGCAGCGCGTTCGGCAGTTTTGGGCGCAGGCATGAATGTTAAGATTAATGCATCGTCGCTAAAGGATAAAGCCGCTGCTCAGGCACTTGTGGAAGAAGCTCAAGCGCTCATCGATCAAGCTAAAGCCGAAGAGCAGGCCATCGTGGATATGGTAGAGAAAGTGATAGCAGGATAATAACCATCAACCAAAAATAACTACTGAAATATGACTAATGAACAATTCGCAGCCGAGATTCGCGCAGGCATACCTGACGTTCTGCCCGAACCAAAGCCCTACGATAAAGAGATAAACCATGCGCCACGCCGCAAGGAAATACTCTCCGAAGATGAGAAAAAATTGGCTCTACGCAATGCGTTGAGATATTTCCCGGCTAAATTTCACAAGGAACTTGCTCCTGAGTTTGCAAAGGAGCTTCACGATTATGGCCGCATTTATATGTATCGCTTCCGCCCAAGTTACGATATCTATGCTCGTCCTATCGACGAGTATCCACATAAGTCGAAGCAGGCTGCAGCCATAATGCTGATGATTCAGAACAACCTCGACCCAGCAGTGGCTCAGCATCCTCATGAACTTATTATTTACGGCGGCAACGGCGCAATTTTCCAAAATTGGGCACAATATCGCCTTGTGATGAAGTACCTGAGCGAGATGACCGACGAGCAGACTCTTGTGATGTATTCGGGTCACCCGCTTGGACTATTCCCGTCGCACAAAAATGCTCCGAGAGTGGTTGTAACAAATGGTATGGTGATTCCAAACTATTCGAAACCAGATGATTGGGAACGCCTTAATGCGCTTGGAGTGAGCCAGTATGGACAGATGACTGCCGGATCGTATATGTATATCGGTCCGCAAGGTATCGTGCATGGCACAACCATCACAGTGCTAAATGCAGCCCGCAAGAAGATGAAAGATGAGCCCGGTCGCACCGATATTCATGGCATGTTGTTCGTGTCGTCGGGTCTTGGAGGCATGTCGGGAGCACAGCCTAAAGCCGGCAATATAGCAGGAGTGGTGAGCGTTGTGGCAGAGATTAACCCAAAGGCAGCGCAGAAGCGCTACGACCAAGGTTGGGTAGATGAGTTGCATGACAATCTCGACGAATTGATTCCTGCCGTCCGCAAGGCTGTGGCAGAGCGCAAAACCGTGTCGATGGCATACGTTGGCAATGTGGTAGATCTCTGGGAACGCCTTGCCGACGAAGGCATAAAGGTGGATCTCGGCAGCGACCAAACATCGCTCCACAATCCATGGGCAGGCGGATATTATCCAGTGGGCATGACCCTCGAGGAATCGAAAAAGATGATGGCCGAGCAGCCAGAACTATTCCGTGAACGAGTGCAAGAGTCGTTGCGCCGCCAAGTGGCTGCTATCAACCGACTCACCGATGCAGGCATGTATTTCTTCGACTATGGCAACGCATTCCTGCTGCAATCGCAACGCGCTGGTGCCGACATTATGGCTGAAAACGGTAAATTCCGCTATCCATCGTATGTGCAAGATATTATGGGTCCTATGTTCTTCGACTATGGATTCGGTCCATTCCGTTGGGTATGCACATCGGGCAATCCCGAAGATTTGGCAACAACCGACCGCATAGCCGCCGAAGTGATGGAAGAGATTAAGCGCACAGCACCCGAGGAAATCAAGGGGCAGATGGAAGACAATATCCATTGGATTAAGGAGGCTGGTCCAAATCACTTGGTTGTGGGCTCGCAGGCTCGAATTCTCTATGCCGATGCCGAAGGTCGCGCTAAGATAGCTCTTGCGTTCAATGAGGCAATCAAGAAAGGTGAGATTAGTCGCCCAATAGTGCTCGGTCGCGATCATCACGATGTGTCGGGCACCGACTCTCCATTCCGTGAGACGAGCAATATCTACGACGGTTCGCAATTCTGTGCCGATATGGCTGTGCAGAATGTGATAGGCGACTCGTTCCGCGGCGCTACATGGGTATCGCTGCACAATGGCGGCGGCGTAGGCTGGGGCGAAGTGATAAATGGCGGTTTCGGCATGGTAATCGACGGCGGAGAGGACAGCGCACGCCACATCAGCGAAATGCTGTTTTGGGACGTGAACAACGGCATAGCCCGTCGCAGCTGGGCTCGTAACGAAGGTTCGATTCGAAGCATCGAGCGCGAGATGCAGCGCACACCGGGACTTAATGTTACATTGCCAAATCTCGTTGACGATAGCATTATAGATAACGCTTTCTAAAGTAACCAATATTCGTGAGAACCTGCCTGCTGAGGCGGGTTCTCATCGACAGTAATAATCCTAAAAACGAAGAATTAATAATGAACAAACACCTCATTTCTGCCGAGCATCTAACCATTCAACGCATCGAAGAAATAATCACCAAAGGCTATAAATTAGAGCTCAGCGACGACGCTCGCCAGCGCATAGTGCATTGCCGTGAATACCTCGATAAGAAAATTGCCACCAACACAAAACCAGTGTATGGCGTAACCACCGGTTTCGGCTCGCTTTGCAACGTATCGATAGGTAGCGACCATTTGGCGCAGTTGCAAATCAACCTGATGATGTCGCACGCTTGCGGCACAGGCGATCGTGTGCCCAACGAAATAGTGAAAATCATGCTTCTGCTCAAGATTCAATCCCTGAGCTACGGCTATTCGGGCTGCAAACTCGATACTGTGGAACGACTTGTAGATTTCTTTAATAATGACATCTATCCGATAGTATATCAGCAAGGTTCGCTTGGCGCATCGGGCGACCTCGTGCCACTTGCACACCTTTCTTTGCCACTGATTGGACTCGGCGAAGTGGAGTATCAGGGCAAAGTGATGAGTGGCAAAGAGATGCTGCAAACCATGGGCTGGGAACCTATAGAACTTGCTTCGAAAGAAGGTCTTGCGTTGCTCAACGGCACGCAAAATATGAGCTCTTTTGCCGTATGGGCATTGATTCAGAGCCATCGACTTAACGACTGGGCTGATAAGATAGCTGCAATGTCGCTTGACGCCTATAATGGTCTTGTTGAACCATTTACCGATGCTGTTCACCAAGTGCGTCCGCACAAAGGTCAGATAGAAACAGCCGAACGCATGCGCCACTTGCTTGAAGGCAGCGAAATTCTCGAAAAGCCAAAATCTTACGTTCAAGACCCATATTCGTTCCGCTGCGTTCCGCAAGTGCATGGCACTGTAAAGGATACTATGAGATATGTAGAGTCGGTAATCGACACAGAAATCAATTCGGCAACCGATAACCCAACCGTTTGCCCTGATGATGACATCATCATTTCGGCAGGAAACTTCCACGGCGAACCGATAGCTTTGCCTATGGACTTCCTTGCTATAGCAATGAGCGAACTTGCCAATATCTCGGAACGCCGTATCTATAAACTCGTGTCGGGTACTCGCGGATTGCCAAGTTTCCTTGTGGCAAATCCAGGCGTGAATAGCGGATTTATGATTACGCAATACACTGCAGCATCGGTGGTAAGCCTTAACAAGAATCTTTGCTCACCAGCATCGGTTGATAGCATCCCATCGTGCCAAGGTCAGGAAGACCACGTGAGTATGGGTGCAAATGCTGCCATCAAACTCTATAAAGTGGTTCTCAACACCGAAAGAGTGCTCGCAATAGAATTATTCAATGCTGCGCAAGCGCTTGAATTCCGCCGTCCGCTCAAGTCATCGCCTGTAATCCAACAAATTTTCGATGCTTACCGCAAAGTGGTGCCGTTTATCATCAACGATGAGGTAATGTATCCATACATTCAGAAATCTATCGATTTCATCAGAAAATAAAATAGCAATAATTTCATGCGAACCCTTATAAAGAATATCAAGACCCTTGCGGGCATAAGCACCGAGCGAAAACTACGACTGCAAGGTGCAGAAATGGCACACCTTGGGCAGATTGATGATGCTTGGCTGCTCGTTGATGGAGAGCGAATAGCTTCGTTCGGCGAGATGAAGGCACTGCAAGAGGCTGAAATCCACGCCGATAGAGTGGTGGATGCATGTGGCGGCACTGTGCTGCCATCGTGGTGCGACCCGCACACCCACATCGTGTATGCCGGAAGTCGTGAAGGCGAATTTGTGGACAAAATCCGCGGTATGAGTTATGAAGATATTGCCAAGCGAGGCGGTGGTATTCTCAATTCAGCCGATTTGCTCCATACGCTCAGCGAGGAGCAGCTCTACGAACAAGCAGTGAAGCGAGCCCGCGAGATGATTCTTAAAGGCACAGGTTGCATCGAGATTAAAAGCGGTTACGGACTCAATACCGCCGATGAGCTCAAGATGCTTCGTGTGATAAAACGCATGAAAGAGACATTGCCGGTAAAGATAGTTGCCACTTTTCTTGGAGCACATGCTGTAGGCCGCCAATATACACAGCCGGAGTATGTGAATCTGATTATCAATGAGATGATACCCGAAGTGGGGAAGCAAAAATTGGCTGAATACATCGATGTGTTCTGCGATACTGGCTTCTTCACGCCCGAGGAAACAGCCCGCATATTAGAGGCTGGTGCCAAGTGGGGAATGAGGCCTAAAATCCATGCCGATGAACTCGCTTCGTCGGGCGGAGTGGAGGTGGGAGTGGCTCATAATGCTCTCTCGGTTGACCACCTTGAACGCATGACCGAGCACCAGATAGAAGTGCTTCGCGGAAGCGAAACCATGCCTACAGCATTGCCGGGAACATCGTTTTTCCTGAACATGCCGTTTGCTCCGGCACGAAAGATTATCGATGCAGGCCTTGGGGTGGCTGTGGCAAGCGACTATAATCCCGGATCCACACCGTCGGGCGACATGAAATTTGTGGTATCGCTTGCCTGCATCAAGATGCGTTTGCTGCCCGAAGAGGCCATCAATGCCGCCACCATTAATTCAGCTTACGCTATGGGTTTGAGTGAAGACTACGGCTCGATAGAGGTTGGCAAAGTGGCAAATTTCTTTATTACCGAACCAATTCCGTCAATCAATTTCATTCCATACGCCTATACTACGCCTATTATTCAAAAAGTGTTCCTCAGAGGCGAGGAAGTGCGATGAAATTGAGCTAATCCAGCATAAAAACAGCCGCTTGATTCTTTTGTCAGGCGGCTGTTTAGCTTATTTGGATTCTTTGTTCTTGCCAGTTTGCTCCTCGATGATGTAGCGAGGTCGCTGCTTAACTTCGCTATAGATTCTGCCAATGTATTCGCCGATGATGCCGAGGCAGGTGAGTATGGCGCCGCCGATAAACCATAGCGAAACCATAAGCGATGTCCATCCCTCGATGGTAGAATTGGTAATGTAGCGATATAGTCCGTAGATAATGAGCAAAGTGGAAATCACTATCAAAATCAGTCCGATAATGGTTATAAAACGGAGTGGCTTTACCGAAAACGATGTTATGCCGTCGAAGGCAAAATTTATCATCTTGGCAAGCGGGTATTTCGATGTGCCGGCGGTGCGCTCTTTGCGTGCGTAATACACACATTTGTAGGGAAAACCTATGCTTTTAACCATTCCGCGAACGAACATGTTTCGCTCGGGGAACTGCATCAGGGCTTTCATTGCGCGAAGGCTCATAAGTCGGAAGTCTCCGTGATTATATATGATTTCTCCGCCAATCGAAGCCATAAACTTATAGAAAGAGTGTGCAGTGAAGTGCTTAATGAAAGAATCGCTATTGCGATTGTCGCGAACGCCAAACACTATGTCGTTGCCCTCGTGGAAAGCGGCGAGCATCTCGTCGATAACCGATATATCGTCCTGCAAATCGGCATCGATGCTAATAGCTGCATCGAACTTCATGGCTACAGCTTGCTCGAGTCCTGCCCAAAGGGCATTCTGATGCCCAACATTGTGCGATAATTTAATGCCGCTAATCATATCACTCTCAGCGGCATGGCTCGCTATAATCCGCCAAGTGTTGTCGGTGCTGCCATCGTCGATAAACAAAATGCTACCGCCACCTATTGTGCCCGAATCGATGAGGCGCAATAGGACTGCCGATAGCTGCTCTATGGTGGTTGGCAGCATTTCTTGCTCGTTGTTGCAAGGCACCACTAATGCCAATTGTGTATCGTGTACCATATATGATACAAAAATAATCAAAATAAATGATTTTGCACACAATTCACTGAAGGTAAGATGTAGAAAAATGATAGTTTTTTTGTCATTTGTGCTTTCATTATAGGCAACAATTAGTTAATTTTGTAGTTAATTTTGAATTGAAGAGTTGAGATGTGTTGTAGAGAAGTTGTGATTCTGCAAACATCTGATAACTAATAAGATAGAGATGATAAAACATATCAACATAAAAGGCGTTGACTTTTGCTATAATGTAGAGGGTGATGGCTATCCTGTGATATTGATGCACGGATGGGGTTGCAATCACACCACATTGGCGAGCATTGAACAGACATTGGCACCCGCAATGAAGGTCTATAACGTGGATTTCCCAGGATTTGGCGATAGCACCGAGCCTGAAGGCGTGTGGGGTGTGGAAGAATATACACAGCTGATAGAGGAATTTGTTCGCATAGAGGGTATAGAGCGTCCGGTGATGCTTGGTCACTCGTTTGGCGGCAGAGTGGGAATCCTGTATGCTTCGCGTAACGAAGTGAATAAGCTGATCTTGACTGATGCAGCCGGTGTAAAGCCCAAGCGAAGTCTAAAGTATTATTACAAAGTATATACTTATAAGGCAATGAAGCACATAGTGCTTGCCGTGTATGGCAAAGAGAAGGGTGAAGCCGTGTTAAATAAGATTCGAGCAAAAAAAGGTTCGAGCGACTACAGCAATTCTACGCCTAAGATGCGAGCCATACTCAGCAAGGTGGTTAACGAGGACTTAAAACATGTGATGCCCAGCATAAAATGCCCTACATTGCTCGTTTGGGGCGAAAACGACACTGCCACACCCATTGGCGATGCCAAGATAATGGAAAAACTCATTCCCGATGCAGGCCTTGTGGCGTTTCCTAATGCCGGACACTATAGTTTTCTCGATAATGCCTATCAGTATCAAGCAGTGTTGAGAAGTTTTTTGAAAAAAGAATTAGAACAATCGTCACAGAATAAGCGATGAAAATAGAAGAAATAGTAAATGTAGTGTTTGCCGTGTCGGCACTGTTCGCATTAGCAGTGATGCTGAAGCACGATATGCAGATGATGCAGCAAAACTCATATCGCAACGAGCGATACATTAAGTGGTTTAAGCAAAGTAACGAAAGCACCTCGATGCAGCGCCTGATGGCGTTGCTGGCAACCGTGTTTGGCGCCACATCGATTTGCGAAAATTCGTTTTATGTGATACTTATCGTGTCGGCAATACTTGTGTGGACAGGAGTATCGGAGTTGAAAAAGAAATTTAAGAAGCCGCTTGTTTTCACCAAGCGAGTGCAGCGCCTATATTTCACCGAATTGGCATTGATATTGCTCGTTACGGCAGCGGTGGCAGTGTATAAGCAGAGCGTTTATGTGGCAGCTTGGGTTATGTCGCTTGCTACGGCGGTGTCGGCGTTTATTACAATGGCGGTGAATTGGCTTATGAAGCCGGTGGAAAAGCACATAAATAACGGCTTTATCAACGACGCAAAGCAACGCCTTGCCCAGATGCCCGACATGAAAATTGTGGGAATTACCGGAAGTTACGGCAAAACCAGCACTAAACACTATCTGAATCGCATTTTGAGCGAGAAATACTCAGTGCTAATGACTCCAGGTAGCTTCAACACACCTATGGGTGTGGTGAGAACTGTGCGTGAGATGATGCAGCCCTATAACGACCTTTTCATCGTGGAAATGGGAGCCAAAAACATTGGCGACATCAAGGAAATATGCGATATTGTGCATCCTCAGATGGGTATTGTTACCGCAGTGGGAGCTCAGCACTTAGAATCGTTTAAGAGCATCGAGAACGTGCAGCGCACAAAGTTCGAACTCGTAGATGCCTTGCCAGCCGATGGTTTTGCAGTGGTGAACAACGATTTCCCTTTCGTGGCAAATCGCGAGGTGAGCAATGTGGAATGTGTGCGTTATAGCGTAGGCGACGAAAACAAGGGCGACTATCGCGCAAAGAACATCAAATATAGCGCGCAAGGCACATCATTCACCGTAGAAGGCTGCGGCAAGAGCATAGAATTGAACACAAAACTCGTGGGCGAGTGCAATATAAGCAACCTGATGGCGGCCGTGATAATGGCTATGAAACTTGACGTGCCCGAACAGAAGATTAAGTATGCCGTGAGCAAGATAGAGCAAGTGGAACACCGATTGAATGTGAAGCGCACCGCTTCGGGCATCACTATCATAGATGATGCATTCAATAGCAATCCCGATGGGTCGCGCATGGCACTCGATGTGCTCGGCGGCATGACCACAGGCAAGCGTATAGTGATTACTCCGGGTATGATAGAACTTGGCGAAAAGCAAGCCTACTTCAACGAGAAGTTTGGCGAACACATAGCAGAGACTTGCGATGTGGCAATCGTGGTAGGACAGTATAACCGCGAAGCTATATTGAAGGGAATCAAGAGCAAGGGTATGGCAGAACAGAACATCAAGGTGGCTGACAGCTTTGCCGAGGCACAGCAAATGATGCTATCGTTTGCCAAGGCTGGCGATACCGTGCTTTATGAAAACGACCTTCCCGACACTTTTAAGTAAAAAAACTCCAAAAAATCATAGATAAAAACATAAGAATAAGATGAAAACAAACATTGGCGTGTTTTTTGGCGGCCGTAGCACCGAGCATGAGATTTCGGTTATTTCGGCATCACAAGCAATGGCAGCTATCAATCGTGACAAATATGATGTAACTCCTATCTACATATCGAAGCAAGGCAAGTGGTACACCGGCGACCTGCTGTTCGACACAAAGAACTATCGCGACATGAATGCTCTTATGGCAAAGTGTCAAGAGGTGTATATGCGTCCAATATACGACGATTACAACCTCTATAAGAGTAAGAAACCCATGTTCGGCAGCGATGTGGTAACAAAGCTCGATGTGGTGATACCTGTGCTTCATGGATCGAATGTGGAAGATGGCATCTTTGAAGGCGTGCTTCAGACCATAGGCATACCGTATGCAGGCTGCGATGTGCTTGCAAGTGCCAACGGCATGGATAAAATCACCATGAAGATGATACTTCAGGCTTGCAATATTCCTGTGGTTGACTATGTGTGGTTCACCGACAAGCAATGGTTTGCCCAACGTGATGAATTGGTGGCACAAGTGGAAAGCAAGCTCGGCTATCCAGTGATAGTTAAGCCAGCCAACTTGGGCTCATCGGTGGGCATAGGTTGTGCTCACAATCGCGAAGAACTTATAGATAAGGTTGATACAGCCGAACAGTATTCATCGCGAATCGTGGTAGAATATATGGTAAAGGACCTTCAGGAAATCAACTGCTCGGTAATAGGCGATTGCGACGACTATCAGATGTCGGTGCTCGAGCAGCCACTTACTTCGCAAGATATCCTCACTTATACCGATAAATATATGGGCGGCACCAAGGGTGCACAAGGCATGGCTGCTTCGGCTA
>CALZAF010000002.1 GCA_945612775.1 uncultured bacterium | reverse complement strand
GAAAATTCTGTAGTTATCTATTCAATTGCAAATCAAAGGTCTATCGATAGATAGATGTGCAATATCGAATAGATGATTACAGATTTTGCTTTTAGTATATAGGTTAAGGTATTGGGTTTGGACAGCAAAATAAGAGATAAGGACAAGGTTTTAAGAATAGCACTACCGCTGATTTTTATGATATTAAGTTGTGTGCCGATGATGATAGGAATCTCATTGCAAGGTGTTCCTTTGCTTATCGTGCATATAGCTATGGCTGCGATATGTGTTTATGGCATTTTTAGTGACCCAAGTAGGCCATATACGCTTTACAAAGTGCTTAATCTGTTCTTCCTGTTTTTTTTCTGCATTGCTCCTATAGCGCAATATAATCAAGGAGTGTGTTTGCTCGGAACAAAATTTACTTTTAGCGACTATATGGTTACGAGCATCACATCGCTTGTGATTCTTGTTTTAACCAATATTTCTTACATTGTAAGTAGAAAATATTTTGATAATAAGCATTGCCAAAAGTCGGTCGGTGAAGAGAGTGGCAAAATTGAATGCATAGGTCTGAGAAAAGAGGTAACGCTTGTGGCGATTTCGATGGCGCTGGCGTTCTATTTCCTTTATATCAACCAGTTTGACATACTTTCGCTAATAATCAGAAGCGGCGATTGTGTTGACCGTTTGCCTCAGTCGCAGACAATGTATCTAATTAGTGAATATTTTCTTCGACCGATTAGTCTTGTAGTGCTCTTATCAACCATGACACTAAAGGTGGTTCACCGATGGATTAAGCCGCTGCTTTTAATTCTTTTGCTGATAACTATTCCTCCTACTGGAGTGCCAAGAGTATTGGTTGCCGCCATATATATACCATTGCTTTTATACTTGATTCCTGCATTCCGAAGGGACTGGAATTTTGTGGCATTGATATGTGTGGGCGTGTTAATCATATTTCCATTATTGAACTTGTTCCGAAATGTGCCGGATAACACATTGGTCGCATACGGAATAGTATCACAATTTTTAGATCTCAATTTTGATGCTTACAGCATGCTTATGCGAGTGATAAAAGATGATATTGTGACTAATGGAATGCAGCTGCTTGGTTCGCTTCTGTTTTGGGTGCCGAGGAGTCTGTGGCCAGCTAAACCGGTTAGCTCCGGGCACTATGTGGCAGATCAAACAGGGCTGAATTGGAACAATCTTTCAATGCCTTTTTGGGGCGAAGGATATATCAATTTTGGATTTTTAGGCGTTATAATATTTACAATAGTGTTAGCAGTGGTGTTAGCCAAGCTTGATTCTAAGTATTGGTGCATAACTGCAAAACGCAGAAGAGATTTAGATACAATAAAATACTATATGCTTTTGGGCCTTTTGATGTTTATACTGCGAGGTAGCATGATGAGCGCATTGGCATATACTTGTGGCATTTTGGTGTCGTTCTATTTGGTAAAAACGGTGGTATTGTATGAAAATACTTCAAATTAATTGCATAGCGAACTCCTGTAGTACGGGGCGTATCGCAGAACAAATAGGTGAGTTAGCGCAGCAAGAGGGCTGGGAAAGCTATATTGCCTATGGCCAGTATGCCTACACCTCGTCGAGTAAATTGATTAGGATTGCGAGCAAATTTGATTTGGGCATTCACTTTCTTGAGACTCGAGTGCTCGACCGGCATGGACTATCATCGCGATGGGCTACAAAGCGCCTCATACAGAAGATTAAGGAAATCAATCCTGATATTATACATTTACATAACATACATGGATATTATTTGAATTATCGAATCCTATGTGAGTATTTAATATCGTCGGGCAAGCCGGTTGTGTGGACTATGCATGACTGCTGGGCGCTTACTGGACACTGCGCGTATTTTGATACAGCAAATTGCGAACGATGGAAGTCGGGGTGTTACCAATGCCCTCTGAAATCGATATATCCTAAGAGTATATTTGCCGATAGATCGGTTAAGAACTATAGCGAGAAATCGCGATGGTTCACAGCCCTTGATAATTTGACCATCGTTGCTGTGTCGAATTGGCTGAACGACGTGGTGAAGCAATCGATTCTGAAAGATAAGTCTCTGACATTGATACACAATGGTATCGACATAAAGAGATTCCATCCTGTGGAAAAAATCGAAAGCCGCTTCCATTTCCAAGGTAAAAAGGTGCTTCTCGGTGTGGGAGCAGCTTGGACAGTAGAGAAGGGATTTAATGACTTTATCGAACTTTCGAAGCATATAAGTGACGAATACTGCATAGTGATGCTGGGCGTGAACGACAGGATGAAAAAGAAATTGCCTCACAATATTATCGGCATTAATAAGACGGAGAATATCGATATCCTGTCTCAACTGTATAGTCGTGCGTTGGTACTCTTGACACTGTCGCATAACGATACCTTCCCGACCACCAACCTCGAAGCATTGGCGTGTGGAACTCCTGTCATTACATATCCTACAGGTGGCAGTCCTGAGGCAGTGGATGATAAGACGGGTTTTGTGGTAGAAGCCGGCGATTTCGATAAGGTAATTGGCGCCATAAGGATTATTGATAATAAAGGCAAGGCTTATTATTCGCAGAATTGTAGGGCCAGGGCGCTTGAATACTTCGATAAAGACAAGCAATTCGCCAAATATATAGAATTATATAAAAGCATCACCAATAAACGATGAAAATATCGGTTATCACAGTATCTCGCAATAGCGAATCCACAATTCGCTGCACGATAGAAAGCATATTGGCACAAAGTTATGCCAACTATGAGCTGATAATAGTTGACGGCGCTTCAAGCGACGGCACAATGGAAGTGGTGCGGGAATATGAGTCTCGTTTTGGCGACAGACTGAAATATATAAGCGAACCGGATTCTGGGATATATGATGGCATGAATAAAGGCATTGCTCTGGCATCGGGCGATGTGATTGGCTTTCTCAATAGTGACGACTATTTTACAAGCAATGACATATTGCAAAAGGTGGCAAATGAGCTAATATGCAGCGATGTAGATGCTGTATATGGTGATGTGCACTATGTGAGAAACACCAATCTTAATCGGTGTGTTCGTTATTATTCCTCAAAGCGATTCCGTCCATGGAAAATGCTGATGGGGTGGATGCCTGCACATCCTTCGTTCTATTGCCGCCGCGAAATATATGAGAAATTCGGGCTATATGATGCAAATCTAACATTAGCAGCCGACTTCGAACTTATGCTTCGTATGATATATATTAATAATATAAAGACAAAATATTTACCTGTAGATTTCGTGACAATGCGTATGGGTGGAGCATCGAGTAGAGGAGCAAGTAGGCATAGCGTGATTCTTCGCGAACATATGTATTCATTTCGCAAGAATGGTGTTCGCAGCAATGTTTTGCTCGACTGTATGAGATACCCATTCAAACTATGGGAATTTGTTATTTGCCGATTTGTGCATTAATGGAATAATTGTTTATGATAAAAGAGTTACAAGTTAGGGTTAACCCCAAAGTGGCATACGAAGAATTGCAGTTGAAAATATATGTTTCGACTGTAGAGGATATCGATGTAAATCGCATTCGCGCTATCAAGATAGTTAAGCGCTCCATCGATGCCCGTCGTCGCGATGTGATGGTTAATTTGAAATTAAGAGTATATATCGACGAGATGCCTCAAGACATTTCGCTTGGCAACAATATAGATTATCGTCCGGTAGATGGAACCCGGACGGCCATCGTTGTGGGAGCTGGTCCCGGCGGATTGTTTGCTGCATTGAGGCTTATAGAACTCGGCGTAAAGCCGGTGGTGCTTGAGCGTGGCAAGAACGTAAAAGATCGTGCCTCCGACTTGGCAAAGATAGCGCGCGAAGGAGTGGTGGATAAAGATAGTAATTATTGCTTCGGAGAAGGCGGTGCTGGTGCATATTCCGACGGGAAACTTTACACCCGAAGCAAGAAACGCGGCAATGTGGATAGAATTCTGAATATTTTCCACCAGCACGGTGCGAAAGAAGATATCCTCGTTGACGCGCACCCGCATATAGGAACCGACAAGTTGCCACGAGTAATTGAGAATATGCGTGAGCGGATTATTTCTTGTGGAGGAGAGGTGCATTTCCAATCGCGCGTCGATGAATTGCTCATAATAGATGGTAAGGTAGTGGGCGTTAAGTGTGCCGATGGTACACAATATGATGGCCCTGTGATTTTGGCTACGGGTCACTCAGCGCGCGATGTATATGAGATGTTGCAAGCAAAGAATATAAAAATCGAGGCAAAAGGCATAGCGGTAGGAGTGCGATTGGAGCACCCACAGCATCTAATCGACCAAATACAGTATCACAGTCCTAAGGGTAGAGGCAAGTATCTGCCTGCGGCAGAGTATTCTTTTGTAACTCAAGTTAATGGTAGAGGCGTCTATTCATTTTGCATGTGTCCCGGTGGGTTTGTCGTTCCAGCAGCTACAGGCCCAGAACAATTGGTCGTTAATGGCATGTCGCCATCTAATCGAGGCACGCAATGGGCAAATTCCGGAATGGTGGTTGAGATTCACCCCGAAGATTTCCCCGAATATGCAAAATATGGTGATTTGGCATTGATGCGTTTCCAAGAAGATTTAGAACGCAAATGCTACGAAGCTGCAAATTATTCGCAAGTGGCTGGTGCTCAAAGGATGAAGGACTTCGTTGAAGGCAAAGATAGCGCTACATTGCCCAAAACTTCGTATGCTCCGGGTATTCAACCGTCGCGATTGGATAAGTGGTTGCCTGCTTTTGTGGGAAATAGATTGCGAGAGGGCTTTAAAGTGTTTGGCCGTCAATCGAGAGGCTTTTTAACCAATGATGCTATAGTTATAGGTGTGGAGACGCGCACATCTTCGCCAGTAAGGATTCCTCGCGACCGCGAAATGATGCGCCACATAGAGATTGAAGGTTTGTATCCATGTGGCGAAGGTGCTGGATATGCAGGAGGCATTGTGTCGGCTGCCATCGATGGCGAACGCTGCGCCGAAGCCCTTGCTGAACAATGCTTTAAATAAAAATTATTTTTGATAATAATAGAAGCAGGGATTAAGCCTATGTTTGGTTTAGTCCCTGCTTCTTAATGTTTAGCACATTCGGTTCTTATAATCGAGATAAGAAAACTCTCGCAGCACTTCTATTGTGCCGTCGCTATGCTGATATAGCAAAGATGGGTGCTGTATTCCATTAAACATATGTGTTTTAACCGTAGTATAGTGGTTCATATCCTCGAATGTTAGACGGTCGCCAGCCTTTAGTGGACGATCGAAACTCCAGTCTCCAACTACATCGCCACTTAGGCATGAATTTCCGCCTATGCGATATGTCGGTTTTGATGTGTCAACCTCGGGCAATGATTGGGTAATGGCTGGCTTATAAGGCATTTCGAGGCAGTCGGGCATGTGACATGCAAACGACACGTCAACTATGGCGGTGTTTATGCCAGAATTGGTAACTACATCCACCACGGAAGCTTCCAAGTCGCCTGTGCGCCAACAGAATGCGCTGCCGGGTTCAAGGATTACTTCAAGATTAGGATATTTTGCTTTGAATTGGCGCAAAAGTGCTATTAAGTGTTGCACATCATAGCCTTCGCGTGTCATCAAGTGGCCGCCACCCATATTAATCCAACGCAGCTGAGGCAAAAAATCGCCAAATTGCTCTTCTATGGCATTTAGCACCTTCTCGAGGTCGTAAGATGTTGATTCACAAAGAGCGTGGAAGTGCATTCCTTCGATGCCTTCTGGCCACGAGTCACCGAGTTGTTCTTTAGTTACGCCAAATCGCGACCCGGGTGCGCAGGGGTTATAGATGTCAGTATCTACTACCGAACACATGGGGTTCACTCGTAACCCGCAAGAAACTGCTTCGCTGGGATTGAGCCGATTGTGCTCATCTATGTCGCCGCGATAGCGTTTAAATAACTCCACTGAATTAAACGTAATATGCGAACTGCCAGCGATAAACTGGTGTATGGTGTCGTCGGTATAAACCGGGCAATAGGTATGAGCTTTGCAATGCAGCTCATCATTGGCAAGTTGCATCTCATTAAGCGAACTGGCAGTAGAGCAGATGCCGTATTCGCGGAAAACTCCAAATGTGCGCCACAATGCATTGGCTTTAAATGCCATAATGATTTTTGCACCACTCTGCTGCATTACATACTTAATGAGGTCGAGATTCTTGCGAAGCTTATCTTCGTAAATGATGTAATATGGGGTTTTATAGTCTATCATAAGCTTATTTAATGATTTCAAATTTTGCGAACTTGAGTAGGAGCGTTCGAGAGCCGTTGTCGGCAAAGTTTACTATTATCTTAGGATCGCTGCCAGAGAGGTCGATGTTTGTGATGACACCTAACCCGAAGCGGATGTGGCGAATCTTCATTCCAGTGGATATCTCATCGGCTGTGTGGTTAAATGCATCATTACCACCCGATTGCGAGAGGTTTTTCTCGGCTTTCGACACAGCCACAAAGTTTTGTGGTGGCGTATTTAGCTCCGTCTTAACTTTTTCTTCTGTGTGCTTGGTGTCGGCTGGCTTAGGGTAGTGTGGCATTGGCTCTCGGCGTTTGTGCGATGAAAATACATCACGAACATCGTCGTCGTAATTGCGCTTGCCGTTATACGAGTCGCTATTGCTGAAGTTTGTGCCATATCCCGCACCTGCCGAAGAACTTGTTTGCGAAATGGATAGATATGTTGGGTTGATTTCGCGAATGAACCGGCTTGGCGAACATAGCTTGGTCTGACCATTTTTGTATCGCGACGATGCGTATGTAATGGTGCAAGTATTCATTGCGCGAGTAATTGCCACATAGAGCAGACGCCGTTCCTCTTCGATTTGAGCAAGCGAATCGCAGCTCATCGACGCTGGGAACAGCTCTTCTTCTACGCCCACTATAATCACATTCTTAAACTCAAGACCTTTAGCTGCATGCACTGTCATGAGTGTAACCTTAGGGCCGCCATTCTCTTTCGATTCCTCATCTTGGTCGGTTGCCAGAGAAATTTCGGCAAGGAAACTGGTGAGTCGCAAATCATCATTGCCTTCTTCGCGCCGCATATCCACAAACGCCTTTGCGCTATTTGCCAATTCGTCAAGGTTTTCGCGTTTGCTGATATTCTCGGGCGTATTGTCGCAATTAGTGAGCGCATAAAGGCCTGATTTGTGTATGATGGACCGCGTGATGGTGTAGGCATCAGCATTTTGCTCGTTTTCAGCAACTAATGAATCGATAAGACTGCGGAAACTTTCGAGTTTTTTCAGCGTTGCAGAGTTAACGGGAAGTTCATATTTTTGTGGGTCGCAAATCACCTGCCACATGCTCACAGTGTTGGCAATGGCGCTATGCTGAATCTTATTGACAGTGGTGTCGCCAATTCCGCGAGTGGGATAATTGATTACACGACGCAGAGCTTCGTCGTCATCAGGATTAATGGTGAGTCGGAAATAACAAACTGCATCTTTAATTTCCTTGCGCTGATAGAACGACAAGCCTCCATAGATGCGATATGCAATGTTTCGCTTACGAAGAGCCTCTTCTAAGATGCGACTCTGTGCATTGGTACGATATAGCACAGCAAAATCGTTGAGCGAATCGCCATAACGCGACTTTGTGGAGATTATTTGATTTGCAACCACATAGCTCTCCTCGAAGTCGGAATACGATTTGATAATGCTCACCTTGCTGCCTTGAGGATTCTCAGTAAAGGAGTGCTTTTTTATCTGATTCTTGTTTTTGTCGATTAATGAGTTGGCTGCCTCGATGATGTTCTTTGTAGAGCGATAATTATGCTCGAGTTTGAAAATTTCGATGTTAGGATAAGCTTCGCGAATGCGCAAAATGTTTTCAATCTTGGCACCGCGGAACGAATAAATGCTCTGAGCGTCATCGCCCACCACAAAGAGGTTGCCCTTGAGTCGCGTGAGCTGCAGTATTATCATGTGCTGGGCGAAGTTGGTGTCTTGATACTCATCAACAAGCACATATTGAAAGAACTTGCGATATCGGTCGAGCACGTCGGGATTGTCGCGAAGCAGGAGATTCATATAGAGCAATATGTCGTCGAAATCCATTGCGCCAGCCACACGGCAACGGGCGCAGTAGGCTCGATAGATATCGATGACTTTAGGTCGCTTTGCGTGCTTATCGGCTTCGATAAGTTGGGCGCAGTTGGCATAATCGTCGGGGCGCATAAGGTTGTTCTTAGCCATCGAGATGATGTTTTGCACAGTAGATGGCTTATACACCTTATCGTCGAGCTGCATATCTTTAATGATTTGCTTGATGAGCGTCTTCGAGTCGTTGGCGTCGTAGATAGTATAGTCGCTCTTAAAGCCTATACGATCGGCATTCTTCCGGAGAATCTTGGCAAAAATAGAGTGAAATGTGCCCATCCACAATTTCGATGCCACTTCGGGCGACGTGAGGCTTAGAATTCGTTCGCGCATAGTGCGTGCGGCCTTATTTGTGAAAGTAAGAGCCATAATATTATAGGGCGAGAATCCTAAGTTAAGCAGATGAACTATCTTATAAGTGAGCACTCGAGTTTTGCCAGAGCCAGCTCCAGCAATCACGAGTTGCGGTCCATCGCAGTAGGTCACAGCTGCCGCCTGCTGCGGGTTGAGTTGTTGTAAATAGTCGTTCAAAATTTCACATTAATATATTATATGCAAAGTTACGAATAAGCATCAAGAATAACAAATGAATATTATATCGTTAAGAAATATATAATTTTACAAAAATGTTACAAATTATTGCCATTTTATTTGTTATTACGATTATTAAATATTACATTTGTGTGACAGAATTAAACTTACTGTACGATGGAAGCTGAAAGTGAAAGGGTTTCGATAGAAACCAATTTTAAGACAAACAAAAATTTCTTGTGGTCATTGGCAATGAAACTATCAAGAAATTCGGATGATGCAGATGACCTATTGCAAGAGACCTGGTTACGAGTAATCGAGAATTACAGTGGCTACGACAATCGCAATAAGTTTAGGGCCTGGGCCTCAGTTATTATGAAAAACATTTTTGTGAACAATTTCAGAAAGAACAAGCGTCAAGGCCAACCCGTCGATGTGGAAGAAGCGCATGTGTGCGTGACCGATAGCAGCGACTACTTGCTTGTGAAGGGGGATATCTATAATGCGATATCGCAATTACCTCACGAGATGGCAAAAGTGTTTTACATGTATTTGCAGGGATATAGCTATGAAGAGATATCGGTAATGGTGGGTATCCCATTAGGTACGGTTAAGAGCAGAATATTTTGTGCTAAGAAGAAGCTCCAAGTTACATTGAAGCCTTATTCGAAACATATGTGATATTTTACGATACCTGTTTATTAGTGAAGCGCGGGTGATGGTTATTATTTGCCATCATCCGCATTTTTGTTCGAATCGTTGTCGTCGTGGTGATATGTGTCGTAGTTTGTGCGGTCTTCGCGTTCCTGACGTAGTTTTTCCTTTTTCTTGAGGCTGAAGTGGAGAATTAATATAATAGCAAGCGTAACGGCTATTGTGCCGAAATAATATAGGTATTCTCCACGAAGATACATATGGCGGCCATAGTATGCCATAAATGCCAAGTAGGCTGTCAGTGCTAAAGGCACCACTGTAGATGCTTTGTATTTACTCCTTCTCATCGGTTCCGTTGATTTCTTCGTTAACAATATATGGGCTAAGTTCGGGGTTAAACTTGCCACTTTCGAGATAATTGTAGATTTCGAGGCATGCATGGGCATCGATAGCCGCATATTGTTGCTGAGCTGGGGTGAGAGTAGGTGCCTCCCAATTAGATAGTCGCTGCGATTTAGAAATCTTTTTGCCGAACAATATGGCGTAGATGCGCTGAAGGCTTTGATCGGCAATATTATACTCTTTCACCAAGCTCTGAATGTCGATAAATCCTCGTGGCGTTATCTCGGCAAATCGCCCCATGGCATTAAAATCGTTGTTTAACGAGAGTCCGATTTTCTTAATCGACTCGTCTTCGATAAACTGTTTGAGTTTTTCAGGGATGCCAATCTTGTTGGTTCTGAACAGAAAGCAATCCTCGAGCGAAGAAATCTGTAATAGAGCCACTTGATTGGTCTTGCCCTTGAAAAATGCCGGACGAGTCTCCGAATCGAATCCCACAAGTTTTTCTTTGCGCAGAGCGTTGACGGCCATACTCATTTTCGACATAGAGTCGATAATATAGATATTGCCGTCGAAAGTTACTTGAGGTAACTCGGAGATAATATTTTTTGGAATGGATATTTTCATTAAATCAAATTATAAAAACTGGCGTTAGAACGAAGAAAATGCACAAAACGACTTCTTGTTCTAAACGACCTACAAAGTTAGCACATATAGAGCGAAATGAAAATCAAAAAATATATAAAATCTACAATTATTTATCTACAAATTTCCTATAGAAACGAAAAGGTAGTACCTTTGTAAAATAAAATATATATATGGATTTTGAATTAATATCAAGTAACGGCAGTGGCACGAATGCCCGCGCGGGAGTGATTACTACCGACCACGGAAAGATAGAAACCCCGATTTTTATGCCTGTGGGTACGGTAGGCTCGGTAAAGGCAGTGCACATGCACGAGCTGAAAGATGACATAAAGGCTCAAATAATATTAGGTAATACTTATCACCTGTATCTTCGTCCTGGCATGGATGTAATAGAGCAGGCTGGTGGATTGCACCGATTTAATGGATGGAATAAGCCCATACTCACCGATAGTGGTGGCTTTCAGGTGTTTTCTCTGTCGTCGAATAGGAAACTAAAGGAGGAAGGTGCATATTTCAGAAGCCATATCGATGGTTCGAAGCACCTATTTACGCCTGAAAAGGTGGTTGACATACAACGCTCGATAGGTAGCGACATCATGATGGCGCTTGATGAATGTCCTCCAGGCGATTCCGACTATGGATATGCCAAGAATTCTTTACAACTCACTCATAGATGGCTGAAGCGAGGTTGGGATCATTTTAATAGTACTGAACCAAAATATGGTTATAAGCAAGCATTTTTCCCAATCGTTCAAGGTTGTGTATATCCCGATTTGCGCGTAGAGTCGGCTAAGTTTGTCAGCGACCTTGGTGCCGAAGGAAATGCTATTGGCGGCCTTGCTGTGGGAGAACCAGTGGAGAAGATGTATGAAATGATAGAGGTGGTGAACGAAATATTGCCAAAAGACAAACCACGATATCTCATGGGCGTGGGTACGCCTGCCAACATACTTGAGGCAATAGACCGCGGTGTGGATATGATGGACTGCGTGATGCCTACTCGCAACGGACGAAATGGCATGCTATTTACCCGCCATGGCATTATGAACATGCGCAATAAGAAGTGGGCAGATGATTTCTCGCCGATTCAGGAAGATGGTGCATCGTATGTGGATAGAGCATATTCTAAGGCCTACCTTCGACATCTTTTCATAAGCCAGGAGATACTGGCGCTGCAGATAGCAAGCATCCACAACTTGGCATTCTACTTGTGGCTTGTGGGTGAAGCCCGTAAGCACATTATTGCTGGAGATTTTAAGATGTGGAAAGAGGAAATGGTAATTAACGTCACTCGACGATTGTAATTTCAGGAAAAATTGAAACTCAATTTTAAAAATAAGATAAAAAACGCGTTTAGTGCGGTGAGGCAGATGCGTATTGATGGCGACAAGAGTGCTCTTGCGCAGAAATTGCACGTCAAGGTGTTCGACCGATACATAATCCGTAAATTTCTGGGCACATTCTTCTTCTCGATTGTGCTGCTGATAGCTATCGTGATTATGTTCGACGTGATTGAGCGCCTCGATGCGGTGATTAATGCGCCTTTGCGAGAGACCATATTCAAATATTATTGGAATTATTTGCCATATTTTGCCAATCAGTTCTGCCCGCTGTTCACGTTTATTTCTGTGATTTTCTTTACGTCGAAACTTACCGACCATAGCGAGATTATAGCCATTCTCTCGAGTGGCATAAGTTTCAGGCGACTTGCCGTGCCGTATATGGTAACTGCAGCCATTATAGCCTGCATGTCGTTTCTGCTTGCAGCCCATGTGATTCCGAGAGCCAATGTTAAGCGTATCGAATACTATAACCAGTGGATTAAGAATAAGCGTGTGGATTATGGCAGTAACATTCAACTTCAAGTGTCGCCTGGCGTAGTGGCATATATGGCGCAGTATGACAATTTGTCGAAGACTGGATATAAGTTCTCGCTCGACAAGTTTGAGAACAAGCAACTGAAATCGCGCCTTACTGCTAACAGCATTGTGTATGACACACTTTATAATTGGACTGTGCGCGAGTTTGTGATTCGCGAGTTTAGCGGACTTAAGGAGACTATCAAACGGGGAGTTTCAAGAGATACTGTAATTGAGATTGAACCACGCGATTTCCTTATTGCCGAAAACGACCAGGAAAAGCTCACAAATGCCGAGCTGAGTGAGTATATTTCACGTCAGAAAGCTCGTGGCGTGAGCAATATCAAGAGCTTTGAAATAGAACTTGAACGCCGATATGCTATGATTGCGGCTTCGTTTATTCTTACTATCATAGGACTTTCGTTGTCGTCGAAGAAGGTGAAAGGCGGTATGGGCGTGAATATAGGAATAGGCTTGCTGCTGAGCTTCTCTTACATATTATTTATGGCAGTGACTTCATCGTTTGCCATATCTGGAATGACATCGCCTCGCGTGGCTATGTGGATTCCGAATGTGATTTACACAATTATTGCCATTGTGCTTTATCGCAAGGCGAAATTGTAGGTGCGAGATAAGAATTGTATTGTAACTAAAGGACGAATATAAAGTGTGGAGATATGAATTATAAAGCTCTATTCGCCGCGATTCTGGCAATGCTCATGTTGGTGTCGTGTGATAAGCCTAAATCATTTCCGTGCGATATCACTATATGCCGCAGTGCAGATGCTGAGTGCGACAGCATCTCGGTGTATTGTTTCGAGACCGACTATATGAAGTTGCGTGAGGTCTATTTGGGGAGATTAAATGTGGATACTTCAAGAATTTCTGAGAACTGCAATCTCAAAGAGTCGCGTGTTGGATTATTTAAATTAGGTCATGACACTATACCGCATTATTTTGTTATTGAACCTGGCAAGGTTAAGGTAATTCTTTCAAAAGATAAAGTGGTGATAGAGGGCTCTGGGGGTAATCGCTCATTATTCCATTTCCGCCAGCAAATTGGCAGAATATTAAGTGAAAAGAATGCAGTGATGGCAAAATACCAGAAAAGTATAAGTGACTCCACATTAACAGCTGCCGACGAGAGGTCCTGTTATGAGAGTGACAGTATATTGTCGGATAGCTTGCAGAAATGCCTTGTGAGATTTTTGATAAAGGATGATGCTGCTGCAAAGATTGCTTTAGAACAGTATGCTCCATTGCTGAGAGAATCGAGCTGGGAGGAGATAGAAAAGGCTAAAACCGAATAACGCTTTAGAGCATCGGATTGCTCAAAATGGTTTCAACGCAGACGTTTTATATCGAAAAATGTCTGCGTTGATATTTTTTGATTCTCAACATATCGAAAAAAAATAAGGTGTGCCGATTGACACACCTTATTGATATTTATATCGAATGATATATTATTCAGCAACAACTTCGAAAGGAATTTCAACAGAAACTTCCTTGTGAAGCTTTACGATAGCAGTGTACTTGCCAACTTCCTTGATAGTGTCCTTAACAACGATAAGCTTGCGATCTACATTGTGACCAGCTTGTTCGAGTGCTTCAGCAACTTGGATGTTGCCAACAGAACCAAAGATAGTGCCGTTAGCGCTAACTTTAGCAGCGATAGTAAGGCTAACACCTTCGAGTGCAGCTGCAGCAGCTTCAGCGTCAGCTTTGATCTTAGCAATCTTGTGAGCGCGTTGCTTTAAGTTTTCTGCAAGAACCTTAAGTGCTGATTCTGATGCAATAACAGCCTTTCCTGTTGGGATAAGGTAATTACGGCCGTAACCGCTCTTTACTTCTACAACGTCGTCCTTGTAACCAAGGTTTGCGACATCTTCTTTCAATATAATTTTCATAAATAATGCTCCTCTAAATTAAAAGTTATTTCATCAAATCGGTAACATAAGGAAGAAGAGCAAGGTGACGAGCACGCTTAACTGCTTGAGCAACTCTTCTTTGGAACTTCAATGAAGTACCGGTGATGCGGCGTGGAAGGATTTTACCCTGTTCGTTCAAGAACTTCTTGAGGAATTCAGGATCCTTGTAGTCGATGTACTTGATACCGCTTCTCTTGAAACGGCAATACTTTTTCTTCTTAACGTCCACTGAAAGTGGAGTAAGGTATCTGATTTCTGATTGAGCTTGTGCCATAGTTTTTACCTCCAAATTATTCGTTAGTAGTTGCTTTTGCAGCCTTCAAACTGCGTCTCTTGGCAGCGTATTCTGCTGCGTTCTTGTCAAGACGGAATGTCAAGAAACGAAGTACCTTTTCGTCGCGACGGAAAGCTGTTTCGAGAGTCTTAACAATTGTTGGTTCGCCATCAAACTCAATAAGAGTGTAAAATCCGGTAGATTTGTGTTGAATTGGGTAAGCAAGCTTACGCAAGCCCCATGCTTCTTCGTTCACGATTTCTGCACCGTTCTTGGTGAGTACTGTCTTGAACTTTTCTACCGCTTCCTTCATCTGTGCATCAGACAAAACGGGAGTTAAAATGAAAACGGTTTCGTAATGATTCATAATTGTTTATTGATTAAATTATTTAAGTTTTTGTGCTTGGTGATTACCGCAATGCAGTTTTCGCCCAAAAAGCGGTGCAAAATTAGTGATTTTTTTTCAATTAAGCAAACCTTTCGGCGGTTTAAATGCTTAATTCTTCAAATATTAGTGATTTTTTGAATCCAATAAGGATATTTCTATGACTTGCCTTCAATTTTTTGAAAATCGTTTAGAAATAGTAATGGCGATCGGGGGTAATTCGCTTTATCTTGTCTCTTACTATGTCGCTATTTCTGCTTTCAGATTTTTATTATTGTAATTTATGATATATATTTGCGGAAAAATAAACCATTAATTAGATGAGATTATGAGACTTACAGGAAGACGTGAGAGTAGCAATGTGGAAGATCGTCGTGGACGGTCGGGCGGTGGAATGGGCCGATCGCTTGGCATTGGCGGTGTGATAATAGTGGGTTTAATAACGCTGCTCATGGGTGGCGACCTTGGTGATGTGTTTAATAATGTTAGCCAAATGAGCATGCAGGAAAGCGTTGAATCAAATTATACTCCTACAGCTGAAGATGAAGAATTGGCTAAATTCACTCGTCAAATACTCGCTGGAACAGAGGATGTGTGGACTCAAGAGTTCAAAAAGCTCGGGCGAACTTATAAAGCTCCGCGATTGGTGATGTTTACCGATGCAGTGCAGTCGGGGTGCGGTGGGGCAACTTCATCTACTGGACCGTTCTATTGCTCCGCTGATCAAACGGTGTATATCGATTTGTCGTTCTTCAAAAATATGAAACGCAATCTCGGTGCAGACGGCGACTTCGCTTATGCCTACGTTATAGCGCATGAGGTTGGGCATCATGTGCAATATCTTCTTGGCATACTTGGCGAGGCTCATAGTAGAATGCAGCAGATGAGCCAGACCGAAGCTAACAAGATGAGCGTTCGTTTGGAATTGCAAGCTGATTTCTTGGCTGGGATTTGGGCGCATCAAGACAACGAGATGTTTAATTCGCTCGAAGATGGCGATATAGAAGAAGGTATAAATGCGGCATCGAAAATCGGAGATGATTATCTCCAAAAGAAAGCTCAGGGCTACACGGTACCCGATTCGTTTAATCACGGAACTTCGGCACAGCGCATGCGTTGGCTTAAAAAGGGCATAGCCACTGGCGATGTGCAGCAGGGTGATACATTCTCGCCAGCCTACGAATCGCTGTAAATTGCAAGCAATATACATTATAATAAGAGGTGCCGCATTTGAAATGTGACACCTCTTGTTTCGTTTATGAATATTATTTGGGAGTGACCATTACTTAATGGCTTGTGCTGTTTTTGCCATTTGCTGGCGATTGAGTTCGCGTTTTTTTGCCATGTAAATCTTTTTTGCAGTGGCATTTTTGCCAGAACGCATCGCGTTAGAGAATTCATATGTGTCGGCAATAGCGTTTACAAGGGCTGGCGATAGGGTAATGCTGTGATTGCGATTGCCCTTAAATGTCAGACGAATAGCGCTTTGTCTGTTGTCAGTGATAAATTTGCACATATCGGCGCATTTGTCGTATTCGAAGGTTACCATTTCGCAACTGCCGCGCTCGGCTTGATAGCGGTAGTTTAACGCTTCGTCGTATGGTACGTCTCCAGTGGATACTTCTGTGCCATTGGCGCTTGCCGAGAGCGCGGTGTGCTTGCATGGCACGCCGAAGAGGCAAGATGCCAAGAATATATTTCCTGTTTCATCCACGCGAGGCTCTATGCCGGTGCGCTCGTATAGGGGATTGCCTTTAAGTGACGAAATCACGTAATATCCTTCTACCATGTCGGCAGTTTTCACAAATGCGAACTTAGGCTTTAGGTTGATGAAGGTTATAGAGTCGGCCACAAGCGTGCTGTCGAGCTGAGCAAATTCTATGTCGATAATAGCACTGTCGGCAAGGGTGCGCAAGTGCATGGCTCGGCGCTGCACTGTTATTTCCTTGGGAAATGACGCTGCAAGAGAGTCGATAATTGATATTGCTTGCTGTGGGTTGTGGGCTTCGAAGCATGCTTTAGCCGATTCGTAGAGCGCCACCGCTTCGGGGTTCTCGTTGTTGCCTCCGCACGAAACCATAGCCAATGCTACGGTGGCGGCTAATGTTGCTTTTTTAAGAGTTATATCGTTCAACATCTTTTACTCCTTTTAATGATTTTATTTTTGAAATTAATTCTGTTATTGTCTGAGTGCTATCTACGGTTATGCCAAGATATCCTTGGAAAAGTCCGTCGTTTGAGTCGATGGATATGCTGCGCAGGGTAACATTTTTCTCTTTGTTGATTACCGAGGTAATGTTAGTGACAATGCCGATATCGTCAAATCCGAGGATGCGCAGGTTGGCTGCAAATTGGCTTCCAAGGCGTCCCGACCACTCGGTGCGAATCTCGCGATACGGATATTTTCGCAGCAAGTGTTCGGCGTTCTTGCAGTCCTTGCGGTGAATCTTGATTGCGCCGTCGCTTGCCACAAATCCCACTATTTTGTCGCCCATTACTGGATTGCAACATTTTGAGAGTTTATAGTTGATTCCCTTGATGTTGTCGCCTATAAGCAGGATGTCGTCGTTGTCGTTATTGTCGTCGTTCTGCTGCATCAACACGAAGTTTTGTGCCGATTCGCGCTTGGTGTCGTCTTCGCTTTCGCGACGTTCTAGAGCCATATAATTGTCGAGCACAAGGTTTACGTCGAGCGTTTCGCGAGCGATGTCGACAAACATATCATTAGCATGCTTGTAGCCTAATTTCTTAATCACACGCATTAACCTCGACTCGTCGAGCTCAATTTTTCGGTTTTTGCATCGGCGCTGCAACAGTTCTTTGGCAATTTCTGCCTCCTTGGCGCGCATTTCGTTGACCGACTGCTTAATTTTTGAACGGGCTTTAGAAGTTACCACAAAGTTAAGCCAATCGAGACGCGGTATTTGTGTAGAAGAAGTGATGATTTGCACTGTGTCGCCACTCTTGAGCTTGTAGTTGAGCTTTTGGTTCTTGCCATCTATTTTTGCACCTACGCAAGTGCACCCGAGTTTTGAGTGAATATGGAATGCAAAGTCGAGCACAGTAGCACCTTGAGGAAGTTTGTATAGGTCGCCCTTGGGCGTGAAAACAAACACTTCCTTATCGTAGATGTTCATCTGCATATTCTTGATGAGCTCCATAGGTCCCTTTTGCCCGGCTTCGAGCACATCGCGAACATTGTTCATCCACTCATCAAGGTCGTTTTCGCTCTTTATTCCTTTATATTTCCAGTGAGCTGCGAGACCTCGTTCGGCTATTTCGTCCATGCGCTTGGTGCGAATCTGCACTTCCACCCAGTGGTCCTGTGGACCGTTTACGGTAATGTGAAGAGATTCGTATCCGTTGCTCTTAGGAATTGTAATCCAGTCCTTTAGACGCGATATATTAGCAGTATAGATGTCGGTAACTATCGAATAGGCTATCCAACACTCTTTTTTCTCTTTTTCTGGTGGAGTGTCGAGAATTATACGGATGGCAAATAGGTCGTAGATGCCATTAAGGTCAACGCCCTGCTTGCGCATCTTGCTCCAGATGGAGTTAATAGACTTGGTGCGACCTTTGATAGAATATTTCAATCCCGACTCGTTAAGAGCTTTTTTGATAGGGGCAATGAAGTTTTCCACATACACTTCGCGATCCCTCTTGGTTTCGTTTAGCTTATGAGCAATTTGAGTATATATAGTGCGGTTGAGATATTTCAGCGAAAGGTCCTCAAGTTCCGACTTTATGATGTAAAGTCCCAAACGGTGGGCGAGAGGAGCATAGAGGTATCTCGATTCGTTGGCAATATCGTGCACAAATTTCTCGTTGGGATGGTGATTGATGGTTCGCATCAAATTTTGGCGATCGACAATCATAATGATTATCACGCGTATGTCTTCGGCAAAAGTGAGTAGCAATTTGTGAAAATTGTCGTTCTCAACAGCCGACTGTTTGCGATATAGTTCCGACACTTTCACCAGGCCGCGCACAATCTTGGCGATATCGTTATCAAACATTCGCTCGATTTCGGTGAGAGATAATGCTTCGTCCTTGCAAAGTTCATAAATCATGCTTGCAATAATCATGCTACGGTCGGGCAGCACGTTCTCGATGAGAAGTGTGGCTGTGCGCAGGTGGCGGATGGTGGGATTAATGCCATATTGGTCGCGCTGGAAATGGCCGTTGGCAATGCCTCGCTTGATTACAGCATCAACGGCGTTAATGTCGCCAATCGAAAGTATTTCGCCGGCGTTTCGGATAAGGCCGCGTGTCAATTGCTTAACAAGTGCCCTCTCATCATCAGTAAAATAGTTTTCGTTGTTCATTTCCATAAATTTTCTCAAAATTTTATGTAAAGTTATCATAATTATTTGTTTTTTTATTGCTATATTTGATAAAATTTACTAACCTTTAATTTTATGGAACTTAATAACGTTGATTTAGAGCTACTTAAAGCTAAGGGCATAAGCCCCGAAACCATCGAAGAACAGTTGAAACGATTTGAAACAGGTTTCCCATACCTAAAAATCAAATCGGTTGCGACCATTGGCGATGGCATAGTGAGATTATCGGAAAATGAGATTGCTGATTGTATTGCCGTATGGGATGAATTCCAAAATTCTGGCGGAAAGGTTGAAAAATTTGTTCCAGCATCAGGTGCAGCAAGTCGTATGTTTAAGAATATCTTCTCGTTTGTGACTGACAACAAACCAGCACCTGAGACCGACTTCGAGAAGAAGTTCTTTGCAGAAATCAAGGATTTTGCATTCTATCCAGCACTCAACGAAAGCTGCAAGAAGAATTTCGGAAAAGACATTGATGCTCTCATTGCCGACGGAGAATATGTGAATGTGGCTAAGACTCTAATCGGAGCTGAAGGTCTAAACTATGGAGCACTCCCAAAAGCACTTCTTCAATTCCACAAGACAGCCGAAGGCGCACACACTCCTCTTGAAGAACACCTTGAAGAAGGCGCTCAATATGCATCCGACATCAACAAGAACGTGAACATTCACTTCACCGTATCTCCTGAGCACCGCAGCGCATTCGAAGCTATGATTGCCGACAAGGTGCCTGCTATGGAAAAGGAATGGGGCGTGAAGTATAACGTATCGATGTCGGAACAAAAAGCATCGACCGACACTATAGCTGTGAATATGGACAACACTCCATATCGCGAAAATGGCAAGTTGCTTTTCCGTCCAGCTGGTCATGGTGCATTGATTGAAAACCTCAACGACATCGATGCCGACGTGGTATTCGTTAAGAATATCGATAACGTGGTGCCTCGTGCTCTTCGTGAAGTTACTGTAACCTACAAGAAGGTTATCGGTGGCTATTTGGTTAAGATTCAGAAGCAAATTGCTGCTTATCTTGAGGCTCTCGAAGCAGGCAATTACACCATCGAGGATTTGCGCGAGATGGTTAAGTTCACTCACGATGTTTTGTCGATTAGATACGACCAGACCAAGAATCTCGACGACAGCGAATTGGCTATTTATCTGAAGGGCAAGTTCAACCGTCCAATACGCATCTGTGGCGTGGTTAAGAATGACGGTGAACCTGGCGGTGGCCCATACTTGGCATATAATGCTGATGGCTCATCTTCGCCACAAATTCTCGAAGCCGCACAAATCGACTCGAGCAAGCCTGAGGCAGTGGCATTGATGAAGAGTGGTACTCACTTCAACCCGGTTGACCTCGTTTGCTATATCAAGGACGTAAAGGGTAACAAGTTCGACCTTAAGAAGTATGTTGACAAGGATACTGGTTTGATTTCTGAAAAGTCGAAATCTGGTGTTACCATCAAGGCTCTTGAATTGCCTGGTCTTTGGAACGGTTCGATGAGCGACTGGACTTCGGTGTTCGTAGAAGTGCCTATCGAAACCTTCAATCCAGTTAAGGTGGTTAACGACTTGCTTCGTCCACAACATCAAGGTTAATCCGCGATTTATACATTAATATATATAAGCAGGTGAGTAGAGATGCCCACCTGCTTTTTATATGTGCGCGCTATAGATTAATTTTTCTAAATGGATATAATGATATGTCGCAAAGATTTGCTATTTTTGTAATATTATAACCTAAACGAAACAAAGGCATGAAGGGAATTGTATTAGCTGGTGGGTCAGGCACCAGACTTTATCCTATAACTAAGGGCGTGAGCAAGCAGATGCTGCCGATATATGACAAGCCTATGGTGTATTATCCGATATCTGTGCTTATGGAAGCAGGTATTCGAGAGATACTTATTATATCTACTCCGTATGATTTGCCAGGGTTCAAGCGTCTGCTTGGCGACGGATCTGACTACGGCGTGCGTTTTGAGTATGCCGAGCAGCCATCGCCCGACGGCTTGGCGCAAGCTTTTATCATAGGGGAAAAGTTTATTGGCAACGATTGTGCATGTCTTGTGCTTGGCGACAACATTTTCCATGGTGCCGGCTTTACTCGATTGCTAAAACAGGCTGTGAAAAATGCCGAAATGGAGAATAAGGCTACAGTGTTTGGCTATTGGGTAAACGATCCGGAACGATATGGCGTGGCAGAATTTGATGCCAATGGCAAATGCCTCTCGATAGAAGAAAAACCCAAGAACCCTAAAAGCAACTATGCTGTGGTGGGACTTTATTTCTACCCCAATAAGGTGGTGGAAGTGGCTAAGAGCATCAAACCATCGGCACGAGGCGAACTTGAGATAACCACTGTTAACCAGCGATTCCTTGAAGATGGAGAATTGATGGTAGAGACTTTGGAGAAGGGTTTTGCATGGCTCGATACCGGAACCCATGAATCGTTGTCGGAAGCATCTACCTATATTGAGGTTATAGAAAAGCGTCAAGGCCTTAAGGTGGCATGTCTTGAAGGAATAGCATATCGCCGCGGATGGATTGACGAAGAAAAGATGCGGAGTTTGGCTCAGCCGATGATTAAGAATCAATATGGACAATATTTGCTTAAGGTGATTGATGAAATCAAGCGCACAGGCAAAAGCATAATTAAATAATGGAAGTTATAAAGACTGATATCGAAGGGGTGTATATAATTGAGCCCCGTGTGTTTGGCGATGCTCGTGGCTATTTCTTCGAAAGCTATTCGAAGCGCGATTTTGAAGAAAGAATTGGGGCAATCGACTTTGTGCAGGACAACGAAAGCATGTCGAAGAAAGGCGTAATGCGTGGTCTGCACTTTCAGCGTCCGCCATACGCACAGAGCAAACTCGTTCGCTGCGTGAAAGGACGCGTGCTCGATGTGGCTGTGGATATTCGCAAAGGTTCTCCTACTTATGGCAAACATGTGGCTGTGGAGCTGAGCGAAGACAATCACCGCCAATTCTTCATTCCACGCGGATTTGCCCATGGTTTTGTGGTGCTCAGTGATGTGGCAGTGTTTCAGTATAAATGTGATAATTTCTACCATCCGGAGGCTGATGGTGGCATAAGCATACTTGACGACAGCCTCGGCATAGACTGGCAGATTCCTGTAGATTCTGCTATCTTGAGCGAAAAGGACACCAAACACCCACTTTTCAAAGACTTCGAAAGTCCATTTGATCTAAATGATAAATAATTAGATTATTTTTGACGATGAATATTCTTGTAACAGGAGCCAACGGCCAACTCGGCAACGAAATTAGAATTGTGACTCGGAATTCAAACCACAATTATGTCTTTACCGATGTTGTAGAAACCGAAGGCAATGTAACTACTATACTTGACATTACAGATGTAGAAGCTGTTAAGACTATTGTGAAAGATTTCGACGTAAGCGTGATTATTAACTGTGCTGCATATACCAATGTGGATGCCGCAGAAGATAATCAGACTCTTGCCGAAAAACTCAATGCCGAAGCTCCTGCAATATTGGCAAATGTAATGTCGGAAAAAGGCGGTTTGCTTGTTCATGTAAGTACCGATTATGTGTTCGGCGGAGATCCCTATAATACCCCTTGCCGCGAAGATCAAAAGGGAACACCCACAGGTGTGTATGGTGCAACTAAGCTCCGTGGCGAAGAACTTATTAAAGCATCGGGTTGCAAATACCTGATTCTTCGCACCGCATGGCTATATAGCGAATTTGGAAAGAACTTTGTAAAAACCATGCTTAATCTCACTTCCACCAAGCCGCAGCTTAATGTGGTGTTCGATCAAGTGGGAACGCCTACATATGCCTACGATTTGGCAAAGGTTATAATCGATATTGTAGAATCAGGCAAATACGAAGGTCATGAAGGCATATATCATTTTAGCAACGAAGGCGTGTGCTCGTGGTATGATTTTACAAAAATGATAGCAAGTATGGCTGGAAACACCGATTGCGACATACAACCTTGCCATAGCGATGAATTCCCGAGCAAGGTGGTGCGACCAAGTTATTCCGTACTCGATAAAACTAAGATAAAGTCCACTTTTGGAATTAAAATTCCATATTGGACCGATTCTTTAAGAAAATGTATTCAAAATATTAAACAATAGATAATTATCAACTTTATTAACCCTAAAAACTTTTAAAATCATGAACAATATCCCTGAAGTCTTTTGGCTTGTGCCCATAGCATCGGTAGTGGCACTGTCGATGGCGTGGTATTTCTTCAAAACTATGATGAAGTCGGATGAAGGAACACCAAGAATGAGAGAAATTGCTGAATATGTCAGAAAAGGTGCAATGGCATATCTTAAGCAGCAGTACAAAGTGGTGCTTATAGTGTTCATAGTGCTTGCTGTGTTATTCGCATTTATGGCATATGGATTAAAAGTTCAGAATCCTTGGGTGCCATTCGCATTTATTACTGGCGGTTTCTTCTCGGGATTGGCTGGTTTCTTCGGTATGAAGACAGCCACATACGCATCGGGCAGAACTGCCAATGCAGCTCGCAAAGGCTTAGATGCCGGATTGAAGATTGCATTCCGCTCGGGAGCAGTTATGGGTCTTGTGGTAGTAGGTCTCGGCTTGCTCGATATCGCCATCTGGTTTGTTGTGCTCAATGCATTCTACCACGGCGAATCCACTGCGCTTATCACCATCACCACCACAATGCTTACATTCGGTATGGGTGCATCCACTCAGGCATTGTTTGCCAGAGTAGGTGGCGGTATCTACACTAAGGCAGCCGATGTGGGTGCTGATATAGTAGGTAAGGTGGAAGCTGATATTCCAGAAGATGACCCTCGCAACCCTGCTACAATTGCCGACAACGTAGGCGATAATGTAGGTGACGTTGCAGGTATGGGTGCCGACCTATATGAAAGCTATTGCGGTAGTATCCTTTCTACTGCAGCACTCGGTGCTACAGCATTTGCCATGAATCCTGCTATGCAGGTTAAGGCAGTAGTTGCTCCAATGATTATTGCTGCAGTGGGTATATTCTTGTCGTTGATTGGTATTTTCTTGGTGAGAACTAAAGAAGGTGCTACAATGAAAGATCTATTGCGTTCGCTGTCGCTTGGAACTAATGTGAGTGCAGTGCTTATTGCAATCGCCACATTTGTTATTCTATATCTTCTTGAAATAGAAAATTGGGTGGGCGTTTCGTTCTCGGTAATTACCGGTCTTGTAGCTGGTGTAATTATAGGTCAAGCCACTGAATATTACACAAGCCATAGTTATAAGCCAACTCAAAAAATAGCTGAAGCAGGTCAAACAGGTAGTGCTACTGTTATTATTAAGGGTATTGGCACTGGAATGATCTCTACTTGCATCCCAGTATTGACAATTGGCGTTGCTATTATGCTTAGCTATATGTGCGCTAACGGTTTTGACCTTAGCATGAGCGCTGAAAGCATTGCACACGGCTTGTACGGTATTGGTGTAGCAGCAGTGGGTATGCTTTCTACTCTTGGCATCACACTTGCCACCGACGCTTATGGACCAATTGCCGACAATGCAGGCGGTAATGCCGAAATGAGCGAACTTGGTGAGGAGATTCGTCATCGCACCGATGCTCTCGATGCTCTTGGCAACACCACAGCAGCTACAGGTAAGGGATTTGCAATAGGTAGTGCCGCTCTTACTGCTCTTGCACTCCTTGCTTCGTATGTAGAAGAAATTAAGATTGCAATGGTTCGCGTTGCTGAAGAGGGACATCAATTTATAGATGCAGCTGGCAACATATTCAACCCAGCAACAGCGTCGATGCCCGACTTTATGAGCTTCTTCCAAGTGACTCTGATGAATCCAAAGGTTCTTGTAGGCGCATTTATAGGTGCAATGGCAGCATTCTTGTTCTGCGGTTTGACAATGGAAGCCGTTGGCCGTGCTGCACAAAAGATGGTTGAAGAAGTTCGCCGTCAGTTGCGCACCATCAAGGGCATAATGGAAGGCAAGGCTACTCCAGATTATGGCCGTTGCGTAGAAATCTCTACACAAGCAGCTCAGCACGAAATGATTATCCCAGCAGTTTTGGCAATCGTTATTCCTATTATTGTGGGAATTGTATTGGGTGTTGCTGGCGTGCTTGGCCTATTGGTAGGAGGTTTGGCAGCAGGCTTTACCCTGGCAGTATTTATGGCTAATGCTGGTGGCGCATGGGACAATGCCAAGAAGATGGTAGAAGAAGGCAATTTCGGCGGCAAAGGTAGCTTTAGCCATAAGGCAACTATCGTTGGCGATACCGTTGGCGACCCATTTAAGGACACATCAGGTCCAAGCCTTAATATCCTTATCAAGCTTATGTCGATGGTAAGCATCGTGATGGCTGGTTTGACCGTTGCGTTTATGTAATAGAAATTAATTAAGAGATTCTCAATAAAGTACACCAATTTCCGTTACAAATATAAACTGACAGAAATATGGAATTTAAAAGAAATATAGTGATAACTGGTGGCGCAGGATTTATCGGCAGCCATGTGGTGAGATTGTTTGTCAACAAATATCCAGATTACAAGATTATCAACCTCGACAAATTGACCTACGCAGGCAATTTGGCAAATTTAAAGGATGTGGAAGATAAGGCAAACTATAAGTTTGTGAAAATGGATATTTGCGACTTCGACTCATTCTACGCTTTGATGCAGCAGGAGAAGATAGATGGTATTATTCACCTTGCAGCTGAGAGCCACGTTGACCGTTCGATAAAAGACCCATTTACCTTTGCAAGAACAAATGTTATGGGCACACTGTCGCTGCTACAAGCCGCTAAACTTTATTGGGAATCTCTTCCAGAAGGGTATGAGGGGAAACGATTCTATCACATTTCCACCGATGAAGTGTATGGTGCTTTAGAAATGACGCATCCCGAAGGTGTGGAATCGCCATTTACTACCACCGCATCGTCGGAACATCACCATGCCTATGGTGAAGAGTTTTTCCTCGAGACCACTAAATACAATCCTCATAGTCCCTACAGCGCAAGCAAGGCAAGCAGCGACCACTTCGTGAGAGCATTCCACGACACTTATGGCATGCCCACTGTGGTGACCAACTGTTCAAATAACTATGGCCCGTATCAATTCCCTGAAAAGTTGATACCACTGTTTATCAACAATATTCGCCATCGCAAACCATTGCCGGTGTATGGCAAGGGTGAGAATGTGCGCGATTGGCTATACGTTGAAGACCATGCTCGTGCAATAGATGTGATATTCCATCAAGGTAAAGTGGCTGAGACCTATAATATAGGTGGCTTTAATGAGTGGAAAAATATCGATATCATTAAGGTGCTTATCAATACTGTTGACCGCCTTTTAGGTCGCGGCGAAGGTGAAGACATGAATCTAATCACCTACGTTACCGACCGCCTCGGACATGATGCTCGCTATGCCATCGATTCGCGCAAATTGCAAGCGGAACTTGGATGGGAACCATCTTTGCAATTTGAGGAAGGTATCGAAAAGACTGTGAAATGGTATCTTCAGAATCAAGAATGGTTAGATAACATCACCTCGGGCGAATACGAGAAATACTACGAGGATATGTATAAGAACCGATAATTAGTCGGGTTCGTAAATATTATGATATTCGCAGTCTGGATTGAGCTAAAAACTCGGTCCAGACTGTTTGTTTTGCAACAAAGGAAGCTGTATATGTGCCATTATAAAAAATATTCACTAAATTTGTGTGCTATTTAGCGCACAAAACATAATTTAACAAGAATATATTCGTTAAATTATATAAACATCATGTAAAAATATATGAGTGGACAAATAAGAGTTACATCAAGATATAGCGGCCTGTTGATCTACTTCGTAATGTTTGTAGAAGTAGTGATATGTGGTGGATTATTCACCCTCTTTTCTCACTATCTTGGCTCTGAATTAGGTCAAGAATTCTTACAGTCGATGTCGCTGGTTTGTACCATCTATTTTGCCGTAACCATAGAGGGTGGCGTGAACCTTCACATGCGTAGGTCGAAGGATTATGAAGTTCTGCTTACGGTTCTCAAAAATGTGTTCTATTTTTCGCTGTTGAGCGTATTTATCCTTCATGTGGGTAGATTTTATGTGTTCAGTTGGCCTTATTATTTGCTTTATTTGCTCATTATGCTTGCTATGCTGTTGGCATTTCGCTATTCGGTGCGTGTTTTTGCAAAACTCTACCACCAGTTGCCAGGCAATCGCCGCAAAGTTGTTATGATAGGATGCACCGATAATAATGAGGCGCTATTCCAGGAGCTTTCCGACGACAAATCGAGGGGATTTGATGTGCTTGGATATTTCGACGACAAAATAAAGGACGGATTTTGCGGTTTGCCCTACCTTGGCGGATTGGATGATGTAATAGATTATTTCAAGAGCCACAAGGGAATTCAAGAAGTGTATAGCAGCACATTGCCTGATTACCGCAACAATGTGGTAGAGGAAATTATTAGTTATTGCGAGAATAATTTCATGTACTATTATAGCGTGCCATGTATGAACAATTATTTGCATCAGCGCATGCACCTTAATGTAATTGGTTCGATTCCTTACATGAATTTCTTCCAAGACCCATTGCGCACTACGTCGAACCGCTTAATAAAACGAGTATTCGACATAGTGGTGTCGCTCGTATTTTTGGTAACTATATTTCCATGGCTATACATAATAGTGGCTATAGTGACAAAGATTACGATGCCTGGTCCGGTCTTTTTCTGCCAAAAACGCAGTGGCATGAATGGTAAGGAGTTTATGATGTACAAATTTCGAAGCATGAAGGTTAACAATGATAGCGACACCCTTCAAGCCACAAAGGACGACCCGCGCAAAACTTGGTGGGGCAACATTTTGCGACGCACTAATATAGATGAAACTCCGCAATTCATCAATGTGCTTAAAGGTGAAATGAGTGTGGTGGGTCCTCGACCACATATGCTTAAACACACCGAAGAGTATTCTAAGATTATTAATCACTATATGGTACGCCACTATATTAAGCCAGGCATAACAGGTTGGAGCCAAGTGACCGGATTCAGAGGCGAAACCAAAGAAATAGGTCAGATGGAAGGTCGTGTGAAAGGCGATATATGGTATATGGAGCATTGGAGTTTTTGGCTCGACCTTTATATCATTTTCAGAACCATATATAATGCTATAGTAGGCGATAAGAATGCATACTAATATAGCTGCAGATTTTACGTTTTTATAATTTGTTAATACTTTAATGGGTAAAACAGCATTAATTACAGGAGTAACCGGACAAGATGGTTCATTCTTGGCAGAATTCTTACTTGAGAAAGGTTATGATGTTCATGGCACAATTCGCCGCTCGTCGGTAGATTTTCGAGAGCGCATAGCGCATCTCGAAGGGAAGCCAAATTTCCACTTGCATTATAGCGACATGACCGACTCTATGAGTCTTGTGGCGCTGATTGGTCGCGTTCGTCCCGACGAAATCTACAATTTGGCTGCTCAAAGCCATGTGCAAGTTAGTTTCGATTCACCTGAATATACAGCCGATGTAGATGCAGTGGGAGTGTTGAGGGTGCTTGAGGCAGTTCGCCAATGTGGGCTTGAGAGCACTTGCCGAATATATCAGGCATCTACTTCAGAGCTATACGGTAAGGTGGAAGAAGTTCCTCAAAACGAAAATACTCCGTTCCACCCATATTCGCCATACGCTGTGGCGAAGCAGTATGGATTCTGGATTGTTAAGGAGTATCGTGAAGCGTATAATATGTTTTGCTGCTCGGGGATTTTGTTTAATCATGAGTCGGAACGCCGAGGCGAGACTTTCGTGACTCGCAAAATTACGCTTGCCGCATCGCGTATCCGTCACGGCAAGCAGGACAAGCTCTATTTAGGCAATCTTTCGAGTTTGCGCGACTGGGGATATGCCCGCGATTATGTGGAGTGTATGTGGATGATTTTGCAGCACGAAAAACCTGAAGACTTTGTGATAGCCACAGGCGAACAGCACTCCGTGCGTGAGTTCTGTCAACTTGCCTTCCACTATGTCGGCATCGAACTGGAATGGCAAGGCGAGGGAGCCGACGAGAAAGGCATCGACAAAGCCACAGGACGTGTGCTCGTAGAGGTATCTCCCGACTTTTATCGTCCCACCGATGTGGTTAACTTATGGGGCGATCCATCGAAGGCAAAACGTGTGCTCGGATGGAATCCGCAAAAGACCACATTCGACCAGTTGGTAAAGATTATGGTGCAGCACGACATGGCAAAGGTGGCAGTAGAAAATGCTGGCGATGCGATAAGAATTAATCTTGCCGAATATTTGGAGAAGGGAATAGTGAAGTGATGGAAAAAGAAGCAAAAATCTATGTTGCCGGCCACAGAGGCATGGTCGGCTCGGCAATAGTGAGAGAATTAAAGCGCCAAGGGTATAATAATATTATTACTCGCACACACGCCGAACTCGACCTCTGCCGTCAGGATCAAGTGGAAGCCTTTTTTGCAGCCGAAAAGCCCGAATATGTGTTCTTGGCAGCAGCAAAAGTGGGCGGAATTGTGGCAAATCAGAGTGCTCTTGCCGATTTTATGTATGAGAATATGATTCTCGAAATGAATGTTATACATTCTGCTTGGAAGAATGGATGCAAAAAGCTTGAATTCTTGGGCAGTTCGTGCATTTATCCTCGCATGGCCCCTCAACCAATGAAGGAGTCTTGCTTGCTGACAAGTGAACTTGAGAAAACCAATGAGGCCTATGCTTTGGCAAAGATATCAGGACTGAAATATTGCGAATTCCTAAATAAGCAATACGGAACTGACTACATAAGCGTGATGCCTACCAATCTTTATGGTCCAAACGACAATTATCACCCTACGCATAGCCATGTGCTGCCTGCACTGATTCGCCGTTTTCATGAGGCAAAGTTGAGTGGAGCTGAGAGTGTAACTTGCTGGGGTGATGGAAGCCCTTTGCGCGAATTTCTATACGTAGACGATTTAGCCAACCTATGCGTATTCTTAATGAACAATTACAGCGGAGATGAAACTGTAAACGCCGGAACTGGCAAGGAACTTACGATAAAGGAATTGACTCAGCTTGTGGCTAAGGTAGTGGGCTATGAAGGCGAAATCAAGTGGGATACCAGCAAGCCCAATGGCACGCCACGCAAACTCCTCGATGTGAGCAAAGCAGAGGCTTTGGGGTGGCGATATAAAACCGAACTTGAAGACGGCATTAGATTGGCATATGAGGATTTTTTGAATAATCCTATGCGAGCCGAAAGATAGAAGTGACTCAATTCATGCGAGATAATAAAAGGCAATTGGCACCACCGATTGCCTTTTATGTTTGGATGCAAACGAATAATTCGTAAAAATGCGTTAACTTTGTAATCGAATTAGAAAAACCATTAGAAAATTGAATAATAGAAACATATTGCCGTCGGTGAAATTGTCGATAGTGCCAATAGCGCTATTGATAATAACCATAGTGTGCATTATGATATGCCTGGGTGCTGATAATGTGCTTAATTATAGTAGCTATGTGCTGTTTGCCATGGCAATAGTCACATTGGCGTTATCACGAATATTTCATCCATGCCGGTGGTTGCTTCTTCGCAAAGGTATAGGCGAGAGTGCGCAACAGATTCTGCCGGCAATACCTATACTGATACTCATTTCCACCATTTCGGCTACATGGATGCTTGGAGGCATAGTTCCAACGATAATCGACTGCGGACTGCGAGTGCTCAATCCTCGAGCGTTTCTTGTGATTACATGTCTTGTGTGCTCCGTCATATCGGTGCTCGTGGGGAGCAGCTGGACCACATGTGCTACCATAGGAGTGGCATTTATGGGAATAGGAGCTGTGATGGGGTATAATCCGGCTTGCACTGCTGGAGCTGTGATTTCGGGCGCATACTTCGGCGACAAGATTTCGCCGCTGTCCGATACCACAATTTTGGCATCATCTACTGTGGGCGTCAACTTGTTTACTCACGTAAAGTATCTTATGATTACCACGCTGCCTTCGCTCATAATAGCGCTGATAGTGTTTGCAATAATCGGTGCCCTTACCGACGTTAACGACGCTGTAGAAACCAATGAAATGCTCACGCAACTCGATGCTACTTTCCACATTTCGCCATGGATGCTGCTTGCCCCAGTTATCACTTGTGCGCTTATAGTAATGCGCGTGAAGGTGCTGGTTACATTGGGCATAAGCACCATCATTGGTTTAATATGTTTGATTGTGGGGCAACCGCATATTTTCGCTCATCTTTCGGCTGATTGTGGATCTGTGGTGGCAGTGGTAAAACTATTGTGCACAACTACAGCAATAGAGACGGGTGATGAAATGCTCAACGCGCTTGTTAGCACAAGCGGGATATCGGGTATGATAGAAACTATAAAACTCGTGCTTTGTGCAATGCTGTTTGGTGGAACATTGCTTGGCACAGGCATGCTATCGAGCATTACTCATTCATTGTCTCGGCGACTAAATGGACTTCGCAAAGTGGTATCTACCACTGTAGGAACAGGTCTGCTTGTGAATGGTTGCACTGGCGACCAATATCTTTCACTGATTATCACGGGTAACCTCTATAAAAATCTTTACGCAAAGAATGGTTTAGAACCGCGATTGTTGAGCCGTTCGCTCGAGGACTCTATTTCTGTGACCTCAGTATTGATTCCATGGAATTCGTGTGGCATGACCCAATCCACTGTGCTCGGCGTGAGCGCATTCCACTATCTGCCATATTGCGTGTTTAATTATATGTGCCCAATCATGTCGATAGCGATTGCGACATTTGGGATAAAAATATACAAGAATGTCAATTCTAAATAGCTTATGTATAAAGTTTCGAATAATACCATAAAATTTGTGGCTTCTTTATCTCAGAAGAAGTATCGCGACAAAGAAGGTTGCTTTATAGCCGAAGGCAATAAGTGCGTTCGCGACACGTGGGACTACTTTAAGTGCCGTATGTTGATTGCTACTCAAAATTGGTATGAGAGTTATGGCAACTTCACGCACATGGATGTGCTGCAAATAGCTACTCGGCAACAGATGCAAAAGATGTCGCAATTTTCCAATCCATCAGACGTGATTGCCGTGTATGAAACGCCCGAAGTGACCTATACTCCTCAAGAAGTTAAGGAAAACATAAATATAGTGCTCGAGGGTGTTCAAGATCCAGGTAATTTAGGCACGATTATTCGTCTTGCCGACTGGTATGGAATCAAAAACATATTTTGCAATAAGCAGACAGTGGATGTATATAACCACAAGGTAATACAAGCTACGATGGGGGCAATATCGAGAGTGAAGGTTCATTATTGCGACCTTGAGGAACTTATAGAATCTTTCCCCGAAATGGATGTGTTTGGCACTACACTCGACGGCGAAAACATATACAGCACATCGCTCCCCGATAGGGGCTTTGTGATATTTGGCAATGAAGGAAATGGCATGTCGGAACGCCTTAAAGCTATGACAACTCGAAATCTTTATATACCTTCGCGAGTGGTTGACGGTTCTACGAGCGAATCCCTTAATGTAGGCTTGGCTGCAGCCATAACCATAAGTGAATTTTGTAGAAACACATTAAAATAACATAACGCTATGGCTAAGCAAAAAACAGTATTCTTCTGCAAAAATTGTGGGGCAGAATCGCCCAAATGGGTTGGTAAATGCCCAAATTGCGGAGAGTGGAATACATTTATCGAAGAACCTGTTGCACCTAAAAGTAAGAGCCCTTTTGGCAGTAGCGAGTTTTCGGTGCGTAAAAGCACTGTAGCCGTAAAAATCGGGGATATTCGCACCGAAGAATTGCCCCGCATCAAGTTGCCGAGTCAAGAACTCAACAGAGTGTTAGGCGGAGGATTGGTTCCGGGCTCATTAGTGCTTATAGGTGGAGAGCCTGGCATAGGTAAATCTACGCTTGTGCTGCAAAATGTGCTTAGAATACGTAGCCGAAAGGTGCTGTATATCTCAGGCGAGGAAAGCGCTCAACAATTGAAAATGCGAGCCGACCGCATAGCTGGCGACCATATCGACTGCGAGTGTTATCTTGTGTGCGAAACGTCGCTTAACAGCATATTTGCTGCGATTAAGGAGAATACTCCCGACCTTGTGATTGTGGATTCGATTCAGACCATTGCTTCCGACGATTTGGAATCGGCTGCCGGAAGCGTTAGTCAAGTGAGAGAGTGTGCCGCAGCCTTTCTTAAGTTTGCCAAAGAAACAAATACGCCTGTGGTGCTTATCGGACACATTAACAAAGAGGGTAGTATAGCGGGTCCAAAGGTGCTTGAGCACATAGTGGACGCAGTGCTGCAATTCGAAGGTGACCGCCATTATCTTTATCGCATTCTGCGCTCTATAAAGAACCGATTTGGCAGCACATCGGAGATAGGAATATATGAAATGAAGGAAACTGGGCTTCGCGAGGTGACAAATCCATCAGAAATGCTCATCACGCAAACCGATGAAGACCTTTCGGGTGTAGCGATAGGTGTTGCGCTCGAAGGTGCTCGTCCGTTTGTTATCGAAACGCAGGCTCTTGTTAGCACAGCCGCCTATGGTACTGCCCAACGATCGGTAACAGGTTTTGACTCAAAGCGAATGAATATGCTGCTTGCTGTGCTCGAAAAGAGAGTGGGCTTTAAGCTTGCACAGAAAGATGTGTTCCTTAACATTGCAGGAGGCCTTAAGGTGAATGATCCTGCGCTCGACCTTGCTGTGATTTGCGCTATACTATCGAGCAACGTGGATATGACGATAAAGAAGCAAATATGTATGGCAGGCGAAGTGGGGTTATCGGGCGAGATTCGACAAATAACGCGCATCGAACAGCGCATAGGTGAAGCCGAGAAACTTGGCTTTAAGTCGATATTAATACCAAAGAATAATATAAAGGGTCTAAACCTTACGAAGTTTAAAATTCAGGTTATAGAGGTAGGTAAAGTTGAAGAAGCTTTCCGTCATTTATTTGGTTGATGGTTAATGAATGTTAAATTAATAAATGCCGTTAAACCATTCAAGAATTTGATAGTCAAATTGACGTAAATAATAAATAACAAGCTTCAAACTAACTAACTTTTATAATAAAACATTAATTGCCGATATTACTGCGATAGTAAATACGGCTATAAAAATAAAACTCATAAAAGGGTGGCAGCGATGTCACCCTTATTTGATGCTAAAAATGGTAAAATTCAAGTATTTTCGGTGCTGACAATCAATAGAAATTTATATTGTAAGAAAGATTTCGTAAATTTGCAGAAATTTTAGAATATATACTGGTAAGAATGATTACAACAAGCAATTTAGGAATTCAATTTGGTAAAAGAGTTTTATTTCAAGACGTAAATTTGAAGTTTACAGCAGGTAACTGCTATGGTATAATCGGAGCAAATGGTGCTGGCAAGAGTACGCTAATGCGCATACTTAGCGGGCAGCTGACTCCAACTCAAGGAACAGTAACTCAAGGCCCTGGTGAGAGAATGTCGGTTCTAAGTCAGGACCACTTCGCATACGACGAATTTACTGTGATGGACACAGTATTGCAAGGACACACGGTGCTCTGGGATATAATGAAAGAAAAGGAAGCCCTTTATTCGAAAGAAGATTTTAGCGATGCCGATGGTGTTAGGGCTGCTGAACTTGAAGAGAAGTTTGCTGAAATGGAGGGCTGGAATGCAGAGAGCGATGCAAGCGCACTGCTGAGCGGTCTCGGCATAAAAGAGGATAAGCACTATACCTATATGAAGGATATGAGTGCAAAAGAAAAGGTGCGCGTGCTTTTGGCAAAGGCTCTATTTGGCAATCCAGATAATTTGTTGCTCGACGAGCCTACCAACGACCTCGACCTCGACACCGTGGCTTGGCTCGAAGATTATCTGTCGAAGTGCGAAAACACTGTGCTCGTGGTATCGCACGACCGCCACTTCCTCGATGCCATTTCTACTCATACACTCGATATCGACTATAATAAGATTACACTCTTCGCCGGCAACTATAGCTTCTGGTATCATTCGAGCCAGCTTGCTCTTCGTCAGCAGCAACAGGCTAATAAGAAAGCTGAAGAAAAGCGCAAAGAATTGCTCGAGTTTATTCGCCGCTTTAGCGCCAATGTGGCAAAGTCGAAGCAGACCACCAGCCGCAAAAAGATGCTTGAGAAACTCAATATTGAAGAAATTCAGCCATCTTCGCGCCGCTATCCCGGCATCATCTTCACTCCAAGCCGCGAAGTGGGTAATAAGATCCTTGAAGTGCACGGCTTGACTGCAAGTATCGAAGGCGAGATTCTATTCCAAGATGTGAATTTCACTATTGAAAAAGATGACAAGTGCGTGTTCTTGAGCCGCGACCCTCGTGCTATGACCGCATTGTTTGAAATAATTACCGGCCGTCGCAAACCAGATGCTGGTACATACGAATGGGGTCAGACTATTACCACAGCATATCTACCGCTCGATAATTCAGAATATTTCAACACCGATATGAACCTTGTGGATTGGCTATGCCAGTTTAGCAACGACACAAGCGAAATATATCTGAAGGGCTTCCTCGGAAAGATGCTATTCTCTGGTGAAGAAGTTTTGAAAAAGGCATCGGTACTCTCGGGTGGTGAGAAGATGCGTTGCATGATTGCCAAAATGATGATGACCGATGCAAATACACTAATCTTGGATACTCCTACCAATCACCTCGATTTGGAGTCGATTCAGGCATTCAACAATACCCTGCAATCGTTCAAGGGCGTTATCCTATTTGCGTCGCACGACCACGAATTCATTCAGACAGTATGTAATCGCGAAATCGAGTTGACACCAAACGGCATCATCGACAAGATGATGGATTACGATGATTATATTACCGATGAGCGAGTAATAGAATTGAAGAATAAACTCTACGCTAAATAAAATAATACAATGGTAAAGCATATCGTAACATTTAAGTTGAAAGGCACTGCAGAAGAACGCCTTGCATTAGCAACAAAATTTAGAGATGCTTTGGTGGAATTGCCTTCGAAGATTGAAGTGCTCCAGAGCATCGAAGTGGGATTGAACCAGAATCCTAATGAAACCTACGATGTGGTGCTAACTGCAGTGGTAGCAACACTCGACGAAGTTAATATCTATGCTAAACATCCTGCTCATGTGGCTGCAGCAGGCATTATAGGTGGACATGTAGATGTTCGCGCCTGCGTAGATTATGAGTGCTAATATATAGTTTCAAAATGGGGGCAATTACCGCCTCCATTTTGAAATTTATCGTTATAAAAAACATTATGTAAGTGTCCATAAGATGACACTTTTTGCCATGAAATAGAATACATATAACCATATTAACTCAAAAAATATTTGAATTATGAAAGAATTTGTATTATTCGCATCCATTATCTGTGCAAGTGCTTCTGTCAGTGCGCAAGACACGATAAATGTGTCTCCACAAGGATGTGACGCTACCGCCAATGGCACAACGGCGAAGCCTTATTGCACGATAGAGGCGGCAATCAAGAAGGCAGCTTGCATATATGATGCCGATACCGTTTTTGTGGAAGTAGCACCCGGTGAATATCAATTGTCAAAACCCATCGAAATCACGTATTGTCCGAAATCACCAGTTGTGGTTCGTTGCAGCTCCGAGCAAGGTGCTGTGATGAATGGCGGCGTGAAAATTAGCGGTTGGAAACAGGGCGATGATGGACTTTGGTTTGCTGAAGTAGATGCTACCAAAATGTATGGCTTCAAATTTGAGCAAATGTATGTGAATGGTCGCAGAGCAATTCGTGCCTGCACACCAGATAATGAGTGGTTTGTGGTAAAAGATTCGAAGGAAGACGTTCATTATTATGGAAATGGTCGTGCTCCTGAGTATGCTACTCAAAAAATTATCGTTAACCCAGAAGATTTAAGCACATTGAAAGACCTTGATGCAAATCAGATGCAGAATGTGATGACTATGTTCTATCACAAATGGGATAACACTCGCCGATATTTGAGTAGAGTAGTGGCAGATTCAGGTTTTGTATATCTCAATGGCGGTGGCATGAAGCCTTGGAATCAGATAACCACTGGCAGTCGCTATGTTCTTGAAAACTATAAAGAAGCTATCTCAATGCCTGGCGAATGGTGGCTTGACGTGGATAATGCGATGGTTTATTATATGCCTCGCGAAGGTGAAGATATGCGCAGCGCCGAAGTGGTTGCTCCTGCGGTATCTACCTTGCTTAATATTCACGGTTCAAAGGAAGACCCGATTATAGATATAACTTTCCGCAATATAGATTTCCATTATTCATCATACGTTATGCCCAAATGGGGTAACGATGCCGAACAGGCAGCTGCAAGCATTCCTGCCGCAATACACCTTGATTATGCAAAGAATATTTGCTTCGATAATTGTAGCGTGATGCACACTGGAAACTATGCTATGTGGTTTAAGACTGCTTGCAGCGATTGCAATGTAAAGCACTCTCTGCTTAGAGACCTCGGTGCAGGCGGTGTGAAGATTGGCGACTATAATGTTCCTGCCGACACTACTGATGTTACCCAAAGGGTAACTATTGAGAATAGCATCATTCAGCAGACTGGTATGGTGCTCCCTTGTGGCGTGGGTGTGGCAATATTCCACTCATCGTATAACAAAGTTCTGCATAACGAAATTTCTAATTTGCGTTATTCGGGAGTCTCGGTTGGATGGGTTTGGGGATATACTCCAAGTTTAGCACATCACAACGAGGTAGCATATAATCACATTCACCATGTGGGCTGGGGCGAACTCTCAGATATGGGCGCTGTATATACCCTTGGCATCTCGCCGGGCACTCGCATACATAATAATGTGATTCACGACGTGTATAGCTACGATTATGGTGGTTGGGGATTATACACCGATGAAGGCAGCACTGGCGTGGTGATGGAAAATAATCTTGTATATGCTTGCAAGAGCGGCGCATTCCACCAGCATTATGGCAAGGATAATATTATTCGCAATAACATTCTTGCATTTGGACAATATCAGACATTGCAGTTTACTCGCGTAGAAGGACACCGATCATTTACCTTCTGCAACAATATTGTGCTGTCGGATTGCGGCAAAATTATGAGTGGTGCTTGGGATAAGGCAAAAATTGATTACATCAGCAATATGTATTGGGACTATAGGACCACTAAGCCAGAGTTGCTTGGTAATACGTTTGCTGAATGGAGTAAAACGCACGAAAAGAAGTCGATTCTTGCCGACCCGATGTTCCGTGATGCCAAGAATGGAGATTTCCGTTTCGCAAGCAAGAAGAATATAAAGAAAATAGGATTTGTGCCATTCGATTACAGCACAGCCGGCGTATATGGTTCAGACGAATGGAAGGCTCGCGCCGAAATGAGTAAGGACGATATTGAACGATTCAACCAGATAATCATTTCTCGCGAAAAGGAATGTAGCAGTTACTACAAGAAGTAATTTACGTCGTTTGTAATAATAAGAAAATCGGGTAGATTGCCGTTGAAAGCAGTCTGCCCGATTTTTTGATGTTTTACTTCGATAGTTTCTCGGCGAGGAATTGACCGGTGTAACTGTTGGGGCATTTAGCCACCTCCTCAGGAGTACCAGTTACAACCACATTTCCGCCATTATTGCCTCCTTCAGGTCCAAGGTCGATGATGTGGTCGGCACATTTTATAACATCCATATTGTGCTCAATGATTATTATAGTATGCCCGTGGTCGATAAGCTGGTTGAACGACTTCATGAGTGTATTGATGTCGTGAAAATGAAGTCCTGTGGTCGGTTCATCGAAAATAAAGAGCGTAGGGTCTTTCTTCTCATCGCAGAGGTAATATGCAAGTTTCACACGCTGATTTTCACCTCCAGAGAGTGTGGATGACGATTGCCCTAATTTAATATAGCCAAGACCTACGTCTTGCAGAGGCTTCAACCTTTTTATGATGCGGCGCTCAGTGTTGCCGTCGCTTTGACTGAAGAACTCGATGGCTTGGTTTACTGTCATGCAAAGCACATCGTAGATGGTTTTGCCGCGATATTCCACATCGAGCGCGCTCTGACTGTAGCGTTTGCCGTGACAGGCTTCACATTCAAGCGATATGTCGGCCATAAACTGCATTTCGATGGTAATTGTGCCTTCGCCTTTACACTCTTCGCATCGTCCGCCAGGTGAATTAAATGAAAAATATCCTGCGGTATAGCCCATTTGCTTTGATAATTGCTGTTCGCTGAAAAGGTGTCGAATCTCATCAAATGCCTTTAAATATGTAGCCGGATTGCTGCGTGATGATTTTCCTATAGGGTTTTGATCTACGTAATCGATATTGCGGATCAGGTTTAGATCACCTTCCACCGATAGGCAAGCTCCAGGAGCATCCACATTAATGTCGAGTCGGCGTGCAATGGTGCGGTAAAGGATGTCGGTAACAAGTGTAGATTTGCCAGAACCGCTAACGCCTGTAACCACAGTTATAACTCCTAACGGGAATTTCACATCTATGCTTTTCAGATTGTTCTCTACAGCACCTTTAACTTCGATGTAGCGATTCCAGCGACGTCGAATTTTTGGCAAAGGAATAGATAGTTCGCCATTTAGGTATTTAATGGTGTAGCTTCTGCCAGATTCGGCATCAGCAGTTAATTTTCCCGAAAATACCACTTCACCGCCTTTGCGACCAGCTTCAGGACCGATGTCGATTAGATAGTCGGCTGCTTTGATTATATCTTCATCGTGCTCTACTACCACCACGGTGTTGCCCAAGTCGCGAAGCATTTTTAGCACCTTGATAAGTCGGTCGGTATCGCGCGAGTGCAGACCTATGCTTGGCTCATCGAGGATGTAAATGGAACCAACGAGCGAACTGCCCAATGATGTGGCAAGATTGATGCGCTGACTTTCACCGCCTGAGAGGGTAGAAGATATTCGGTCGAGTGTAAGGTATCCAAGACCCACCTCATCGAGAAATGAAAGTCGGTTTTGAATCTCTACCAGCAAGCGTTTGGCAATCACAGCCTCCTCTTTGTCCAATGTGAGATCCTTAAACCATTGATGAAGTTTCACAACCGGCATTTTTACCATATCTGATATGGTTAGACCATTGATTTTGATGTACTGAGTGGCGGGTTTTAGTCGCGTACCATTGCACTCAGGGCATACTGTTTTTCCACGATAGCGATTGAGCATCACGCGATATTGAATAGAATAAATCTTGCTCTGCACAAAGCGGAAAAAACCGTCGATGCCTGCAAATTCGCTATTGCCGCGCCACAAAAAACGCTTTTGTTCGTCAGTCAGTTCGTTGTATGGCGTATGAATTGGGAAACCGTATTTTGCTGATTTTGAAATTAAATCGCGTTTCCATTCGCTCATCACTTGGCCTTTCCAGCATGTTACAGCGTCTTCGTAGATCGACAGAGCTTTGTTTGGCACCACAAGATTCTCGTCGATGCCGGTAACTTTGCCGAAACCTTCACAAGTGGGACAAGCTCCAACGGGATTGTTGAAGTTAAACATCAGATCGCTCGGTTCTTGAAAGGTTATGCCATCGGATTCAAAGCGCTTCGAGAAAGTGAGTGTTTGGGTGGTGCCGTTGCTTTGCCATATCATAACCAGGCATTCGTCGTGACCTTCAAAAAATGCAGTCTGTAGCGAATCGTACATACGCATATCATCTTCCTTGGTGCGACTCACAGCCATGCGGTCGATAAGCAATCGGTATTCATCGGCTCGTAAATCAGAATCGTCGTTAAGCAAATCGGTAATTTGAACAAATCTACCGCAGTGCTCAAGGCGTGAGTAACCGCCTTTTAATAAAATGTCGAGATGAGTCTTAAAATCGCGGTTTTCTGGTAATGTTATATTGGTGAGAATGGCAAAGCGGGTACCGATAGGGTAGCTGTTGATGGTGCTGACCACATCGTCGGACGTATGCTTCTTTACCAGCTGGCCGGATACTGGCGAATAAGTCTTGCCGATTCGCGAAAACAACATTCGTAGATAGTCATATATTTCAGTAGAAGTGCCAACGGTGCTTCGCGAATTGCGAGTGGTGACTTTCTGCTCGATAGCGATTGCTGGCGGCAATCCTTTGATGAAGTCACACTCAGGTTTTGGCATTCGGCCAAGGAATTGGCGAGCGTAGGATGACAGGCTTTCCACATAACGTCGCTGCCCTTCGGCGTAAAGAGTGTCGAAGGCAAGTGACGATTTTCCCGAGCCGGATAGCCCAGTGATTACTACGAATTTTCCGCGAGGTATGTCAAGGCTGATGTTCTTGAGATTGTTGACTCGAGCACCAGATACTTGTATTTTGTTCGAACTCATTGTGATGTTTCAATATTATTCTTGCAAAATTACGAAATTTGCTCTTAATATCGAAATAGCAGTACCATATATCTAAAGTTAAATTTAAGATGGATAATGTGCATGGATAACGGCAGCACTTTCTGTCCTGTAGAATATTTGACAAGTTCAATAAATAGATTATGCCGGCATTTTGGCGGATAAAGATGTTAACGGATATTGAAATGATGGAAGTTTTTCAAAATAAAAGCAAAATTATTTTGATTAGTCAAAAACTATTGATAGATTTGAACTAAATAATGCGTCAGATTGTATATATAATACAGAAATGGCAAGTTATTTGCAGATATAATGATATTAACGTTTATAAAACACAGATAAGTTATGAAACCATTACATGTAATTTTAGCAGTTATTAGCGGAGCTATTGCAGGCGCTGCTATCGGTCTGTTGTTCGCTCCAGAGAAGGGTTCAGACACCCGCAGTCGTATCGCTCAGATATTGCGAGAAAAGGGTGTTGCCCTAAAGGATGAAAAGTTGGATGAACTCGTAAAAGAGATTACCGACGAAGTAGAAGGAAACGAAGCATAATAATTTGAGTAAACCTATTATTTATAGATTATGAAAGGAATTGGATTAGTATCAGCCTTTTTGGGCGGAGCAATCGTGGGATGCGCAGTTGCAGTATTGTTTGCACCAGAGAAAGGCTCAGATTTGAGAACTAAGATTAAGGATATCCTCAAGTCGAAAGGCATCAGCTTTACCGATGACGAAGTGGAGGCTTTAATCTCTCAGATTACCGCTCAGATTGAAGAATAATATATTCGGACTGATAAGCGAATAGATTGTTTTCTTGGCGTAAACAGAGTTTTATGCCAAGAAAATAGTCATATATTAACATAAATGAATTGAAGTTATGATTGATTCTGATAATTACAAGCAGCTTGTGGAGGAGATAAAGAGATATGTCACCTTGCAAGTGGATTATAGTAAGCTCACGGTGGTGGAGAAGATGGTGGTGCTGCTATCTACTGCTGCAGTGTCGGTTATAGTGGGAGCTTTGGCAATATGCGTTTTGTTCTACCTTTCGCTATCGCTTGAGAGCTATTTGACCCAGGTGCTCGGATGCCAATGGGGTGCTTATCTTATTGTAGCCTCATTATACTTAATATTGATGGGCGTAGTGATAGGGTTAAGGGATAAACTAATAATAAACCCTATTGCGAAATTCTTGTCGAAGTTGTTCTTAACACCTAAAAAATAATTAGCTATGGCAATTAATCAGAACGGCATAACACCAGTAGCCAATCAAGGCGCAGAACCCGAATGGGAAGGTTATACATTGGAGCAACTGCGTTTTCAGCGCGCTTTGGCGTTGATTAAACTCGAAAATGAAAAGGCTAAGTTGACGCAGAAAGCCAATAATCAGTTGGCTCAATTTAAGTCACAAACTACCGCAAAAGGTCTTACCGGTAATATTATTAAACTCGTATCGGGCCGATTGAAATGGGTAGATTATGCATTGATAGCATTTAACGTTGCAAAATTTGTGACCCGATTAAGAAGGAAGTAAAAGGTTATGGGAATAGATTATATTGAGGTAAATTTTACCTGTAAGCCCTTTAATGCCGACGAAATGTATATTTTGGCGGCGTTTCTTTGCGATTTCGGTTATGAGTCGTTTGTGACAACCGATGCTGGAATGAACGCCTATATAAATAAGGATATATACGCCCCAGAAGATGTAGCTACTGCGCTTCAGTGTTATAATTTCTCGGCAAAGATTGCTTGGACCGCAACCGAAATTAAGGGCGACAACTGGAACGAAAGTTGGGAAAAGGAATCGTTTAAGCCCATAGTGATAGGCGACCAATGCGTGGTGCATGCTTCATATCATAGCGATTATCCTAAGTGCAAATATGATATAATCATCGATCCCAAGATGTCGTTTGGTTCTGGCCATCACGAAACCACATCGATGATGCTTGCTGCGCTGCTTGAAGCTGATATTGCCGGGAAAAACGTAATCGATATGGGCGCCGGAACAGGCATATTATCTATTATGGCATCAAAACTTGGTGCGAGTAAGGTGACTGGTATAGAGATCGACTCAGGCGCATGGCAAAATGCAGTGGATAATGCTGCGCTCAATAATGTGGATGTGAATATGATACTTGGCGATGCTAATTCTCTGCCTGATGAACGCCATTGCGACTTGTTTTTAGCAAACATCAATCGCAATATAATAATCAACGACATCGACAAATATGCAAAAACGCTTCGCAATGGGGCAAAAATGTTTATCTCAGGTTTCTACGAAAATGATTTGCTTATTCTTGAAGGCAAACTTTCGGAGTATGGTTTGAGACTGGTCGAAAAGTCGGTAAGAAACGACTGGACTATGGCTGTTTTTAACTATTCGGCGTAGATAAACCGAAGAGGCGACTTGTGAGGCAGCCGCCTGACCGTTGGCGGAGCTGAAAAAGAATGGTTCAGCCCCAATAATGGCAATCAACGAGAAAAAAGTGAAAATATTATGGGTTAAAATTGTTAAATTAACGATTTTAACCCTTTCTTTTGATTTTTAGTATTATATTTGCTCCGTAAAAACAATTAATTATTTCAGAACAATAAAAAACGAACAGCCTATCGAAAAATTTTACTTATTAAACAAATAAAATAGTTGTTATAATGAGAAAATATATTGACCAGTCGGATGAACAATTGGTAAAATTGTACATCGGAGGTGAATGTGAGGCGTTCGATACCTTGATAGAGCGACACAAGAATCGTGTGTACTCTTATATTTTTCACCAGGTTAAAGATGAAGATGTAGCAGACGATGTTTTTCAGGAAACATTCGTTAAAGCAATTATGACCATTAAGCAAGGAAGATATACCGAAAACGGTAAATTTTTGGCATGGATCAATCGCATCGCCCACAACCTAATTATTGATTATTTCCGTCAGGAGAAGGCTGAAAATCTTCAGTCGTGTGATAACTGCGATTTCGACATTTTTAATCGCAAGGAGCTTAGCGAAGACACTATCGAAGACTTTATGGTGACTCGCCAGATACATAGCGATATCCGAAACCTTGTAAACGCTTTGCCCGAATCGCAAAGAGAGGTGCTGTTTATGCGTTACTACAAGGATATGAGCTTTAAAGAGATAGCCGACACCACCCATGTAAGCGTTAATACTGCTTTGGGACGCATGCGTTATGCTATACTCAATATGCGTCGATTGGCTGAAGAAAACCGCATATCTTTGTCATTCTAATATATTGCTGCACGGGTTTTTGCGAATTTTTTTCACTTAGAATATACCCGTAATGTCAAGAGTAATAGGTTGTAAAATTTTTTGTATCAAAATATATATTTTGCGCAATATAGAGGCTCATAGTTCGTTATATATTTGAACAATAACAAACTTAGTTGCCTATGCAAAAAATCTACACCCCCAAGAAAAATTGCAAAGGAAACGAAAATGAGACATCAGGTCCTAAACAGAAGTCAATTGATTTTATAAAACAATTTGCACGAATCTATTCGTATAGGCCAATGGCTCAACCCGAATTGGGCGGTTTCATTGCAAATTAAAGAAAAAAAATTGCTGAATGTGCCATTTCCATCCACGAAGTGGCACTTTCTTTTTTATACGAAGTTAATGAGCCCAACACGATGTGGTGCTGGGCTCATTGATATGGGTTTTGATATTATCTACGCATTAGGAATTTGCTTCGGTGGTCTTTCTTGTTGCTGTAGGTGTATTCGCCACCTGTGATTTCTTTTATAGTGAGCGTTTGGAAAGTAATATCATACACATCGGCAGGTTGACTGCCAACAACGAGCAATTCGCCCATATCCTCGTAGGCAAATGCAATGCGTCCTTTGCGGTCGAGCACCATAGTTGAATATGCCGAACGCTTATCGCTAACTTGGAATCGATTCCATCCTCCTATAAAACATTCAGGTTTTGCATAATCGGCTGGAGTAGCAAGAACTTTCCAGTAGATTGACACATTGCAACGGCGCACATTGTTAGTTTCGTTGGGATTATCTTGTCCGAATGGTGTGGACTGCAATGCCAGATATACAGCGTTGCCAACTCTATCGCGTGCAGGAACTATAAGAATTTCACCATTTGTGGCATTGTTTTTGGTGGCAGTACCGCCATCGAGTGATGTTGATGCCACAACATTGCCCCACGATCCTGTGGCTTCGGCAGTAGATTCGTAATTATAGATATTGAAATATCGTCCGCCGAACATGCGACAGCTTAGCAATACGCTTCCATCGGGAAGTTCTTCAACCTTAGCCTCGTCACCTTGTGGAGCTGGTTGAGCATTAGCACCGCCAAGAGGGAGCCATTTGCCACCGAAATCGTCGGAATATAGAACAAGACTGCCGCGATTGGTGGTAATTACAGAATAGATGCGGTAGTATTCACCATGCTTGATAAGTGAACTTTGGCAGATTCGTCCACTTGAGAAGAATAGACGATAGACCGAAGCCTCTGCCTTACCGTCGGCAGGAGCTTTGGGCGGAAACAAGTTATATATGTCGGCAGTGATTTCCTCGCCGTTCCAAGTTTTGCCATTGTCGTTGCTGTAGTAGCGTCCTACGCGTTGCGCGCGGCTAAGGTCGAGCGACATACCGCTTGCGCTGGAATTAACCTTAACACTGCTTCTGCCGTAGCTTACATCGCCTGAAGCACACATTAGCAGCATCTTGCCGCTCTCACGGTCGCATACCACAGCTGCATCGCCGTGACCTTTGTCGAAGCCGCTTTTGCCAAAACCTTTTGCCACCATCTCTACCTCTGGCTTCCAAGTGCGCCCGAGATTGGCGCTGCGGCGAGCAATAATGCTGATGTTGCCTTCTGAGCCAATATCGCCCCAAGCAGTAGCATCAGTTACACCAGAGCGATCGTCGGTAAAGTAGAGCAATGTGTTGCCGTTAGCCACTATTGCAGGGATGCGATAGAAGATGTGTTTGGCTGTATCGGTGTCGAATAGCACAGTTTGTGCTGATGTTTTGCTGCATGGTAAAAGAGCTATGGCAGCAATACCACAAAGGATTCTTGATTTAAGTGTCATAGTTTTAATAAATGTGGTTTAGATAAAGTAAGTTTGTAAATACTTCCGCCTTCATTTGAAGTTATACAAAGATAAACAAATAATGCTAACAATCAAACTGTACGAGCGCAATAGATGCGAAAAAATCTAAAGACCGAAGTGTAATAATAAGCGTAGAATAGTCCAGAGCGCATTGTGTGCAGTATGTTAATAAATGGCAAGCAATTCATTTGCAAAATGTCGAATATTTTGAGTAAATTTGTCGCTATTGTATAACACATAAACTAACAATGGCTACATATTCATTCGACGAAGCATACGAGGCTTCGGTAAATTATTTTAAAGGTGACGAGCTTGCCGCAAAAGTATGGGTAAGCAAATATGCATTAAAGGATTCGTTTGGCAACATCTACGAAAAGACTCCCGACGATATGCATCACCGATTGGCAAGAGAGATTGCAAGGATTGAGTCGAAATATCAGAACCCAATGTCGGAGGAAGATGTTTTTGAACTCATCAAAGATTTTAGGTTTATTGTGCCTCAAGGAAGCCCGATGTCGGGTATTGGCAATGACTATCAAGTAGGGTCGTTATCTAACTGCTTTGTGGTAGGTCTCGATGGTGAGCCCGATAGTTACGGCGGCATACTCAAGATGGATGAGGAGCAGGTGCAGCTTATGAAACGTCGTGGCGGAGTAGGTCACGACCTGTCGCACTTGCGTCCAAAGGGATTTCCTGTAAAGAATTCGGCTCTTACTTCGACCGGAATAGTGCCATTTATGGAGCGTTATTCTAATAGTACTCGCGAAGTGGCTCAAGATGGCCGTCGTGGAGCATTGATGCTCACCGTAAGCATCAATCACCCCGAAGCAGAGGCGTTTATCGATGCTAAGATGACCGAAGGCAAGATTACAGGAGCTAATGTTTCGGTAAGAATAGACGATGAGTTTATGCGCGCCGCCACCGAAGACGGTGAATATACTCAAAAATTCCCTGTATATTCAGAGAATCCAACGCTTGAGAAGAAAATCGACGCAAAGGCTTTGTGGAATAAAATTATACACAATGCTTGGAAGAGCGCAGAACCTGGTGTGTTGTTCTGGGATACAATAACGCGCGAGTCGGTGCCTGACTGCTATGCCGACCTCGGATTTAAGACTATTTCAACTAATCCTTGTGGCGAAATTCCATTGTGTCCGTATGACAGTTGCCGACTGCTTGCGATAAACCTTTATTCTTATGTGGAGAATCCGTTTACATCAGAGGCTCGATTTAACTTCGACCTATTTAAGAAGCATATTGCAGCTGCTCAGCGCATAATGGACGACATTATCGACCTTGAAATGGAGCGAATCGATAGAATAGTGGCAAAAATCAACAGCGACCCTGAAACTTTGGAGGTTAAAGCTACCGAATTGAATCTATGGGACAAGATTAAAACAAAGACGGCTAAGGGTCGCCGCACTGGTGTGGGTACTACCGCCGAGGGTGATATGCTTGCAGCATTAGGTTTACGCTATGGCACCGAAGAAGCCACCGATTTTTCGGAAAAAGTTCACCGCGAATTGGCTTTAGCCGCCTATCGTTCGTCAATCAATATGGCAAAGGAACGTGGCGCATTCGAAATCTACGACTTTGAGCGCGAATCGGCAAATCCTTTCGTGAATCGTCTGTATGATGCCGACCCTGAATTGCGCGATCTTGCCAAGAAATATGGCCGACGAAACATCGCTTGCCTCACTATAGCGCCTACAGGCACCACAAGCCTTATGACGCAGACTACATCAGGAATCGAACCTGTGTTTATGCCAGTGTATAAACGCCGCCGTAAGGTTAATCCTAACGACCGCGATGTTCGAATCGACTACACCGACGAAAGCGGTGATGCATTCGAAGAATATGTGGTTTATCACCAGAAGTTTGTGAAATGGATGGAGGTCAATGGCATCGAGATAAAGGATAATTATTCGCAAGAAGAACTTGACGAGATAGTTAAACGTTCGCCATACTATAAGGCTACATCTACTGACGTAGATTGGGTAGAAAAGGTGAAGATGCAAGGCCGAGTGCAGAAGTGGGTTGACCACTCTATTAGTGTGACCATAAACCTGCCAAGTGATGTGTCGGAAACTCTCGTAAACGAGCTTTATGTAGAAGCTTGGAAGAATGGATGCAAGGGATGCACTGTATATCGCGACGGATCGCGTTCGGGCGTGCTCATCGCTGCCACTAAAGAAGAAAAGAAGCCTGCTGAAGTGCCACACTACATGGCTGAAGAAGAGCGATTCTTGAAACGCCCAATAGAACTTGATGCTGATGTGGTACGTTTCCAGAATAATAAGGAGAAGTGGATTGCCTTTATCGGGCTTATCAACAACCGCCCTTATGAAATCTTTACAGGACTTGCCGACGATGAAGAAGGCATCTTCTGCCCAAAGTCGGTTACAAAAGGTAAGATTATTAAGGCTATCGACGAGAATGGCAATAAGCGCTACGACTTCCAATTTATCAACAAACGCGGCTATAAGACTACCATAGAAGGCCTTAGCGATAAGTTTAATCCGGAATTCTGGAACTATGCCAAGTTGATTTCGGGCGTTTTGCGCTATGGTATGCCTATCGACCAAGTGCTCAAACTTGTGGGCGGTCTTGAACTCGACAGCCAGTCGATAAACACATGGAAGATGGGTGTGGAACGAGCATTGAAGAAATATCTACCGAATGGCATGCAGGCAAGTGGACAAAAATGTCCAAACTGCGGTGCTGAGACATTGATATACCAAGAAGGATGCTTGATTTGCACCACTTGTGGAACTTCGAAATGCGGTTAAAACATAAGGAAGAAATAAAACTAAAATCATAATAGATTATGAAAATCGCTATAACATTAAATTATCGCACTCATTGGGGAGAATCGGTATATCTGACAGGAAACTGTGCCTCACTCGGCAGTAACGACGAGAACAAAGCGCTTAGGATGTCGCCAGAATACGGTGATATGTGGATTGCTGAATTTGATGTGGAAAGTAATGACGGTTTGGAATATCATTTTTTGATTAAAACCGACGATGGTAATGTGCTTAGAAGAGAGTGGGGTAAGGCTCATACTCTCAACTTTGAGACATCGGCAACCAAATTATATGTTTATGACGCATGGAAGGATTTGCCCGACGAAGCTCCATTTTATTCTACAGCATTCACTAAGGGCATATTCAACCACAAAACCGATGAAAAAAAGGTGGTGGTAGAACCTAATGGCGTGGTAATAAGCGTTTATGCACCAATGGTTAGCCCAGAAATGGCTGTGGCAATTACTGGCGAGACCAAAGAATTGGGATCGTGGGATATTCATAGCGCCAAGGTGATGAACTGCACCGATTTTCCTAAGTGGACTATTGCACTGCCAAATGCAGAAAACGACTTTGAATATAAGTTCGTGATTCTCAATCAAAAGATGCGCACTTTCGTGGCATGGGAGAACGGCCGTAACCGACTAACCGAAAACGAGTCGATTACCGATGGGGTAGTGGTATATAATAGTCTATATATTAATAACCCATTAAGTCAGTGGAAGGGTGCCGGAACGGCAATACCTGTGTTCTCGCTTCGTAGCGAAGACGACTATGGTGTAGGTGATTTTTATGATTTGTTTAAGCTGATTGATTGGGCAGAGTCCACAAAGCAACGAATCATTCAGATTTTGCCAATCAACGATACCACAATGTCGCGAACATGGCAAGATTCATATCCATATAATGCAAACTCGGCATTCGCTTTGCATCCAATGTATTTGCGTCCTGATGCAATAGCAGAACTTCAAGACGAAAAACTATTGGGCTGGTTTAAAGAGAAGGCAAAAATGCTTAACGCGAAGCCTGAAGTTGATTACACGGAGGCAACTAAATTGAAGGAGGATTATGCAAAAGCGCTATTTGCCCAAGTTGGCAAAAAGACTGTTGCGTCAGTAGCATTCCGCACATTTGTGAAAAATAATGCCGATTGGCTTAAACCATACGCTGCATACTGTGTGCTTCGCGATATGCACAAAACTGCAAACTACCGCAGCTGGGGAGAATATGCAGTATATGATGAAGCGAAGATAGAAAATTTCTTGAGCGAGAATCAAGAAACCGCCAACTTCGTGTATTTTGTTCAATATCACCTCGATAAGCAGCTTCGCGAGGTCAGGAACTATGCGCACAAGCACAATGTGGTTCTAAAGGGCGATATTCCTATCGGTATCAGCTCCGATAGTGTAGATGCTTGGGTAGATCCACGATTGTATAATATGGATTGTCAGGCAGGTGCGCCACCTGATGACTTCTCGGTACTCGGACAGAACTGGGGATTCCCTACCTACAACTGGGAGGTGATGCAGCAAGATGGTTATCGCTGGTGGAAGCGCCGCTTTGCTAAGATGGCAGAATATTTCGATGCATATCGCATCGACCACATATTAGGTTTCTTCAGAATATGGCAGATACCTACCGATTCAGTTCACGGATTGCTGGGTACATTCTATCCAGCACTTCCATTAACTTCTGATGAGATGCGCTACAACTATGGATTCTATATGAATCGTGAGCGCTTCACTCAACCCTATATCCACGATTACTTTGTGGGAGAATACTTTGGTGAATATACCGAAGAAGCTAAGGAACGATTCCTATATGCAATAGGCGATGGTCGCTACGAAGTGCAAGACTTTGTGAACACGCAGAAGAAAGTGCTCGATTACTTTGGTCAATTTGCCGAAGACGAAAAGAATAATAAGCTGAAAGACGGTTTGATGAAAGCTCTCGATGATGTGCTATTCATTGTTGACCGCTACGACAGCAATAAGTTCCACCCACGCATCAGCGCATATCAGACACACGTCTATGCTTGGCTAAATGACTACGAAAAGGGTTGCTTCAACCGTTTGTATGAAGATTTCTTCTATCATCGTCACAACATATTCTGGCAAGACAATGCTATGATGAAGCTTCCTGCTATCACACAATCTACCGATATGCTTGTGTGTGGAGAAGACCTTGGCATGATTCCGGCTTGCGTAGAAAATGTGATGAACTGGCAGAGATACCTTTCGCTTGAGATTCCTCGCATGCCTAAAGAAACAGGCGTGGAATTCGGTAGAACAGCTGAATACCCATATTTGAGCGTAAGCACAACATCTACGCACGACATGTCGGGCGTTAGAGGTTGGTGGGAGGAAAATCCTGCTGCCACACAGCGCTATTACAACAACGAGCTGCATCTCGAAGGCACTGCACCACAAGTGGCTACTCCAGAAATTTGCCGAATGATGCTCGAAGACTGCTTGAAGTCGCCATCTATTTTGTGTATCCTGCCATTGCAAGACTGGATGTCGATGGATGGCAATATTCGTCGTGCTAATCCAAAAGAAGAGCAGATAAATATACCCGCAAACTCTCGTCACTATTGGCGCTATAGAATGCATTTAACGCTCGAAGATTTGATGGCAAATACAAAGTTCTCCGAGCTCGTGAAAGAGTGCATTGAGGGTAGTGGAAGATAATTTACAGACGTCACTCTTGGATAATATACTTTTTTGTGGCAGAAAAATGCTTTAAAATTTTGTTAAGCCACCAAAAAGCACTAATTTTGCAAAACCTTAACAAAAATGGGTATAGCATAAGATGGTTCCGTAGCTCAGCTGGATAGAGCAACAGCCTTCTAAGCTGTGGGCCGAGCGTTCGAATCGCTCCGGAATCACCGAGAAATAGGGGATATGTCGACAGGTTGGCATATCCCTTTTCCTTTGTGTGATTTTAGACGTTTATGATGCCAGCGTGTTAGTCACGGAGTAATCCGCATTATCTGCTGCCTACGAGTTTTGGCAGATGGATGCATAAATACTCTATCAGGTTGTGATAAATCGATATTAAGTAGTAATTTTGCACAATAAATATTATTGATTGATGAGCAGAAAACGAAGAGAGTTACCAATACTCGAAAACATTACGATAACCGACGTTGCAGCCGAGGGCAAGAGCTTGGCTCGCGTAGATGAGATGGTGGTGTTTATACCATACGGCGCACCGGGCGACGTGGTGGATGTAAAACTCGACAAAAAGAAAAAATCGTATGGCGAAGGCCATATAGTGTCAATGAAGCAGCCAAGCGATATCCGAATCGAGCCATTTTGTGAGCATTTTGGCATTTGCGGAGGTTGCAAATGGCAGCATTTGCCATATGAATACCAACTGAAATATAAGCGTCAGCAGGTGGTGGATGCACTTGAGCGAATAGCTAAGGTGGAGTTGCCTGAAGTAAACAATATTCTTGGCTCGGAGCACACTCGCCACTATCGCAATAAACTTGAGTACACCTTCTCAAATCGATGCTGGTTAACCTATGAGCAGATGCAGTCGGGCGAGGAGTTCGCCGACCGCAATGCACTGGGATTTCACATCCCGGGAGCGTTCGACAAGGTGCTCGATATCAAAAAATGCTGGCTGCAAGACAATGTCTCAAATGAAATTCGTCTATTTTTACGAGAATATGCTCTCAGCAAGGGCTATACCTTCTACGACCTACGCGCTCAACATGGTTTGATGCGCACCATTATGCTTCGCACCACAAGCACAGGCGAAATTATGCTGATAGTGGTGTTCGGTGAGAATAATAAAGTTGCTATCGACGATGTGATGAGTGCCATCAAAGAGCGCTTCCCACAGATTACATCACTGCAATATGTGATTAATCTGAAGGTTAACGACACTATAGCCGATCAGGAAATTATAGCTTATAGTGGCCGCGAATATGTAGAAGAAGAGATGGAAGGCTTGCGTTTCAGAATAGGCCCGAAGTCGTTCTATCAAACAAATTCTCATCAAGCATACGAGTTATACAAAGTAGCGCGCCGTATGGCTAAATTGACAGGCGACGAACTTGTGTATGACCTCTACACAGGCACAGGCACAATAGCTAACTTTGTGGCAAAGATGGCTAAAAAGGTAATTGGCATAGAGTATGTGCCTGAAGCGATTGAAGATGCAAAACTCAATTCTCGCGTTAACGAAATTGCAAATACTGAGTTCTATGCTGGTGATATGAAGGATATCTTAACCGATGATTTCGTGGCAGCTAACGGTCGTCCGGATGTTATGATAGTGGATCCACCAAGAGCTGGGATGCACGAAGACGTGGTGAATGTGATATTGAATTCTGAACCAAAGCGTATAGTATATGTTAGCTGTAATCCAGCCACTCAGGCGCGAGATTTGGCGCTACTTGATGTGAAGTATCGTGTGGTAGAAGTTCAGCCAGTGGATATGTTCCCCCACACGCATCATGTGGAGAATGTGGTAGGACTTGAATTGCGATAAATCATTCTGCCTCTTCAGGTGCTGAAGTGGCTGATATGAGATTGGAATTATAATATCTGGCATCGCCAGTGACGTTTTTCCCGACGAAGGGTGGCAGTGAATAAGAATGTCCTTCGTCGGGAATTTCTATTTCTGCCACTACGAGTCCGCTTAGATGCCCATCGAACTCATCTATTTCCCACTTTTCGCCTTCAAAATTAACTATGTGACGGTGTTTGTCGATAATTGGCTTTTGGCAAAGCTGGTGCAGCAGAGTATAGGCATCGTCGTGAGGAATCTCGTATTCAAATTCCATGCGGGTTGCGCCTACCACACTGCCCTTAATAGTAATATATCCTTTGGAATCATAGATGCGAACGCGAACAGTTCGTTCCTTTTCGGTAGATATATAGCCTTGCACTATATGATGGCATTCTGTAGCCATATTTTTATAGCTGTCGTTCTGCACCAAATATTTGTGTTCGATTTCTAACGCCATTTTGATAGTTTTTGCGAATTATTGACCATTAAATAAGCGAATATGCCGATTGTAGATTGTGGGAATATGCTTAATTTTGCAAAAATATATTTTTGAGATAGAATTTACAACATAATAGGGAAATTTAAGGTGAGATTTTGCACAAAATTTGTTGGTTTTATAATATTGGCGATGGCATTTGCGTTCACGCTTAGCGGCCAACACACACCAAGGACTACGACTATAGAAGGCATAGTGGTTGACTCGATAACTGGCGAGCCAATGCCATACGTCGCATTGTTCCTCAAAGGTTCTGACAGGGGTACGATGACAGACGACGAAGGCAAATTTAAGATAGCCACTAATGTGAATTTTATAAGCATGAGTGTGTCGTTGATGGGATACGACAACAAAGAAGTGTTTGTAAAGAAAGGTCAGGTAAACAACATTGTGGTGAAGATAGTACCTACAGGTGTGTCGCTCAAAGAGGTGGTGGTAAAGCCCAAGAAAGAAAAATACAGCAAAAAGAATAATCCGGCTGTAGAATTTGTGAAACGCGTTATTAAAAAACGCGATATGTACGACCCCAAGAACCACGAATATTACAACTACGATAAGTATCACAAACTTACATGCGGACTAAGTGGTTTTAATCCCGACAATAAGAATTGGGTGAAGAAGCGCTTCAGCTTTATCTATGAATTTATGGATACAAGCGACATTTCGGGCAAGCGCATTTTGCCGCTATCAATCAAGGAGATGGCGGCAACAGAACACTATAGACTTCATCCAAAATCCCACAAGGAATACATCAAGGGCGTCAAGCGAGCCGGCATCGATGAAATGTTCGATGAAGAAAGCATACAGCGATTCCTCGAAGATGTATTTCGTGAAATCGACATTTTCACTAACGACGTCACATTTATGCAGAACCGTTTTGTGAGTCCTTTGTCGCATATTGCCACCGATTTCTATAAGTTTTACCTTAACGATACGGTGAATGTGGATGGCGTTAAGTGCATCGACCTGAGTTTCTCGCCATTCAATCCGCAGTCATTTGGTTTTAATGGCCGCATCTACGTGGTTGCCGACGACACTTCGATGTTTGTGAAAAAGGTGAAGATGAGTGTGCCAAAAGATATCAATCTGAATTATGTTCAGAAAATCTACATGGAGCAAGACTATGTGAAAGCGAGCGACGGAAGCAGATTGAAGACCAAAGACGACATGACAGTGGAGTTTCAGGTTATGCCAGGCACACAAGAGCTATATTCACGCAGGCTTGTGATGTACGATAACCATAACTTCTACGAACCTGCCGATGCCAAAGTGTTTGATAAAGAAGGAACGCGAGTTATGGCTACTGATGCCATGTATATGCCCGAAGAGTTCTGGAAAGATAATCGAAAAGCGCCTATTAAGGCGAGTGAGAACTCGATAAAGCATCTGCTTGATAAACTTCGCGAAGTGCCATTATTCTATTGGTCGGAGAAGGTGATAGTTACCCTTGTATCGGGGTATATCAACACTTCAAAAGACAGCAAATTCGACTTCGGACCGATGAATACAACCATTAGCGGCAGCACACTCGAGGGATTGCGGCTTAAAGTGGGAGGTATGACCACGGCAAACCTCAATAAGCACTTGTTTGCAAGAGGTTATGCTGCATACGGTTTCGGTGATGAGAAATGGAAATATAGTGGACAACTGGAGTATTCGTTTAATGAAAAGAAGTATCACAACAACGAGTTTCCAATACACTCTGTGAGATTTCTGCACAAGTATGATATCGACCAACTCGGCCAGCACTATCTTTACACTAATCCCGATAATGTGTTCTTAGCTTTGAAGCGTATGCCCGACAAGGCGGTTACTTATAAACGAACAAGCGAACTGGAGTATAAGCTCGAAACGGAATGTGGCTTCTCGGTAGCTGCTGGTTTCCGTTTTGACCAACAGGAAGCAAGCAAATATATGCCTTTTGTCGATGGTTATGGCAATGCTTATAAGAGCTATAACGAAGCATCGTTTAATGTGACATTGCGTTACGCTCCAGGTGAGAAGTTCTATCAGACTAAGTCTTATCGTATTCCTATCAACCTCGACGCACCAGTGCTGACGCTATCGCACACCTATGCGCCAAAAGGTTTTCTTGGCAGCAAGTATTGTATCAACAAGACCGAAGTGGGTGTTCAAAAGCGATTTTGGTTTTCGGCTTTTGGATATACCGACATCATATTGAAGGCTGGAAAAATTTGGAGCAAAGTGGCATATCCCGATTTGCTCTTGCCTAATGCCAACTTGTCGTACACCATTCAGCCCGAGTCGTACGTGCTTATGAGTCCGCTTGAATTTATGAACGACAGCTACCTATCATGGGATTTCACTTATTGGGCCAACGGTGCAATATTCAACCGAGTGCCGCTGCTGAAGTATTTGAAACTGCGTGAAGCATTCTCCTTCAGAGGTCTATATGGTAAACTTCATGATTATAACAATCCTGCGCTTAATTCCGATGTGCTCCAGTTCCCAGAACTGAACAACTGTTCGCCGATGACTAAAACGCCATATATGGAAATAGGCGTGGGTATCGACAACATTCTCACATGCTTGCGATTGGACTACGTGTGGCGATTGACGTATCTCGACCGTCAGGGCATCGATCGCAGAGGCTTGCGTGTGCAACTTCACTTCACGTTCTAATGGCAATTCGCAAATTGGATTTTTCTATCTCCTTATACAAATAAAATGGAGGTGCGTCAGTAAAAACAGGTTTTACTTCGCACCTCCATTTTTTGTTGTGTGCTACACTTTGAAAGAGATAAAAGCAGTAGAATAATTATCTACTACTAATCTGCTTGCAGAGTGATTACTTAGCTTTTTCTTTTGCCCAGCTGTCCTTGAGTCCGATAGTCTTGTTGAAGATGAGATTATCTGCAGTTGAGTCTTTATCAACGCAGAAATAACCTATGCGCTGGAACTGATACTTATTTCCGGCAACAGCAGTCTCGGCGAGATATGGCTCGATGAGAGCAGTTGTAACTTTTAGCGAATCGGGGTTAAGGAGTTCGCGGAAATCCTTTTCGGTCTCAGCCGATGGATTCTCTACCATAAATAGGCGATCGTAAAGGCGAACTGTGGCCTTCTTGCAATACTTAGCCGATACCCAGTGAAGAGTGCCTTTTACCTTGCGCATGCTGCCCGGCATACCGCTCTTTGTCTCTGGGTCGTATTCGCAATAGATTTCCTCGATGTTGCCATCGGCATCTTTCTTGCATCCGGTGCACATTACTATATATCCAGCTTTTAGACGAACTTCCTTGCCTGGAGTCATGCGGAAATACTTCTTTGGAGGATTCTCCATGAAGTCTTCGCGCTCGATGAAGATTTCGCGGGTAAATGGCATCTCGTGAGTGCCGCCATTTGGATCTTCAGGGTTGTTTTCGATAGTTACCATTTCGGTTTTGTCCTCAGGGAAATTGGTGATAACCACCTTTACAGGGTCGAGAACTGCCGAAACACGATTGGCTCGCTTATTGAGGTCTTCACGAACTGCGTGTTCGAGCAGAGAAATATCGTTGAGAGCCTCATATTTAGTGTAACCAATAGCATCGATAAAGTTCTTAATAGATTCTGGAGTGTAGCCGCGACGACGCAAACCGCAGATAGTAGGCATACGAGGGTCGTCCCAACCAGCCACAAGACCTTCCTTAACGAGCTGTAGCAATTTGCGCTTGCTCATAAGGGTATATGTCAGGTTTAGGCGGTTGAACTCAATCTGGCGTGGGCAGTATGACTCATCGGCCAATTCCTTAACGAAATATTCGTAAAGAGGACGGTGAGGCACAAACTCGAGAGTGCAGATAGAGTGAGTAACACCTTCGAAATAGTCGCTTTGGCCATGCGCGAAGTCATACATAGGATACACCTTCCACTTATCGCCGGTGCGGTGGTGTGGATGCTTAATAATGCGATACATGATAGGGTCGCGGAAGTGCATGTTCGACGATGCCATATCGATTTTTGCACGAAGCACGCGTGCGCCTTCGTCAAATTCGCCAGCATTCATGCGCTCGAAGAGGTCGAGGTTCTCTTCGGGAGTGCGGTTGCGATATGGGCTTTCGGTACCAGGAGTGGTAGGAGTGCCTTTTTGAGCCGCAATTTGCTCTGACGTCTGGTCATCGACATAAGCCTTGCCTTCCTTAATCATGCGAACGGCAAGATCGTATAGTTTAGGAAAATAATCAGAAGCATAGTATAGACGGTCGCCCCAGTCGTAACCAAGCCACTTTATATCTTCCTTGATTGATTCAACATATTCTACATCCTCCTTAATAGGATTGGTGTCGTCAAAACGGAGGTTGCAAGTGCCGCCGAACATTTCAGCTACACCAAAGTCCATGCAGATGGCCTTAGCGTGGCCAATATGGAGATATCCGTTAGGCTCTGGCGGGAAACGAGTGTTGAGTCGTCCTCCGTTTTTGCCAGCCTTAAGGTCTTCGGCAACAAGCTGTTGAACAAAGTTTAGCGATTTCTTTTCTTCGCCTTCGTTGATTTCAAAAATTTCTTCTGCCATAATTAATTTTGATGTTCAAAATTCTCAATCTTGATTAATTGTGCAAAGTTACAAAAATAAATCAAAAATTATTACTATTAACGACTTTTTGGTAATATCCAATATCAAAATTATATTCAAAACTATGCTATATCACGCACGAAAAGCTGTTTCTTGCCTAAACTATTGTGATTTAGTGCTTCACTAAAGCTTTATGCTATCACATAATATGCGCTTAATACAAAATAATTGCGGCAAACAATCGATATTTGGAGAAAAAATTGTAAATTTGTATTTGGTAAAGTTTGCGCTGAATGCGCTTATGGAAAAAGAAAAAATATAACAAAAAACTACAATATGATATTTAATATTTCCAGCAAGAACCTTATGAGCCACTTGTCGGCTGTCAGCAAGGTTGTTAACTCGAAGAATAGCATCTCTATTCTTGATAATTTCTTATTTGAACTCAATGGTGATGAACTTGTAATAACCGGTAGTGACTCCGACACAACATTGAAGACACGCTTGACCGTAAATAATGCCGAAGGTAAGGGTAAGTTTGCTGTTAACGTTAAGCGCCTCAATGAGTTGCTTAAGGAACTGCCCGAACAAGGTTTGAAGTTCGAGATTAACGACGATACATTGGAGATAAACATATACTATATGAATGGTAAGTTTAACTTCATAGGTATCGATGGCAATGAGTTCCCTCAGAAAGCCCTCAACGATAGCGATTCTCGCACATTTGCTATTCCAGCAAAGGAGATTGTTAAGGGTATCAATCAAACCATCTTTGCCGTGGGATCGGAAGACCTTCGTGCAGTGATGATGGGTATCCTTTGGGATATTAAGCCCGAGGAAATAGTGTTTGTTGCATCGGATACACATAAACTGGTGCGTTTCAAGAATTTCAGAACACAGACAGGGCTTGAGGCTTCGTTCATCTTGCCAACCAAACCGGCATCGATTATAGCAAATGTTTTTGCAAAGGAAGAAGGTAATGTGGCAGTTACAATCGACTCAAAGTGTGCTACATTCACTACTGAAGAGTTTACGCTCAACTGCCGCTTCGTGGCTGGGCGCTATCCTCGCTACAACTCTGTTATCCCTGAAGAGAATCCTAACCAATTGTCGATTGATCGCGAAACTCTTCTTGCAGCTATTCGCCGCGTCTCGGTATTTGCAAGCCAAGGCGGTTTGATTAAGTTTGAGTTCCGTCCAAACGAAATCTTCTTAAAAGCCGAAGATATCGACTACTCGACATTGGCAGAAGAAACCATTCCATGCGACTACTCTGGCGACAACCTGATAATGGGCTTCAATAAGACCCGCGTCATCGAGGTGCTCGACAACATCAGCCACGACACCGTAATCTTGAAGTTGTCGGACGCATCGCGTGCTGGCATTTTCGAACCAGAGAAGCAGGAAGAAGGCGAAGACCTACTCGTGCTTTTGATGCCAATGATGATTTAACGTAGCGGATATGGATTTGAACCTAAAAAAGCCGGTAGTGTTTTTCGACTTAGAAACTACTGGCGTGAATCCGTCGCACGACAAGATAGTGGAACTCTGCTACATTAAGGTTTGGCCTAATGGCGTGGAGCAAGAGGACACATTGCGATTTAACCCCGGCATGCACATACCCGAACAGGCTTCGGCAGTGCATCACATAACCGATGCTGATGTGGCAAACTGCCCAACATTTAAGGAGCGTGCTAAAGAAATAGCCGAAATCTTTAAGGGCAGCGACATAGCCGGATTTAATAGCAACCGCTTCGATGTTCCACTTCTGATAGAAGAATTCCTTAATGCAGGAGTAAACTTCGATTATACAAAATGCCGATTTATCGACGTGCAAACCATTTTCCATAAGATGGAACAGCGCACACTTGTGGCAGCATATAAATTTTATTGCAACAAGGATCTCGAAGCTGCACACTCGGCAAATGCCGATACTCGCGCAACTTACGAGGTGTTAAAGGCACAGCTCGACAAGTACGACTGTCTGCAGAACGATATGGACTTCTTGGCTGAATTCTCGTCGCAGAATAATAATGTGGACTTGGCTGGACGCTTCATATATAACGAAAAACACGAGCCAGTGTTTAATTTCGGAAAATATAAGGGCCGTCCAGTTCTTGAGGTTCTCGAGCACGATTCGGGCTATTATGGCTGGATGATGCAAGGCGATTTCCCTCAAGACACCAAGAACGTGCTTACCAATTTAAGATTACAATCGAAAAAACTTTAAGTTTATAACTTGCGATAAAGCGTTATGAGGAAATACGTAGGAATGATGGCTATAGCTCTTTGTGGCTTATTATGCTCGGCATCAAGTGCTGCGCAAGAGCTTAACTGCAATGTCGAAATTAATACCGACAAAGTGCAAAATGCCAACAAAGACGTGTTTAGCACACTTCAGAGCGCTATATCCGACTATATGAACACCCAGAAGTGGACTGATGCGCAATTCGGCAAAAACGAGAAGATAGATTGCAGGCTTTATTTTACCATAAACAAATATGAAGAGCCTAATATCACAGCCGATTTGCAGATTCAATCGACCAGACCCGTTTATAACAGCACATATACAACCACGCTCATCAACTTTAAGGACACAAAAGTGGAGTTTACTTACGAAAACAACGAGCCACTTGTGTTTTCGGAGGTTAATTGGGAGAGCAACCTTACCGCAATACTCAATTTCTATGCCTATATGATTATAGCCATAGATTTCGACACATTTGCGCCAAATGGGGGTGACCCATATTATGAAAAGGCAGCCAGTATAGTGCGCATGGCGCAGAGCGAGGGCGAATCGGGTTGGAAAGCATTTGAGGACAACAAGAACCGAAGCGCAGTGTTAAGCGCATTTACCGACAAGACTACATCGGGCATACGCGAAGTGCTCTACGACTATCATCGAAAAGGTCTCGACGAGATGGTGCTCAGTCCCGACAAAGGCAGGCTCACGATATCGCAGACGCTGGCAACGCTTAAAAAAGTGTACGATTTGGCTCCTATGTCGGTATGCCTGAGTATGTTTAAAGATGCAAAAATGGATGAACTGGTTAACGTCTATTCAAAGGCAAGCAGAACGGAGAAGGATAACGCATACGATATACTTAAAGAAATGTATCCTGCCGAGGGTACGAGATTGAAGAAAATTAAAGAAGAAACTCAGCAACAATAATCACATGCTCTCGAAATTATCAATATCAAATTATGCGCTAATCGACCATTTGGAGGTGGATTTTAATGAAGGGCTTACGATAATTACCGGCGAAACCGGAGCAGGTAAATCCATTATTATGGGCGCATTGTCGTTGATTCTCGGTGAGCGAGCCGATACAAAATCCATTCGCAATAAGTCGAAAAAGTCGGTAGTAGAAGCCACCTTTAATATAAGCAAATTCGACTTGAAGCACTTCTTCGATGAGAATGACCTGGAATATTTCGAGGAGGAGTGCATATTGCGTAAGGAATTTTCAGACAACGGAAGGTCGAGAGCTTTCGTCAACGACTCGCCTGTGTCGCTCTCGTTGATGAAGGAACTTACAAGCTATCTTATCGACATTCATTCGCAGCATAGCAATATGCTTGTTTCAAAACCTGCATATCAACTCGGCATTTTGGATAGCCTTGCCAATAATAAAGCTTTACTTGAAGAATATAAGGTTAAGTTCGGTCATTACAAGTGTGTTAAGACTGAATTAGATAAATCTCGTAGCAATCTTAGCAGAAACAAAGAAGAGGAAGATTACCTGAGATTTCAGCTCAACCAGCTTGTAGAACTTAAACTTGAAAAAGGAGAGGACATAGAGCTCGAGGCGCTGCAGAAAAAGCTTACAAACATCACTGAAATTAAGGAAAACCTCTGGCAAGCGCAGATGTTGCTCGATGGTGAAGAGAATTCTATTCTCGACAACCTGAAAACTTCGGCTAAAAGCATGTCGGTTGCTGCTGAAAACCTAAATGAGGCTGAAGAACTTGCGTCGCGACTCGATTCGGCTGTTATAGAATTGAAAGATGTGGCAATGGCAGTATCAGCCCTTCAAGAAGGACTTGAGTTTAACCCCGATGAACTCGAAAGAGTGAACGATAGGCTAAATGCCATCTATGCTCTGGAAAGCAAACATGGTATGCGCAGCGTGGACGATTTGATAGATCTTCAAGGAGAATATGAGCTACGATTGAATGCTATCGACAATTCCGAAGACAATATTAAGCGACTTGAAGCGGAGGAGAAAAAGGCATATTCCGAGGCAAAATCTACCGCCGAAAAGCTAACGCTATCACGCAAGAGAATCGCTGAAGAATTTGCCAAAGATTTGAAGATAATATCTTTACCTTTAGGACTTAACAATATGGAGTTTAAAGTTTTGTTCGAAGGTCAAGAACTCGCATCAAGTGGAGCAGATGTTGTGAAGTATATGGTGGCATTTAATAAGAATCAAGAACTAATGCCTGTTGAAATGACAGCGTCGGGCGGCGAATTATCGCGCCTTATGCTTTCTATTAAGACAATCGTTGCAAAAAGCATGAATTTGCCTACCATTATCTTTGACGAGGTAGATACCGGAGTTTCGGGCGAAGTAGCAGAAAAAATAGGTGCTATGATGTCGGAACTCTCGAACAACATACAAGTAATAGCAATTACACACTTGCCTCAAGTGGCTGCACAAGGCGACAATCACTATAAGGTTTACAAAACCGATGTTGGCGATTCTACAGTAACTTCGCTGATGGTGCTCGACGATGAGTTGCGTGTGCGCGAACTGGCTGCAATGCTTAGCGGCAGTCAGATATCGCAATCGGCTATCGACAATGCAAAAACTCTTTTAAAACACAAGATACACTAATGATAGAGAAAGACCAATACATATTTGGCATCAGAGCCGTTATTGAAGCAATTCAGTCGGGTAAAGAAATCGATAAATTGCTAATTAAAAAGGACATTAACGGAGAATTGATAGGTGAACTCTTCGATGTGGTTAAGGCATATCAGATACCAGTTCAGAGAGTTCCAATCGAGAAGATTAACCGCATCACCCGAAAGAATCACCAAGGCGTACTTGCCTTTCTGTCGGCTGTAACTTATCATAAGATAGAAGAAGTGGCGCCGATGCTTTATGAAGAAGGCTATAATCCATTTGTGGTGGTGCTCGATGGGGTAACAGATGTGCGAAACTTCGGCGCAATAGCCCGTACTTGCGACTGTGCTGGCGTAAACACCATAATTATTCCCGAGAAAAACAGCGTTACTGCCAATGCCGATGCAGTAAAGACTTCGGCTGGAGCACTCAACTATCTGCCAGTATGCCGTGAGCGCAACCTCGTTTCGGCAGTTAAATACCTAAAGGATTGTGGCTATAAAGTTGTTGGTGCATCGGAGAAGAGTTCTATCAACTATACCATGGTAGATTATACCGGTCCAGTGGCATTGATTCTTGGGGCAGAGGATAAGGGCATATCAAATGATTTGCTCAAACTTTGCGATGAATTTGTTTCGATTCCCGAATTTGGTCACATTAATTCGCTTAATGTATCGGTAGCAGGCGGTATTATGATGTATGAAGTGGTGCGACAGCGACTAAATGACAATCAGGAAACAAACTAAAGAAATTGACTATATATTTTATAAGTGAGCAGTTTTGCGTAACTTTGCAGAAAAGTAAAGAATATGATAAATAGAACATTGATTAGAATAAAAGTGGTGCAGATGGTGTATTCTTATCTGCTCACTAAGGAAGAAACCTCGTTGAAGGATGCGCTAAAGGAACTTGACAAAAGTTTTGATAAAGCACATGAACTGTATTTCTACCTTATGCAATTAATGGTAGATCTTACCGACCTTCAAGAGCGTCGCCTTGATGATGCGAGAAATAAGTATCTGCCAAGCGAAGAAGACTTGAATCCAAATACGCGCTTTGTGGATAATGAATTCATCAAAGTTCTTCGAGAAAACGAAACATTCAAGCAATATATCGAAGACAACAAGCTTACTTGGACAAACGACGACATCTTTTTGAAAGTGATGCTCGAACGTGTGACTCATTCAGCCGAATATGAGAAGTATATGGCTGCTCAAGGCACTGATTTTGCTTGCGACTGCGAATTTTGGAAAAACATGATGCGCCATGTAATATTGCCCGACGAAGGCCTTGCCGACATACTTGAGAACAAATCGGTGTATTGGAACGACGACCTTGAAACAATGGGCACATTTACGATTAAAACCATTAAGCGCTTCGAGGACAAGAACGAAGACCCCATATTGCCGATGTATAAGGACGATGAAGACAGCGAATTTGGCAGAATGTTGTTCGAAAAGTCGATAGCAGCACGCATTGCCAACGATGAACTCATCGATGCCACTATCTCCAGCAAATGGGATGCTGAGCGCATAGCATTTATGGATAGAGTTATAATGGGCGTGGCAATCACCGAAGTGAAAGAATTTATCAGCATTCCAACATCTGTTTCGCTGAACGAATACATTGAGATAGCTAAGTATTACAGCACACCCAAGAGCGGAAGCTTTGTAAATGGTATTCTCAATAGCGTTATCAAGGATTTGAAGGCTCGACACATTATTGTAAAAGACTAATAATTAGAAACAATAATTTATAAACCTATATATTATGACAATTCTAAACATTCTACTGCAAGAAGCTCAGCAAGGTTCAAGCGCCTTCAGCAGCATCTTTATGATTGTTGCTTTGATAGCAATTTTCTACTTTTTCATGATTCGTCCTCAGACCAAGCGTCAGAAGGAAATCCGCCAATTCCGTGAAAAATTGCAAGCGGGCGATAAGGTAGTGACAGCTGGCGGTATTCATGGCAAAATAAAAGAGATTAAGCCAGATTCACCTGTTGTGATTTTGGAGATTGCCGACGGTGTTAAGATTCGTATCGACAAGGGTTCAATCTATGCTACAGCACAAGATGCAAACGACGGCCAAGCTAATGGCAACGGCCAAAAAGCATAAACAACTCATTTAACAATTAATAAAGACATTCTGCGCTACCCATAAAGCGTGGAATGTCTTTATTTTATAATGTGCCAGAGGTCAATAACAAAATACACATAAGTATAATGTGAATTTTTGTCGGACGCATGTGTTTTGAAATAATGTTATGCAGAACAAAGCATAAAAA
>CALZAF010000001.1 GCA_945612775.1 uncultured bacterium | reverse complement strand
AAAGATGCTTCGTGTATTGCACAAAGTGACGACAAACTATGTACAGCGGCTTCTTGTGATGGTGATGTTCTATATTTTACTGGAGATCAGCCTTTAGCAACATCTATAAAAGGTCAAATAATCCCAGCCGGGGTTACCGGATTAAGCACAAAAGTGGGTGGCGTGCCAGCAATTCTTGTGAAAGATGGCTATGAAGTAAGATCGGTGTTTGGTGCTCCAGAGGTGGCAATAGATGGAATTACAGATGAATATGTAGGCAAATTGGTAGCTGTAAATAACGTATCGATTGTAGAAAATAGCAGCTTAGGGATATACCAACTTGCATATTCTTCAACTGCGCTTAACGTAGGCACCAAGTTCCTTAGTACAATTAATGCTACTACATCTTCTACTTGTGCCGATGTGGTGGGTGTGATAGAAAATGATGGTACAGAATACGTTATCCAGCCAGTATCGATAGTGGAGAAATTGTATTCGGCAACCGAAACGATAGCAGCGCCACAAGCCAATGTGTCGGCAAGCAACGGCAATATCATAATAGGCGGCGAATGGAATCATTCGGAAGTTTATAGCATCGATGGCAAACTAATAGCTGCCGATAAATCGGAAATTAGCTGCGGTTCGGGCATTTATATTGTTGTGGTTGACGGAGTAACTATAGCAAAAGTAACCCTTAGATAACACCAAGCGGCGTTTTCAATTTCGCTATATCACTTTTTTGTTATATCTTTGCGCAGAATTATTAACTATTGAATAACAAAATAAAATGTTAAAGAAAATATTATCAATCTCGGGCAAACCAGGTTTGTATGAATTGGTTTCATACGGAAAGAACCTAATAATCGTAGAGAATCTCAAGGACAAAAAGCGTATGCCAGCCTATACTCGCGACAAGATTATTTCGCTTGGCGATATCTCGATGTACACTTATGGCGAAGAAGTAGCATTGTCGAAGGTGTTTACCTCGGTATATGAAAAATTTGAAGGAAAGACTCTTAATGCTGACGAATACAAGACTCCAGAAAGATTGAAGGAGTTCTTCTTGCAAGTTTTGCCCGATTACGACCAGGAAAGAGTTTATAACAATGATATAAAAAAGGTGATAGCTTGGTACAACATTTTGGTAGAAGCTGGTTACACCAAGTTTGAAGAAGAAGCTGAGGAAGCAGCTGAAACTGCCGAAGAAGAAAAGTAATATTCAGCAATAGAAATATTATTTATAATCGCATTTAAGCCAAAGTTTTGCAAATTATGCTTAACTTTGGCTTAAATTTTTTGAAGCATCCATTTCACGAATGAAACCGGGAAATAACATATTTGTATTATTAACTTGCATGGTGATTGCGCTGTGCTTTGCGTCGTGTAAAAGCAGCAAAAAGGTGGTTACCGATGATATATATGCACCAAGTGAAGAAGTTAAGAAAAACAAAAAGTCATGCTGGTGGACAAATTATGGAATTGACTTAAAAGAAGGAGAGTACAATGAGGCTTTGTATAGAGAAATAGGTGAATGGATGGGCGTGAAATATAAGTATGGAGGCAACACAAAGGATGGCACTGATTGCTCTGGACTTGTAACGCAGCTATATCTTGCTGTGTATGACCGAAAATTGCAGCGAAATTCGGCACGAATGTTTGAGAAAGACTGCAAAGAAATAAAGAAGAACCAACTAAAAGAAGGAGATTTGGTGTTTTTTTCGTCGTCGAATAAAAAGAGCAGAATCAACCATGTGGGTTTGTATCTTATCGAGGGCAAGTTTGTGCATGCCGGGTCGAAAGGTGTGGTGATAGATTCTCTTTCTGCACCATATTACAACAAGCACCACGTGGCATCAGGGCGTGTGAAGTGATGCGCTTACCGGAGATAAAGCGTCAGCGCACCGTTTTCTTTAACGGAATAGTATGGCATTCCACATTCGTTAAGATTTTTCACCATTAGTTCATGCTGCTTTACATAGATGTCGCCTGAAAGAACTATCTGAGCATCACCAAACAGTTGCTTAAATCCCTTAAACGATGAATGATATCGCTTGGTGACTATTACATAATCAACATCTATAGGATTTTCGGCGGTTGCGCGGCGCCATTTGTTGTGGTTGATTATTGCCATATTTTTCCCGCAAATCGATGCAAATTCGCCCATAATCTTTCCTCCGTCGAACAAAATAGTGTCGCCAGCGAGAATCTCAATGCTGTTAATGCCATAATATGATAATAGCCCTTTGTGACGATTTGCGAAATCGAAACTTTCGGATTCTGCGTCTGGTGTCAATAGATACCCTTTGTGATTTGAAAAGTAGAAGATGGGCGTGCTGTCGAAGGAGTTTAAGATGAACAATCCCTGCTTTGGGACAAAAATTGCATGTTGAGCTGCAATCAAAATCATGATTGCCACAAGTACGCTCATGGCATAAACGAGTTTTCTGCGAAAATGGTAAAGTGATAGGCAAAACGTTGCTACAAGCGCGAGATATACAAGAGTGTTAGCAAACGAGATGTAAATATTGTCAATATGAGAGAACCCAAGGTTGGATATGGTGGAAACTATGGTGTAGAGGAGTTTGTAGGAATACTCTACGATAGTGGTAAGAAATGACAATTCGCCATATATTATGAGTATCACTATATATATAATGTATAACACCATAAAAACAGGCATCAATGGCAAAATAATGAGATTGGTGGCAAAAGCGAGCAGGGGGATGCTATGAAAATAGTATGCCGTAATGGCTGAGGTGCTAATCATTGCTGCAAGAGATACCCAGATCGATGAAAGCATATAATTCAGGATGCGATTTCTAACATAAACTATTTCGCGAAGTTTCGGTACTATAAGCAATATGGCCGCCACAGTGCAAAAACTCAGTTGGAATCCCACTTCGTAAAGCGAAAACGGAGAGAAAAGCAGTATTATCAGCGCAGCCACCAGTAAGGCATTAAGAGATGTGTTCCTCCTGAAGAGTATGAGTTCCGCGAAAGCGAATGTGGTCATGATAGAAGCTCGCACTACCGAAGGACTTAATCCGGTGAAGATGGCATATAGAGCTATTATTATGATAGTGACAACCAGACGCAGACGGCGGCATCTGTAATAGTCGAGAGGGAATAGGATGCACCAAATAATCAGGGCAATAATGCCTACGTGCAGGCCGCTAACGGCGAGAATATGTGCGGCACCAGCTTTCGAGAACGAATCCTGAGATTCAGGCGAGATATAATCGTTGTTGCCCAATATGATGGCAATCACGAAACTCTTGACATCGTGCGAAAGTCGTGATTTAAGAATGTAGTTCTCAATTATTTGGCGATATCGTGCTATTCGGTGCCTGAATCCGCTATTTTTGCCTATCGATAATATCTGCGATGCGTCGGTGTGCTGGGTGTAGATAATGCCATGATTATATAGATATTGCTTATAATCGAATTCAAACGGGTTGCCCAAATTCTGCATCTCGTGCAGGTCGGCGCGAAACGCAATATCGGTGCCAACTTTCAATTTTGAGTTGTGTCCTTTGGTGCTAAGTAGAATTTTTCCGGCGGTGGAAGTTTGGACATACATCGACATCGATTTTTCGGTTATTCTCACCGATTCGATGGTGCCTGAAATAACTTTGCCGTTAATGTCGTTGATTGAGAGCTTTTTTGGTGATGATGTGTAGGCAGCAAAGCATCCCAAAGCAAGAGAAATTATTGCGATTGGGAGTGAATGCCATGGCATGATGCGAAAGCGTAAAAGTGGATCATTGCGACCGATAAAGCCCAAGACTAGAGCCGCCGATACGCCAGCAATCAGCATAATGGAGGAAAATACGATGCTCGGAACATATTGCCAAATGATTATACCTAATGCAAATGGCAAAACTATGCGTATTATCGGAGTTCTGGAGAGGGGAGATTGCATCGTGATAATATAGTGGCAGATATAAGTGGCGCGACACCTTATTTATTCCAAATGCTGTAGGATGCAAATGCTTGTAGAAGAAGCATTTCAAGACCGTTTTTTGTTTCCGCACCAAATTTCTTTGCTTCCTTCATGAAGCGAGTTTCTTCAGGATTGTAGATTAAGTCGTAGCAAAGGTGTTGCTCGGTGAGAAAACGATAGGGGATGTCAGGGCAAGAATCGATATTGGGGTACATGCCTAATGGTGTGGTGTTTACAATCACCTTGCTATCCTTGAAATGCTGTTTTGTGAGTTCTTCATAGACCAAAGTGCTTGAAGTCTTGCGTCGCGACACGAATTGAACCGAAAGTCCGAGATGGCGCAAGGCGTATGCCACAGCCTTAGATGCACCGCCAGTGCCAAGTATTAGTGCCGATGTGTGATAAGGCTTTAAAAGAGGTGCAATAGAATCGGTAAACCCGATAATGTCGGAGTTATAACCTTTGAGTTTTACATCGTCCTTGTCGTGAATCACCTTAATTACATTTACGGCACCCACTTCACGAGCAGCATCATCGAGTTCGTTAAGATAAGGGATTACTTGCTCCTTGTAAGGAATAGTCACATTAAGTCCGCAAAGATTGTGGTGCTCAGATATGATTTCCATAATGAAATCGATGTCGGGAATGTCGAAGTTGATATATTCGGCGCTGATATTCTCGGCTGCAAACTTTTGATTGAAGTAAATCTGAGAAAACGAGTGAGTTAGCGGATGGCCTAACAGACCGTATAATTTTTCGGGCCTTTGTGACATATTAAATTCTATTTTGGCGTTTTATTAAGTATTACAAAATTAATGCATCTTTGCGATTTCTGCAATAGGTGTGCTAATATATGTTTTAGTAGAAGCAATAACAAATGTTTTTGCCCTAAAAATGATGCTAATTGATTGATATTTCTTAAATTTGTATGTTAATTAACAGCGTGGTTATTGTAATGAGCAGATATTTGAAAGAAATCATATCGATACATATAATTATTATTTCGATTTTGCTGTGTTCGCCTTCTGTGCTTGCCAAAGATTTTATAGTGGTGATAGATGCAGGGCATGGTGGAGCCGACGTGGGCGCCGTAGGCAAAAATGCTTACGAAAAGAATATCAACCTTGGCGTTGCCCTGAAATTGGGCGAACTGATTTCGGATAATTGTAGCAATACCAAGGTGGTATATACCCGAAAGACCGATCGCTACCTAACGCTTAACGAGCGCGCCGACATTGCGAACAAGGCGCACGGCAATCTCTTTATCTCAATTCACACCAATTCGGTGGATAAGAAGAACAAGAATCGCAGTAGCATCTCGGGGGCTGCCACTTATGTGCTGGGTATGCACAAGAACGATGACAACTTGGCTGTGGCTATGCGCGAAAACTCTGTGATGAAGCTCGAAAAAGATTTCTCTGTAACATACGAAGGATTTGACCCTAATTCATCGGAGTCGTATATCATTTTTGAGATAAGCCAGAATCAGCACGTTAAGCAGAGCCTCGAATTTGCCTCGAGAATCCAGCAGGAGTTTTCTACTACTGCAGGGCGTAAAAACAACGGCGTTCGCCAAGCTGGATTTTGGGTGCTTGCACGCACATCGATGCCGGCAGTGCTTGTTGAACTCGATTTTATCTGTAATCCGACTTCTGAACGTTTCCTCGATTCGGAACGCGGCCAGGAAAAGCTTGCAAAATCGATTTTCAATGCAGTAAAGAGCTATAAGTCGAGCTTCTTCGATGGGGCAGATGAGAAGAATAAATCGTCAAAGCCTAATGCTGCCAAGAAGGAAGATAAGAGTGACACAGATAAGGCAGCAGCCAAGAAGAATGAAAAGTCGAAGTCGCGAAAAACAGCCGAGAAGCCGGAATCAAAAGAAGAGGAGTTAAGTAAAAGCGATGCTCAACCTAAGGCTATAGATGACGAAACCGAAGTATATAAGATACAATTCCTAACCAGCCCTAAAAAGTTAAAGGACGGTGCCCCAGAGTTTAAAGGATTAAGTCCTGTTAACTATTATTACGAAAATGGAATATATAAATATACTTTTGGAATAGTAACGGATAAAAAAGAAGCATTATCTTTGCAGAATAAAATAAAAAAGAACTTTAAAGGCGCGTTTATTGTAGTATTCAAAGGCGATAAGCGCATAAGATGAGTAATATAAGTAAATGATATGAAAAAGTTTTTCACTAAAGAGGTTTTGATAGCAGTGACTGTGATTATCAGTCTTTGCGTATTGTATTTTGGAATAGAATATTTGAAAGGCATCAACCTATTCCGACCAGCTAACTTCTACTATGCCAAGTTTGAAAAGGTAAACGGCTTGGCTGTGGCTGCGCCGATTACAATCAACGGGTTTCAGGTGGGTCAGGTGCGAGAAATCAACTACGACTATAAGAGCAATGACATCTCGGTGCTATTGAGCTTAAACAAAGATCTTAGAATTCCCAAGGGCTCGAATGTGAAGCTCTCGGTGGATATGCTCGGTACTGCACAATTGGTAATGGATTTAGCCGACAGTCAAGAATATTATAATGTGGGCGATGAGATTCCTTCGGGCACCGTAGCCGGTTTGATGGACGCGCTCGGCGATAACATAATGCCAGCCGTCAACAATCTCTTGCCAAAAATTGATTCGATTCTTACGAACATTAATAACATTCTTGCCAACCCAGCTCTGAATAATTCGGTGGGACGCCTTGATGGCATAACAGCCGACCTCAAAGCAAGCAGCCTGGAGTTGAGCAGACTCATGAACCATCAGGTGCCGAGCATAATGACCAATGTGGACGGCATAACCACTAACCTAAATAGCACTTCTGCCAACATCAAGATATTGTCGGATGAGCTGAAGGATATGCCACTCCAGCAAACGGTGGCTAATGCAAATGCCACAATGGAGAATCTGAAGCAGCTAAGCGAGAATCTTAACAACAAGAATTCAACACTTGGCATGCTGATGAACGATAAGGCACTTTACAAGCATCTCGATGACGCAGTGGCAAGTCTTGACACCTTGCTAACCGACATTCAACGAAATCCGAAACGATATGTCACTATAAAGGTATTTTAAGAAATAGTGTAATTACCATGAAATATGCCTTATTTTGACAAGTTCTAAATAAGGCATATTTTTTATTTTATTGTAAATGCCTATAATCTGCACATAAATAGAGCCTAAAAGCATTATCTTAATTGGAGATTTACTTTAACTATTGATTGTAAATGCACTGATGAATAGCTGATTATATATAGATGGGTCTATTTTTGTTCCTTTGCTTTAAAGAGCAGATTGTAAATGCTTGATTTTCAGTATTGTTATAATAATAATCTAAAAAGCAAATTAATTTTGCACTTTTTTATATCAAATTTTTTGGCAAATTTTGTATTGCGAAAGTTCGCAAAAAACCGAGTTATGAACGATTTTTTAGTTACAAAACACCATAAATGACAAAACAAGAGGGCATATTGAAATGGAATAAGTGTCTTGACATCATCAAGAACAATTTGGACGAAGCGCAATACCAGGCGTTCTTTGCCACAATTGTTGCGTATGATTTCAAAGGCAATGACCTGTATCTTCAGGTTCCATCTATGTTTTTCATTGAGCAGATTGAATCGAACTATCTCGACTTGCTTCGCAAGACGATAAAGCGGGTGTATGAGACCGATATCAACCTGTACTATAAATATGATGTAGTAGGCAAAAAGGAGGAGGCTGATAATGCCGATAACTCGTCGATAACCCTTAAGCAGGCAAAGAACGCATCGCTTAATCCGTTCTACCGCCAGACAATGCCAGAGATTGACTCTCGCCTCAATATGTATAACACATTTGAGAATTATTGTGGCAGTATGAGCAATAAGCTTGCGGTAAGCATTGGTATGGCTATCGCCACCAATCCTGAATGTAAGACGTTCAATCCTATGTTCCTTTTTGGCGCTACAGGTGTGGGTAAGACACACCTTGTGCAAGCTATTGGCATCAAGGTTAAAGAATTGAACCCGGAGAAGCGTGTGCTATACGTTACAGCAAGGGAATTTGAAAGTCAATATACTACTGCTGTGGTGCAGAAGAAGATTAATGATTTTATTAACTTCTATCAGAGCATCGATGTGCTAATTCTTGATGATATTCATGAATTTGCAGGAAAGCAGGGTACGCAGAACACATTCTATTATATATTCAACCATTTGCAGCAGAACAAGAAGCAGATAATCATGTCGAGCGATACTCGTCCTGCCGATATGGATGGATTTGTGCCACGCTTGTCGTCGCGCTTTAAGTGGGGTGTGACTGTAGAAATCTCAAAGCCTGATTATTCACTGCGTCGCGACGTGCTAAATATGAAGGCGCTTCAAGATGGTCTTACGATAGCTGATGATGTGCTCGACTATATAGCCACAAACGTAACCGACAGCGTTCGCGAGCTTGAAGGCATTGTGACATCGCTATTGGCATACAGCACGGTGCTTAATCAAGACATTTCTATCGACTTGGCTAATGTGGTAATCTCGAATGCCGTTAAGACCAATAAAAAGCAGATTACATTTGAGTTGATTGTAGAGACTGTGAGTGCATATTTCAATATAGATTCTGACTCAATCTATGGCAAGTCGAGAAAGCGAGAGATTTCGGATGCACGCCAGGTGGTAATGTATTTGGCTAAGGAGATGACCCAACTTTCTTCTACTAACATAGGTATGCGACTCTCTCGTGACCATGCTACTGTGCTTCACTCATGCCGAATAGTTAAGGAGCGCATATCAATCGATAAAAAGCTTCAGGAGGACATCGACAACCTCACAAACGAATTGAAGAAATAACTTGTTTGACATATATAAATTATTAGGGTTCGAAACTCATCGGAGTAACGAACCCTAATTGTTTTGGTATATTAGCTTCTATTTGTCAGTTTCTGCGTTTCCAAAGCTTCGACATGTCTTCAAGAGTCTTGCCTTTGGTCTCAGGAACGAGACGCCAAACAAATATTGCAGCGATAACGCAAATTACGCCATATAGAGCGTAAGCGAAGATGTGGCCAAATCCGTCGCCAGGGGTAATCTCCATGTTGTACATAGGCACGAATGTGCTGCTGACGATGAAATTGAAGATCCACTGGAATGCCACGGCTATCGCTACAGCTGCGCCGCGAATAGTGTTAGGGAATATTTCTGAGATAAGAACCCAGCAAATAGGTCCCCATGAGAACATAAATGATGCTGCATAAACCATAATGCTAACAACCTGCAAAATTGGAGGCAAGTTAATTGCGTTGCAGAGCGCAAAACTCAAGGCTCCAATGGCCATGCCAAGCGAACCGGAAATAAGCAGAATCTTTCTGCCCCAGCGTTCAACGGTGAAAATGGCTACGAGTGTGAACGAGATATTAACTATACCCATAATCACGGTTTGCTGCATAGAGTCGCCGGCACCTACCGAGCTGAAAATGCGTGGAGCATAGTAAAGCACTGCATTGATACCCACTATTTGCTGGAATACAGAAAGCATAATGCCAATAAAAATCACCATCCAGCCATAGGTTAGGAGGCGTTCGGTCTTTTCTTCAACGGTGTTCTTGATATCGGCAAGAATCTCTTTTGCTTTTTCGTAACCATTAATCTTACTAAGCACATAAAGCGCTTTTTCGTCGTTGCCGCTGATGGCGAGGTAACGCGGAGTTTCGGGAACCATTAGGATGAATATGGTGAATACTCCAGCAGGAACTGCTTCGCTAACAAACATTAGTCGCCAGCCTGTTTCTACGGTCCATTGTGCAAAATCGGGGCTTGAAGCCTTTGCCCATTGCACAATCATGAAACTTACGAAGTAAACAAGCAATTGTCCGAAGATGATGGCAAACTGGTTCCAAGACACAAGAGTGCCGCGAAGGTTGCTTGGCGATATTTCGGCAATATACATAGGGCAGATGGCAGACGCTATACCTACGCCTATACCGCCAATCACACGATAGATGTTAAATGCCACCAAGAGCGAAAGGCTTGGTTTTCCGTATTCGAAGAATAGGAATTCGGGGTTGTATGAACCAAATGCAGAGAGGAGGAATAGCAGACCTGCAGCGGCGAGTGCACGCTTACGGCCAATGCGATTTGACATAAAACCCGAAATGGCGCTACCAATAATACATCCCAAAAGTGCACTTGCTGATGTAAATCCATGTAATGCATCAGTGTAATCAAAGTCGGTAGCATTGCGGAAGAAGTCTTGCAGACCTCCCTCTGCTCCCGATATTACCGCAGTGTCGTAACCGAACAGCAAGCCGCCGATTACTGCCACGAGAACTATCGAGAACAGATAGAGTTTGCTTCCCTTTTCTGAGTAGTTATTCATAATAACTAAAAGGTATTATTATAAACAAGGTGTAATATTAGCAATACATTGCTACAATAGCCTCATATAATTCTTGCTTACCGCTTGTTTGCTTTGGTTCGCCAACTTGCTTGCCATATTCGTAAGCTTCTTCGAGAGTCATCTCGCCGTCTTCGAATTTCTTGCCCAAGCCAGAGTCGAACGATGCATAGCGCTCTGCAAACATCTTCTTATATGGAGATTCTTCGAGCAAGCGAGCTGCATTTTCGAGAGCGCGAGCCATAGCATCCATACCGCTGATGTGAGCGAGGAAAATGTCGTCGAGGTCGGTAGAGTTACGACGAGTCTTAGCATCGAAGTTTGTGCCGCCAGTGCCAAGGCCACCGTTGCGGATAATCTGCATCCAAGCTTGAACGAGTTCGAATTGGTCGATAGGGAATTGGTCGGTATCCCAGCCATTCTGCATATCGCCACGGTTAGCATCGATTGAACCAAGCATGCCGTTATCTACAGCCACAGCAAGTTCGTGTTCGAATGTGTGACCTGCAAGAGTAGCGTGGTTTACTTCGATATTAACCTTGAAGTCCTTGTCGAGACCGTGAGCGCGGAGGAATCCGATAACTGTTTCGGTGTCAACGTCGTATTGGTGCTTAGTTGGTTCCATTGGCTTAGGTTCGATAAGGAAAGTGCCCTTAAAGCCCTTAGCACGAGCATAGTCGCGAGCCATACGAAGCATAGTAGCCATGTGTTCCTTTTCACGCTTTTGGTCGGTGTTGAGCAAGCTCATATATCCTTCGCGACCGCCCCAGAATACGTAGTTTTCAGCACCGAGAGCAATGCCGGCATCGATAGCGTTCTTGATTTGAACGATAGCGCGAGCTACAACGTCGAAATCAGGATTGGTAGAAGCACCGTTCATATAGCGCTTGTGACCGAAAACGTTAGCGGTTGACCAAAGCAACTTGATGCCAGTTTCGTCCATCTTTTCCTTTAGATATGCCACGATAGCCTTCATGTTTGCCTCATATTCTTCTACCGAGCTGCCTTCTGAGATTAAGTCGATGTCGTGGAAGCAATAGTAGTTGATGCCAAGTTTCGACATGATTTCGAAACCAGCGTCAGCTTTCTTCTTTGCGCGAGCGAGAGCGTCGGTTTCTTCATTCCATGGGAATGTCTTAGTGCCGCCACCAAATTGGTCGCCACCATCAGCACAAAGAGTGTGCCACCAAGCCATTGCAAAACGCAACCAGTCTTTCATAGGTTTGCCCATGATTACTTTTTCGGCATCGTAGTAGTGAAATGCCATTGGATTCTTCGAATCTTTACCTTCGAACTTTATTTTTCCTATTTCAGGAAAGAATTCATTTGTTGCCATAGCTTTATTTGTACTGTATTTACTAACTGATGTTAGATTAATTGTTATTGATGTTATTATTATTATTTGATTTCGTTTTCAAGGCGCGACTTCCATTGCGAATAAGCTTCGGCATAGTCGGCGGCATGTGTTACATCGGGCTCAATCACTTCAAGTCGTTCGAGCGAAGCAAATGCTTCGTTGTTGTCGCGATATATTCCGGCTCCGATACCTGCGCCCTTGGCTGCGCCTACCGAGCCATCGGTGTCGAAGAGTTCGATGGTTGCGCCAGTTACGCCAGCAAGTGTGTTTCGGAATACTGGGCTAAGGAACATATTGGCATTGCCGGCATGTATCTTCTTAACATCCATACCCATTTGTTCCATTATTTCGATACCATACTTAAATGAGAATACGATGCCTTCTTGCACAGCGCGAGCTATGTTGCTAATAGAGTGGTTGTTGAAATTAATGCCGTGAATTGAGCAGCCTATTTCTCTATTTTCAAGCACTCTTTCAGCCCCGTTGCCAAAAGGAAGAATGCTTATGCCCTTGCTTCCTATAGGTGATTGGGCAGCAAGGACGTTCATCTGAGCGTATGATATGCCATTTGCCATAAAGTTGCGTTTGGTCCAAGAATTAAGGATTCCGGTACCATTTATGCATAGCAATACGCCAGTGCGAGGATTCTCGGCAGTGTGATTTACGTGTGCAAATGTGTTAACTCGCGACTTCTTGTCGTAGTCCACATTGCCATTCACGCCATATACTACGCCAGAAGTTCCTGCGGTAGAAGCAATTTCGCCGGGATTGAATACGTTAAGCGAAAGAGCGTTGTTGGGTTGGTCGCCAGCGCGGTAGGTGATAGGTGTACCTTCGTGTAGGCCTAATTCTCGAGCTGCTGCGGCTGATACTCGTCCCTGCTCAGCGAAAGTAGGGCGAATGTTAGCTACGAGGCTTTCGTCTATCCCAAAATGATCAAGTAGTGACTTGGCAATGCTGTTGTTCTTGAAGTCCCAGAGTATGCCTTCTGATAGGCCAGAAGTGGTAGTGCATATTTCACCACTCAGACGCATTGCGATATAATCGCCTGGAAGCATAAATTTGTGAATCTTGGCAAAAGTGTCAGGTTCATTTTCCTTTACCCAAGCCAGCTTCATGGCGGTGAAGTTACCTGGTGAGTTGAGCATGTGCTCAAGGCAAAATTCTTCGCCAAGTTCTCTAAATGCTTTTTCTCCAAATGGCACAGCGCGCGAGTCGCACCAGATTATCGACGGACGAACAACATTTTGAGCGCTGTCAACACATACGAGTCCGTGCATCTGGTAAGAGATGCCGATGGCACGAATGTCGGCTGCATCAATGCGCGAAGTGCTTAACACTTCGGCTGTAGCCGACTTGAGATATTGCCACCAATCTTCAGGATTCTGTTCGGCCCATCCTGTCTGTTTCGACATAATCGGAGCTTCGCTCTTGGGGAAGAATGTAGATGCTACACATTTGCCGCTTTCGGCTTCAACTATGCTTGCTTTTACAGATGAGCTGCCTATGTCGTAACCTAATAGATACATTATGTTGATTAATTGGTTATAAGTTATGTGAGTTAATTCTTTTTGGTATTTATCTGCGAGTCTTGTTGTATTCCACCTTGTCGAATCGGTAGTATCGAGCTGCGCGGTGAGCCACGTTTTTCTCGTATTCGTCAAGCGCCACCACATAAGTCATTTGCTTCAGCTTCTTTTGGAAATTTCTCACATCGAGCGCCTTGCCATAAATTCTTTCAAATAAAGTGCGCAGCTGTAGGGCAGTAAACTTGTGCGGCAGCAGTTGAAAGAGGTTGATAGGGTCGGTAGAAACCGCTTGGCGGATGCGCTTGATGGCCTCTTGTATAATAATATTGTGGTCGAAAGCCAATTCGCCCGGATTGTCGATTGGTATCCAGCAGAGTTCGTTGCCGGCTGCCGTAAACGATGCAGTGCTCGACGAAATCTTTACCAGCGCCAGGTAGGCGATTGTTACAATTCTGTCCACTTTCATTTGAATAGCACGCTCGAGCCATTTCACGTCCTTGATATTCTTAGTACGGTCGCGAGAGCCGAACGCCTTGAACTGTTCGAGAGTCATACGCTTTATGCCAGCTTGCTCATGAAGAACACGTTGTGCAGCAGCGTCAAGGTCCTCATCTTCATAGATAAGGCTTCCAGGAAGTTTCATGTCGTGATATTCATTACCATCTTCCTTGATTGTACGCTTCAAAAGTAACACTTTCAGTTGCTCACCATCGAAACCTACAACAACGCAATCAACAGAAATATGGTGATGAGCTAATGGGGGATTTTGTTCTATCATCATGAATTTTGTTTGAGGTTTATGTATTGCAAATATAATAACTTATATTGACTAATCAAACAAAATTTTAAAAATATTATGGCACTAAGTGGCTAATTAACAGCATTATGTGTTATTGTTGCAAAAACAATATCCCTACTTATTGTATATAACAACAATAAGTAGGGATGCGGGGTATGTGCATTCAGCGGCTCTAACTTTGCGAATATTAGTATTTTATAATAGTTCGATTATAATTATTTATTCAAGAAATAATTGTATATTAGGCTTAAATGCCTTTTGAAAAATAATTTTCAGAAAAATTACTCTTTAAGCACAAAAATCGCTTTGCAAATGCGATAGTTGCTATTATTCGCTTAAAATTTTAGCATGTCGCTCACGCCAAAATGCTCAAAAGAGCTGATGATGTTGCCTGTTAGCTTGAGGATGGCGCTTCTGCTGCAAGTGGTGTCGAGGGCAATCACGGTGGCCCCAGATGAAATGCCTGCCGATATGCCTTGCATCGAATCTTCGAATACGTAGCAGTTGCGTATGTCTCGGTCGATGAGTTTGGCGCCTTTGAGAAAGCACTCGGGATCAGGCTTTGATTTTGTTACTTGGTCACCGGTGATTATGTTTCGGAAAGCCTGTCTGAAATAGGGCTGTTGAACAAACAATGACTCCATCTTGCGATCGTCGCTGCTTGTGACTATGCACATAGGTATTCCGTTCTCTTCGAGCTGCTGAATAAACTCTATTACACCCGGATAGATGTCAAAAGACATGTTAGCCTGAAACTCGTCGAGCTGCTTCACAATATCCTTTTGAAGATCTATGTCAGGGAAATTGCCATTAAGAATTGTAGAAAGGTTGCTGCCTTTGATTCTGGCGGCAAACTCTTTGCCATTGCCCAGGTATTTATCGCCCATTTCGCCCCAAAATACCGAGTATTGCGTTTCTGTGTCGATTAACACGCCGTCAAGGTCGAACAACACACCTATTTTATTAAGTTCCATAAATATTTCATCTAAGTTTGTTACAAAGATAATCGTTTTTCCTCTAAAATATATCCCCACATGTAGCGGAATGAACGCTTATTGGCAAAAATTGGCAAAAACTTTGAAGAAATTCGCATTTTTTCTTAGAAAAAACTTTCTCATTCATGAAAAATTTTATAATTTTGCACTCGCAAAGGTGATTTAGTGTAGTGGCCTAGCACGCCACCCTCTCACGGTGGAGACCCGGGTTCGATTCCCGGATTCACTACATCAACCTCAAAAAGCCGCTTCAGTAATAGCTGTTGCGGCTTTTCTTTTTGTGCCATATACAGTGGCTAAAGCGGATTGTAGGATTGCGGGGATGGTCTTAGCGTAGATATAAAATAAGCTGTACAGTAGCGTAAATTGCTGCTGCACAGCTCATAGTTTTTTCGATAAAAATGTATAGGACAAGGTTTATATTTGGAAAAGTTGCGCAAAATTGGTTGTGAAGAGTTTAACCGAAATTGCGAGAAGGATGATTCCGAAGAATTTGCGAAGCATATATAGTCCGCCTTTGCTCAACGCGCGCTCGATAGGGTCGGTTAACTTAATTACGAAGTACGTCCAAATCATATTGAGCAGAAGCCCGATAAGAATGTTGATGTCGTGATACTCGGCTTTAAGAGAAATAAGAGTGGTGAATGTGCCGGCTCCGGCGATGAGCGGGAAGACTATAGGCACAATTGTTCCTGAAGCCGACGGACCGTTGTTTCGGAAAATTTCGATGTCGAGAAGCATCTCGATGGCAACAAGGAAAATCACAATAGCACCAGCAGCTGCAAATGACGCAATATCTACGTGGAAAAGGGTTAAGATACCTTCGCCGGCGTAGAAAAACAACGTAAGCAAAATGCCTGCATAGATTGCCGCCTTCGATGGCTCCACAACGCCTCCGCGCTGCTTAATGCCGATAATGATTGGAACTGAACCTATAATGTCGATAATCGCAAAGAGGACCATAAAAGCCCCAATAATTTCATTGAAATTAAGATCTGAAAACATAGTGTTTATATCGTTATTAATGCTGTTATTTCAAAAATCGACTGCAAAAATAATCTTTAATTTCAAATTATAATATATTATAAGGAAAAAATTTTAATATTTTTGTTAATGTGTTGTATGTTAGATGATTATATAAAATGTAAATTGTAAGTAAAATTTTCGAATATGTGAAAAACATGTATATAACAGACCGATATAATATCATTTTAAAATAATTAAGCAGAAAATATAGGCGTTTGATATATTGATAATGTAATAAAATTGGCAAATTGCCTACAATTTATAAGCAAATGGTGTGCTTTTTGAATGTTGTTTTCAAAATATAGGTCTAAAATATTGTGGTTATTATTTAAAAAATATCTCATCTTTTTTAAGCTATTATTTTCGATGTAAAGGGCATTACATCTTCAGATAGAAATCTCGAGTTAGATTGATGTATTGGTCGGTATATTTGTGCCTTTCAATTTCTATTGTCAGGGCGTTTTCTACGCAGTTTGTATTGCATGCCGATATCTTCCATAATATTCGTTTGGCATCGGCGCCAACAGTGGGATGGACATAGGTTTTGCCCACTATATAGAGCGAATTTTCGATTGCGAGTTCAGCTATACAGTTTTCGCTATCAGCAGGTGTGATAAGGCAAATAATGCCATTGGGTGCAAGCATCGCAGCCGCTCCGCTAATCAGTTTTGAAAACGGTAGTTGATCGGTGTGCCGAGCCGTTGATCTATTAGCATCGGGCGACTTCAGCGAATCTGCAAAAAAAGGCGGATTTGACACTATCAAATCAAATCGTTGCTCTGTGGTAGTGGCAAATGTCACGAAATCCGCCAATTCGGCATGCAACCTATCACTCCATGGACTATTCTGAAAATTCTCATTTGCTTCCTCCGCTGCGAGCGGTTCTATGTCGATAGCGGTAATCCTTGCAGTGCTATTGCGCTGAGCCACCATAAGGGCTATCAATCCACTTCCGGTGCCCACATCGAGCACATTCGTGGCATTTTCAACATCACACCACGCTCCAAGCAAAACGCCATCGGTACCAACCTTCATGGCACATTTGTTATGGCTCACGCTAAACTGCTTAAATCGAAATAGTCGCTCCCTCATATTGGTTAAAGTTTAGAGAACAAATCTTCGACGGCAGCCGAGTATTTTAATAGAGATGTGCTTTTCAAAACCTTTTTCCGCAAGCTTTTATCGGCATCGGGCAATAGGTATTCCCAGTAAGTTAGCATTTTGGCAAGAACTTGATGGTCACCACCTTCGAGGTAGTCCTTGTTGCTTTCTAAAAGCATAGAGTGAAAGCGGTGTATGGCAGCGAAATTATCTCCACCACATAGCATCGATGGGTCGTAGAGTAGTCCGCGGCCCACCATCACTGCTTTTAATTTAGGGAATTTTGCAGCGACTTCTTCTACTTGTTGCAATGTGGTGATATCGCCATTATATATAACCGGATAACCGCAATCGGCATAAATAAGTGAAAACTGGTCGATGTCAATATGGCCTTTATATTGCTGTGCTCCAATTCGGGGATGGATGGTTATATGCGATGGCTTTAAAATATCAAATAATGGCAAAATGTGCTTCCAATCGTCGGCAGAATGCATGCCAAGTCGCATTTTCACCGAATAGTCGATGCTGCCTACTGAAGCAAGGGCTATGAATAGGTTCTCTACCAATGAGGGATTTGACAGCATGCCAGCGCCTCGATTCTTTCGAGTGATTGGAGGAAATGGGCAGCCAAGATTGATGTCAACACGATTGTAACCGAGGTCAGCGATCCTCTTTACCATTGCCACAGCGTCATCTGGCTGGCATGCCAAAATCTGTGGGACGAAAGTAATGCCTACGTTGCTTTCCGGCATAATGTCACGAAAGTCTTTTCTTCGAATCTCCCCATGCTCGATACGCAGAAATGACGAATAATAACAGTCAATGCCTCCAAACACAGCATTGAAAGCATTTCGCCAGATATGGTCGGTAAATCCCTGTAGAGGGGCTTGATGTATGGCAATTTTTGTCATGTTGTTGCTAATGTTAAAGTCATAATATCTTTTGTGTATTGTATGGTGCCCATAACGATAGAAATAGATATTGACATATTTTTTTACAAAATTATTAAGAAATCTCGATATGTCAAAAATGCTTAACCGATAAGTGAAACCACAACTGGGTAAATGGCAATTATTGATAATGGATGATGAAGCTGTGGGTTTTAACATAAATAATCTTAATAATAATATGTGTATCGGGATTTTGTGAAATGAATTAGTTATTTTTACAATGAAAAACTATGTGATTAAACCATCGTTAGGTTTTTCAGTCTAAATTGACAAAAGAGATAATAACTGATTAAACAAAGATAGAATTATGAAAAATTACATTTCTGTTTTAATTGGAGCATTGCTAATGGGCGGCGCCGTGGCAAGCGCACAGGATTATGATGACATCTATTATAGTTCTGGCTCGTCATCGAAGGCTAAGAAGACCGAAGTGGTGAAGAAGCAAACCGCATCGACTTCGAGCCAAGCAAGTCGCAACCCTTATTTCAGCAAATATATAGGCGGAGCCGACACTACTGCTACCATCGCATATAATGATTCACAAGTGGTTAACGGCAGAGATGTCGATGAGTATAATCGTCGTTACCGAAACGATGAAGACGCTTATTATGCCGAAGAGAACGCTGCAGGATATGCAGTAACCGATTCTCTTAACAGTGAAGATTTCACATATACAGACCGTATTGTGAAGTTCTACAACGCTGATTTAATCAACGATAGTGATGACGCCGAACTTGTGGAGCTTTATTACGAGAATCGACCAACCGTGAATCTGGTAGTGGGTACCACATATACTGGTTTCTACGACCCATTCTATTGGGGCGGTTTCTATCCTTCGAGCTATTATTGGTATCGACCATACCGCTATGGATGGTACAGTACATGGTACGACCCTTGGTACAGTGGCTGGTATGACCCATGGTGCCACTCATATAGCTGGCACTACGGATGGCATAACCCATGGTATTGCGGATATCCGACATGGGGCTATTATGGCCATCATCACCACCACGACTACTATTCAGTGGGACGTCCACGCATTAGCGATGGCGGACGATTGACAGCAGGCAACAGCGGACGATATGGCACTGCAGGTGGACGTCGTCCAGGTTATGCTTCGGCAAGCAATAGCCGCGGAAGCGTGTCTTCTTCATCACTCGGACGCGTTTCGTCGCGAGGCACATCCATTAATCGAGGTGGGGCAACCACCACGTCGAGCCGTCCAGTTCGCCAATCGACCACGGTATCGCGTCCAGGCACCACTGGCAGTATTCGTAGCTCGGTAGGTGCATCAGCAACGCAATCCATGAGTCAACGCCGAAGCGCAACATCGTCGCAACGTTCAAGTTACTCTAACTCTTATAACAGCAATAGCTCTCGAAGCAGCTATAACAGCACACGCAGCAGTAGCAGCAGTTACAATAGCGGAAGCAGCTATAGCGGAGGTCGCAGCAGCGGCGGCAGTTCGGGCGGCAGCCATTCAAGTGGTGGCGGAGGCGGTCGCGGTGGACGCAGATAATCTCGCTACTACGACAAGCATAGAACAATCACTATTAATTCGACTACATTATTTATAGTATAAAGACAATGAAGAAACTATTATTGAGCATAGCCATAGCGTCAATACCTGTGGCACTTAATGCGCAAAGCGCTATCGACGCCTACGCAATGTCGCAGACCGATTTCCGTGGCACAGCACGCTTTATGGCAATGGGAGGCGCATTTGGCGCTCTCGGCGGAGATATCACATCGATGAATCAGAACCCTGCAGGTATAGGCGTATATCGCAGTTCGGATATTTCGGCAACAATCGATTTCGATATGCAATCTTCAAAAAGCAGCGACCGCTCGTTCAGCGACCAAATGGATCAGACTAAGGTTAGCTGCAACTCCTTTGGATATGTTGGAGCTTACCGATTAAACGGAGATGGACTTCGCACCTTCAACTGGGGCGTTAGCTATAATCGCAGCGCCAGCAAGGCAAGAGCCTTCCGCGGACAAATGCGTGACTTGCAGACATCACTTTCAAATTACATTGCAGGCTGCGTTAACGACCAAGGTTGGACGGCTGACGAATTGGCTAATGCACAATATTCGACTACCGATGTGCCATGGATTAACGTTTTGGCATACGATGGTAGCCTTATCAATCCACATAGCGATGGCCGCTCGTTCCAAGGTCTTTATGGCGACGGCACTAATGGCTATGGCGAATATGAGGTAAAAGAAGAAGGTGGGGTAGATGAGTTCAATCTAAGTTTCGGCGGAAATGTTAAAGACTTAATCTATTGGGGCTTCTCAGTCGGCATTACGGATATTAACTACAAGACTTATACATATTATGGCGAAGCACTCGATAATGCTTACGTCAACGACGACATCACAGGTGTGGGCAATGTGGTAATTGGTTCGGCAATGTATGCTTTAGAGAATTATCTGCATACCACAGGTACTGGTTATAACTTGAAGCTGGGTGTCATAGTACGTCCTAACAATGCGTTGAGAATTGGTGTTGCATTCCATACACCTACCTATTATTCGATGAAGGATACTTATAGCACATCGTTGGGCTTCGACTACTCAGGACAAAAGGGCAGTGTTTCTACTAATGTAGGAGAAACATGGTATCGACTTCGCACCCCTTGGCGTTTTATCGGCAGCTTGGCTGGTGTAATTGGCAAAAAGGGAATTATCAGCATCGATTATGAGCGTGTGGCTTATAATTCGATGAAGCTTCAAGATGACTACGGTAACGATTATTTCTATACCAATGGTGATATAAAGGACTACTATAAAGGAGTAAATATCATCAGAATAGGAGCAGAATATCGTGTGGATCCACAGTTGAGCATTCGTGCCGGTTATTCTTATGAAACATCGCCTGTTAACAACGACGCTCTGAACAACAAGATGGATATTTACACCGTTAGCACCACACCTGCATACGGATTCGACAAAGATACTCAGCAATTTTCATTGGGCGCAGGCTATAAGTTTGGAAAAGTATATGCCGATATAGCTTACGTGCACAGAGCTAAAGAACGCGAATATCACGCATTCTCTCCAGTTGTAGCATACGGCGAAGCATCGCCAAGTAATTTGGTAAAGCATAATAGCGACCATATCGTGGCCACATTGGGAGTTCGTTTCTAAAATAAATAATTGTTTTCACAATATTCGGGGTTGGCGAAGAGTTCGCTGGCCCCGATTTGCTTTTGAACCGTCTGAGCTCACGAAAATAGATGTTATAACGCCAATTTAATGCGGCTAAGTTACGGATTAACGCTTTTTATTCGTAATTTTGCTATAAAGAACATTTATCGCATAACATGCCCATAGAATTACCCGAAAATATCGATTTAAACAATCCGGAGTTTCAGTCGGCTTGGCAGCTTATACAGCACACCAATCGCTCTATATTTCTTACCGGCAAGGCAGGTACAGGTAAAAGCACATTTTTGCGTTATATATGCAAGAATACGCGAAAAAAATATGTGATATTAGCCCCCACTGGCATTGCAGCAGTTAATGTTGGCGGAGTGACTATGCACTCATTCTTTAAAATGCCATTTAAGCCACTATTGCCTGACGATCCTGATTATACACCAAAAAAAATTCGCAAAACGCTACGCTTTACCAAGGAAAAGACCAACTTGATAAAGAACCTCGATTTGATAATAATAGATGAAATTTCGATGGTGCGAAGCGATATGATTGACTATATGGACCGCGTTCTGCGAGTGTATAGTGGCAATATGCGTGAACCGTTTGGCGGCAAACAATTATTGCTCGTGGGCGATATTTTCCAACTTGAACCTGTGGTTACGGTGGATATGAAGGACATTTTGCGAAGGTACTATAAGAATTTTTTCTTCTATGATGCTTACGCTTTTGCAAACATAAAGCTTGTGCCAATAGAGCTACGAAAAATATATCGCCAGACCGACAATACATTTGTGTCGTTGCTCGATAGAGTGCGCGACAATCACGTTACTCGCCAAGATCTTGAGCTAATAAATTCGCGCTATGATGCCAATTATCGAGGTGGAGGCAATGCTTTTAATATGACACTTGCCACCCGACGTGACACCGTGGATACCATCAACGAAGCACACATGAATGCTATCGACAGTAAAGAGTACGTGTTTGAAGGAAAAATTGAAGGCACTTTTCCTACCCAGAACTTACCTACATCGGAGAGACTTATCATAAAAAAGGGAGCTCAGGTGATTTTTATTCGCAACGATAAAGATTATCGCTGGATAAATGGCACTCTTGGCAGGGTGAGCTATGTGAGCGACGACACATTAAGGGTGGAACTCGAAGACGGCAACGAATACTGTGTAGAACCCGAGTTATGGGAGAATATGCAGTATGCCTACGATGAAGAGAACAAGAAAGTGCTGGAGAACATACTCGGTACGTTTAAACAGTATCCACTCAAGCCGGCATGGGCTTTAACTGTTCACAAAAGCCAAGGCTTGACATTCAATAATGTGGTAATAGATTTTACGGGCGGTGCATTCAGTAGCGGACAGACTTATGTGGCACTCTCGCGATGCACTTCGCTTGAAGGAATTGTGTTGCTGAAACCGATAGATGAACGCGACATAATAATTAATCCGCATGTGGTGGATTATAGCAAACGATTTAATGACCGTATGCTTATAGAAGATGCTATGCGTATGGCCACTATGAAAGAATTGTATAACACTTCGTCGAAGGCATTCGATTCTGGCGACTTCAGAAAGGCTGTAAAGGACTTTGTGGAAGCTGCAAAGATACAGAATATTATGGGCGACGAACTCACACAACGGTTCGTGTCGATAAAATTATCGAGGATGTCGTCGCTTAAGGAGGAAATATCTCAACTCGAGGAAATAATCGACAGCCAGCGTAAAATGCTTCATAAATTGGCGATGGAATACGTGTCGATGGGTCGTGACTCGCTGAGCATGGGCGGTAGTAGCTTGGCGATGGAAGATGAAGTGCCTTATGGCAATCAGAAGACAGATTCAATAGCCATAAAGTCGGCGCTTGCAAATTACAATAAGGCGCTGAGTCTGTGGCCAGAGTGCGTAGCTGCCATAGTGGGTAAGGCTAATGTGATGATGTGCATCGATGAGAATGATGAAGCTATCGAACTGTTTGATAAAGCGATAGAACTTGATGAAAAGAACTATGATGCCCATTTCGGCCTTGGTATGGCTTATAAAGAGAATAATGATACTCCTGCAGCAATCAAGGCATTTAAGCGAGCAGTAAAACTTGACAAAAATGCCATTCAGCCTCACGAGCAACTTCAGGACATCTACGAAAGCATTGGACTCGACGAAATGGCGGATATACAAAAAAAGCATATTGATAAGCTTCGCCAAAAGAAGCAGAAATCAAATCGCAAAAAAGAATAAAATATTACGAGGCACTCATATTTGAGTGCCTCGCATCATTTTGTGGAATGACAATCTTATTCAGCTTATTGCTTGTTTTCGATGTAGTTAACTATCCAAGCTCCAACTTCGCGTGTGCCGTATTTTTCACCGCCTTCTACTTGAATTTCCGGAGTGCGAACGCAAGCATCGAGCGACGCATCAACGGCTTCGCGAATCATTGCACCTTCGGCTGGCAAATCGAAATACTCAAACAGCATAGCCACTGATAGTATTTGAGCTAATGGGTTTGCAATGTTTAAGCCCTTAGCTTGAGGCCATGAGCCATGGATGGGCTCAAAAACAGGAGTGCTAAGTCCCGTTGAAGCCGATGGAAGAAGACCCATGCTGCCACTAATGCACGAACCCTCATCGGTAAGGATGTCGCCGAAAGTGTTTTCGGTAACCATCACATCGAAGAATCTCGGTTCTTGTATCATGCGCATAGCGGCATTGTCAACATACATATAGTCGGTGGTTACATCAGGGTAAAGAGGAGCCATTTCTTGTGCAATCTGACGCCATAGTCGGCTTGATGCGAGAACATTTGCTTTGTCTACAACGGTAAGGTGCTTGCGGCGTTTACGGGCATATTCAAATGCCACTTTAAGGATACGCTCAATTTCCTCACGGGTGTATGCGTTTGTGTCGTAAGCTTTATCGTTGTCTTGATACTTTTCGCCAAAATACATGCCACCAGTTAATTCGCGAATACAGATGAAATCGGCATCTTGCACCAAGTCGGCTCGGAGTGGCGACTTGTGAAGCAAGCATTTGAATGTCTGAACCGGGCGAATATTGGCAAAAAGTCCGAGTTTCTTACGCATTGCAAGAAGTCCTTGTTCAGGACGCACCTTTGCAGTAGGGTCATTGTCAAATTTAGGGTCGCCAACTGCTGAAAAGAGCACAGCATCGGCGTCCTCACAAATCTTAAATGTCTCGTCGGGGAAAGGATTTCCAACCTTATCGATTGCCTCTGCGCCACAGAGTGCGTAGGTGTAGCTGACATTGTGTCCGAAACGTTTGCAGATGGCGTTCATCACTGCTACGCCTTGCTCTGATATTTCTGGTCCTATACCATCGCCTGGAAGAACTGCTATTTTTAAATCCATAGTTGTATATTTTCTATTATGTTATTGATTATTCCTTATAATTAGCCTCAAATGCTTCGATTTCTTCCTTTTTGCTCAATAAAAAGTCGATGTCATCGAAGGCGTTCATTAAACAATGCTTTTTATATGAATTAATTTCGAATTGTTCGCTGCGTCCTGTAGCCATATTGGTGATGCTTTGATTTGGCAAATCGATTTTAACTTCTGCTGAAGCATCGTTTTCCACTGTGGTAAACAATTCTTGAAGAAAGTCGGGCGAAATCACTACAGGAAGCACAAAGCTGTTAAGCAAATTGTTGCGGTGAATATCGGCAAAACTGCTTGACACCACTGCACGAATGCCATAGCCGGCAATAGCCCATGCTGCATGTTCGCGGCTTGATCCCGAGCCCCAATTCTGCCCGGCAATAATAATTTGGTGAATGCCGTTGCTCGGAGCCTCGCGATATTGAGGATAATTCATCACAAACGACTCAATAGGGCGGTCGTTGCTGTCGAATCGTAAGTCGTGCATAAACGCATCGCCAAAAAAGCTTAGGCTACGAGTGGTAGATGACAAGTAGCGTGCCGGAATAATAAGGTCGGTATTGCAGTTGTCTATGTTTATTGGAATGCAAGTGGATTGCAGTATATCGAATTTTTGTTTCATTACATTAAATTTGAAAATTATGAAATAGGAATTATCAGTCGCAAAGAGTTCGTGGGTCGGTGATGCGTCCTGTGATAGCACTTGCTGCCACTACCATAGGTGAGGCGAGAATGGTGCGGGCACCTGGACCCTGACGACCAACAAAGTTTCGATTGCTTGTAGAAATACATAATTTTCCTGAAGGCACCTTGTCGGGATTCATAGCAAGGCATGCCGAACAGCTTGGCAGACGAATTTCAAATCCGGCATCGGCAAGAATCTTGTCGATACCTTCTTCCTCAATCTGCTTACGCACTCTCCATGAACCGGGAACGAGCCATGCCACTACGTTCTCGGCTTTTTTGCGCCCCTTGACGATGCTTGCAAATGCTCTAAAGTCCTCGATTCTGCCATTGGTGCAAGCTCCGAGGAAGCAATAATCGATAGGCTTACCTTCGAGTTTTTCGCCTGGAGTAAATTGCATATAATCTAATTGTGCCAAAAATCCATCGCGTTGATCGTCGGCTATTTGCGACAATTCAGGAATTCGTCCGCTCACGGCAATTCCCGCACCCGGATTTGTGCCGTAGGTGATGCGAGGTTCTATATCCTCGGCATAAAAAGTAACTTCCTTGTCGAAAACGGCATCTTCGCCAGAACGAAGCTCGCGCCATTGTGCAACCGCCTTATCCCAATCTTCGCCCTTTGGAGCATACTCCTTGTTCTTAAGGTAGGCGAATGTGACATCATCGGGAGCGATAATGCCAATGCGACTTCCCATTTCGATAGAAAGGTTAGAAAGAGTGAGGCGTCCTTCCATGCTCATATTTCGGATGGTGCTGCCGGAATATTCTACGGCATAACCAGTAGCGCCGGCTGTAGTCATTTTCGACATTATATATAGGGCAACGTCTTTAGCGGTAACGCAAGGTTGAAGTTCGCCTTCTATATTGATGCGCATGGTTTTCGGTTTAACTTGCAATATACATTGGCTAGCAAGCACTTGTGCCACTTCGCTGGTTCCGATACCTATGGCTATGGCGCCCATCGCACCATGGGTAGAAGTGTGGCTGTCGCCGCAAACAATGGTATAGCCGGGCAAGGAAAGTCCTTTTTCGGGACCTACAACATGAATTATGCCATTGTCCTTACTGCCCATAGGAAAGTGCTTTATGCCAAATTCGGCACAATTGGCTTTCAAAGCTTCCACCTGCTTGTGTCCAGTAGGGTCGGTAATAACGTCTTGCTGATCGGAGGGAGTATTATGGTCGGGCATAGCAATCTCCTGATTAGGGCGGAAAACGCTTAGGCCTTTTTCGCGAAGCGTGTCGAAGGCCTGTGGAGATGTTACTTCATGAAGGTAAAGACGGTCGATGTAAAGTTGCGTAGGGCCTCCTTCCACTTGGCTAACCACGTGCTTATCCCATATTTTGTCGAATAATGTATTCATCGTATTGCTCTTATTATTAGTTTACAAATTTGTTGATGGCGTTAAGGAATGCTTCGGCTGAAGCAGTCACAATGTCTGTATTGGCTGAGAAGCCATAATAGTAATTGCCATCATATTCTACGGTCATGTGAACCTTACCAACATCGTCACTACCGCGTGTTATGGCTTGAATTAAGAATTCTTGAACCGTCATCTTGCGATGTATAATCTGCTTGATGGCATTGATGGCAGCATCTACAGGGCCATTGCCCGAAGAGCAAGCCTCGAAGTGTTCGCCGGCTATATTCAAACCGATGCTTGCCACTGGTTTCAAGCTCGAACCTGCGGTAACCTGAAGGTAATCAATCTTGATACGGGCATCTTTGTCGATATGTTTACCGGCGAGAATCAAAATGTCGTCGTCGGTAATGTCTTTTTTGCTGTCGGCAAGGCGGAGGAATCCTTCGTATGCCTTATCGAGGTCTTCGGGTTTGAGATCTACGCCAAGCACATGTAGGCGGTGCTTAAGAGCAGCACGACCACTGCGAGCAGTAAGTACGATAGCATTGTCGTCGATGCCCACATCCTTTGGATCCATTATTTCGTAAGTAGTAGAGTTCTTGAGAACGCCATCTTGGTGGATTCCGCTGCTGTGTGCAAAAGCATTGCGGCCCACAACGGCTTTATTAGGCTGAACAGGCATATTCATCAAGCTGCTTACCATGCGGCTCAAAGGGTAAATCTTTGTGGTGTTGATGTTGGTGTCGATACCCAAGTTGGGGTGACACTTAAATGCCATAACCACTTCCTCGAGTGAGGTGTTTCCGGCACGTTCGCCGATGCCGTTGATTGTAACTTCCACTTGGCGGGCTCCATTGAGAACGCCTGTGATGGTGTTGGCTGTGGCCATGCCCAAATCGTTGTGGCAGTGGGTGCTCAAAATGGCCTTGCCGGCACTAAGGGCATCAACATGCTCCATGAGGTACTTAATCTTTTCGCCGTATTCAAATGGAATACGGAAGCCGGTGGTGTCGGGGATATTGACAACTGTAGCACCAGCTTTGATGACTGCCTCTACCACACGAGCGAGATATTCATTGTCGGTGCGACCGGCGTCTTCGGCGTAGAATTCCACGTCTTCAACATATCGCTTAGCGTATTTTACGGCAGCCACTGCGCGTTCGATAATTTCTTCGGGGGTGCTATTGAATTTATATTTTATATGGCTTTCGCTTGTGCCAATGCCGGTGTGAATGCGTTTGTGCTTAGCGTATTGCAACGCTTCGGCAGCTACATCTATATCCTTTTCTACTGCACGGGTAAGGGCACAGATTGTAGGCCAAGTAACTGCTTTAGAGATTTCGACAACCGACTTAAAATCGCCGGGACTTGAAATAGGGAATCCTGCTTCGATAACGTCAACGCCCAGCAGCTCAAGATTCTTTGCCACTTCAATTTTTTCCACAGTGTTTAACTGACATCCGGGCACTTGCTCGCCGTCGCGTAGGGTAGTGTCGAAAATAAATAATTTATCGCTCATAGTTTTATAGGAGTATAAAATAAAAAAACTTTCTCTCTTTTTAACAGGGAGAAAGGTTCGAAAATTAGTTTATTACAATTTAAATATTGATTTCAGATAAAACGCATCATTAAAACCACATAAAACCTTTCTCTTTATCGTTCGAGCAGCAGGCCCAACAACAAAGATAGTAGAGATAGGTTAGTATTTAGTGATAGGTTTTGCATCTGTTTATTTGTTTGATTGCAAAATTATAAATATTTTTCCGTTCTGCAAATAAAATTGTAAATAATTTCGGTCAAATAATTGCAAGTTGTAAAAAATGAGCTGCAAAAATTAAAAATAGGCATTAGTAAAACTCGCAGCGCCCGAGCTTTATGCCCGGGCGCTGCGTAGTGTGATGGTTACAAGAATGTGTGAAGCGTAGTAGAAAGGCCACGCAGTTTGCGAAGCGATTTGTCGATAATCTGGCGGACGCGTTCCTTTGTGAGGTGTTCGTCTTCAGCAATTCGTTCGATTGCTTCGTTTTCTTGACCAATGCCATAGGCGCGATGAAGAATGCTGCGTTCACGCTCCGGAAGTTTCGACATTGCTCGCTCGAGTTCGATGCGCAAGTCTTCCAGGTTGGTGGTGTTGTCGGCTTCATAATCTACTTCTGTAGCCATGGTGTCGCCAAGCGTGGCGTTCTCTTCGTCGTCGCCCCAAGGGCGGTCCATTGAAATGGCGATGCCGTTAGCAGAAGCGCGGATTACGGTTTCCTCCTTCTCACCAAGAATGTTGGCAATCTCGTCGGGGGCTGGCAGGCGACCGTGCTGATGCAAAAAGTCGGACGAAGCCTGCATGATGCGAGCATAGAGGTTCGAGATATTCCCTGGAACGCGCACCATAGCACCCTTTTCGCAAATAGCCTGATTGATGCTTTGGCGAATCCACCATACGGCATAAGAAATGAACTTATTGCCGCGAGTGGGGTCGAAGCGTTCGGCTGCTTTTATCATGCCGATGTTGCCTTCGTTCACAAGGTCCTGAAGGGAAATGCCGCGATTACGGTCATATTGCTTTGCAACAGTAACAACGAATCTTAGATTTGCGCAAATTAGTTTATCCAAGTCTTCCTTGTTCTTGGTCTTTTGATAAGATTCTGCCAAACGAGCTTCCTCATCTGGTGTGATCATGGGAATCTTGTTGATGTCGTGCAAGTATCTCTCAAAAGCTTGGCTGTCGCGAGATGTGATAATGGGCTGAACCTTTAATGGCTTCATAATTTTTTTCCTAGTTAATGGTTAAATGTTGTGCTTTTTCAATTGTGTAAATGGTGCAATAATTATGCCAAAAAGGCAAATAGCACCATTGTGCCAGGATTTTTTGGCAATAATGTCAAAAAAACAAGTGGTTAAAAAAGCGTTGTCATAATTATTTGTATTATGACAACGCCTTAAAGACCGTTCTATTTGATGCAGAACTGCTGGACTTATTCGCCTCCGAGATAAGACTTCAGAAGGCGGCTTTTTTGTCCTTTAAGTCTGCGAATAGCCTTTTCTTTAATTTGTCGTACGCGTTCGCGTGTTAGGTCGAATTTCGCTCCGATTTCCTCAAGAGTCATTTCTTGGCATCCAATGCCGAAGAACATTTTCAGAATGTCACGCTCACGTTCGTGAAGTTGGTTGAGCGCGCGGTCCACTTCTTTGGCGAGAGATTCCTGATTGAGCGAAGAGTCGGCCATTGGCGAATCGTCATTTGCAAGAACATCGAGAAGACTGTTGTCTTCGCCTTCAACGAAAGGAGCATCTACCGAGATGTGGCGTCCTGAGACCTTCAAAGTGTCAGAAATCTTGTCTTCTGGAAGGTCGAGTTCTTTAGCTAATTCCTCAGCTGAAGGACGGCGTTCATGTTCTTGTTCAAATTTTGATAGGGCCTTACCAATCTTGTTGAGAGAGCCAACCTGGTTAAGCGGAAGGCGCACAATACGAGATTGCTCAGCCAAAGCCTGCAAAATCGACTGGCGAATCCACCAAACTGCATAAGAGATGAACTTGAAACCACGAGTTTCGTCAAACTTCTGAGCGGCTTTAATAAGTCCCAAATTGCCTTCGTTGATAAGGTCAGGCAAACTCAAACCTTGGTTCTGGTATTGCTTTGCCACCGATACAACGAAACGAAGATTTGCTCGAGTAAGTTTGTCTAAGGCTTTAGCATCTCCTTTTTTGATGCGTCGTGCAAGCTCTACTTCTTCATCGACGCTGATAAGTTCTTCGCGGCCGATTTCTTGTAGGTACTTGTCGAGCGATGCGCTCTCACGATTGGTGATTGATTTAGTGATTTTTAATTGTCTCATCTACAATTCTTCTCTTCTATTAAACGTGCAAATTTACGTAAAGTATTCCTAAAAACGAAATGACTTCTTAATTATATATGCAATTTAACATTAATTTGCAATATGTTTGCTCTATTAGACACTCGAAGTGCTATAAGGTTTAATTACAAACTGAAAATATAGGAAAAGGAGGCGCTTTGGGCACCTCCTTTAGAATTATATCAGATTGTAAAGCGAGATTATTCGCTAATATCCACGGCGTAGTAAGCGCGTTTGCCTGTCTTGTAGATACCGATTAGGAACATAACCTTATCGCTGCTTTCGTTGTGCATAATCGAGTTGTAGATCGATTCTACGTCATCAACAGAAGTAACTCGTGTGTTGTTAATCTCGAGAATTATGAAGCCTTCTTTCACGCCTGCATCCTTAATTCGACCTTCTTTAATTCCTGCAACCTCTACGCCAGAGCGAAGTCCGAGTTCTTCTTTCTTGGCTTGGCTGAGTGCTTTGAAAGCACATCCGAGCGACATGAAGTCGGATGATTTTGTCACTTTGGTGCTGCCTTGGTTATTTTTTAGGGTGGCAGTTGTGGTGCTCAGTTTGTTGTCGCGATAGTATGAGATAGTCACCTTGTCGCCTGGGCGCAAGCGGCTCACTTCTTCCTTCATCTGACCAGAGTTCTTAACTGTGGCGTTGTTGAGTTTAACTATTACGTCACCTTCCTTAAGTCCGGCTTCCATTGCTGCGCTTCGTTCGTTAACGCTCGAAACGTAGATGCCTTCCTTGGTGGCTGTGATGCCATTTTCTTTAGCCTTGTCGGCGTCGAGTTCGATATAGGTGATGCCAAGAACAGCTTTCTGAACGCTGCCAAATTCACGTATGTCGTTGACCACCTTGCTCACAATAGAAACTGGGATTGCAAACGAGATGCCGGCATAACTGCCAGTCTGAGAGTAAATCATCGAGTTGATGCCTACCAAATGGCCGTCGGTATTTACGAGGGCGCCGCCGCTGTTGCCCGAATTTACGGCAACGTCGGTTTGGATAAACGATTCGATATCGACGGTGCCATTTTGGCGTTTGCTGCTATCTACAGCCACGCTGCGAGCTTTGGCGCTTACGATACCTGCTGTAACCGACGATGTGAAACCGAATGGATTGCCCACTGCAAGAACCCATTCGCCAACCTTAAGAGCATCGCTGTCGCCAAATACTATGGCCTGAAGATCTTTTGCTTCTACCTTTAGGAGGGCAAGGTCGGTCGATGGGTCGGTGCCAATGATTTTTGCGTTATACTTGCTGTTGTCGTTTAGGGTAACTTCAAGTTTTTCTGCGCCTTCGATAACGTGATTGTTGGTAACGATGTAGCCGTCGCTCGAAATAATGACGCCGCTGCCAAGTCCGAGTGGCTGCATAGCCTCGCTATCTTTGTCTTCCTGTTGCTGTTGGCGTGGGCTTGAGCCGAAGCCAGAACCAGGGCCGAAGAAGAATTCAAATGGGTCGAAGCTGCGTGAGCGCTGCTGGCGCTTAACAGCCGCAAAACTCTTGATACTTACCACCGAGTTGATGGTGCTTTCTGCCGCTTTAGTAAAGTCGGTCTCGACAGCAGGCATGCGACCAGCTGTGCGTATGAAGCTATTGTCCTGTTGCGCTGAGTTAGCACCTGTGGCACTTGATGAAAATGCACTTCCTTCGCCACCGCTTAAAGCTGAAGTGGCTAACAATGTGGTGGCTGAGCCAATCACTGATGCTCCCACGAGGAGCAATGCGAATTTTGTGTTTTGTTTCATAAGCTATTTTGTTAAATTATTTGATTCGTTAATTATATATTCGTTAAAATTTAACTTTTAAATCTTACGCAAATGTATAGTATTATTTTCCAAAAACAATGCCTTAGAGCGTAAATTTAAAGTAAATTAAGATAAAAATTTATGGTTTTAGCAGATATTTAAAGTTGAGCTATTGCCAATGCCATATATGCAAAAAAAGATTAATGTTCAAATATGACATAATTGCACTCCGAAGCGCTGAAAAACTGGCATAGTTGTCAAAAAATGGCGGAGCAGGATGGAAAATTGTGGAAATGTGCGTATCTTTGCAAAAGATAAAAAGCAACATTAATGGCAGTAGCGTGTCTTGTCGCTCTCAGCGCAATGTGCTGGGTGAGGAAAGTCCGGGCAACGCAGAGCATCATATTTCCTAACGGGAAGCCATTCGTGAGGGTGGAGTAATGTGACAGAAAACAACCGCCAGCCGCTTCGGTGGCAGGTAAGGGTGAAAAGGCGAGGTAAGAGCTCACCGGGTGCTATGGCGACATAGCATGCCGCACATCTTATGAGTTGCAAGGTCAAGTATATCGGCATTTAAGGGTTGCTCGTCCATTGCCGAGGGGTAGGCTGCTACATATAATCGCTGTGGCAACACAGAGGTCAGATAAATGACAAGACGGGACTTCGGTCCCGACATAACCCGGCTTATAGCGAGACTGCCATTATTTTTTTTCATTATTTTAAACCCAGCTAAGGCCAATGATGAAAAACATAAAGCAACATAGCCATAAATTAGGTATCTTGGTTAAGGATTATGCCAAGATAATTTGTAATGTATATGACAAATATCTCGAAATAGATTTAATGCAGATAGCTTGTGCGCTCACGCATCGCACATTGCTTGCCATTGTGCCGGTTATGGCAATGATGTTTGCTATAGCGCGAGGATTTAATGTCCAGAATTTCCTGCAAGAGCAACTCGTGGAGCATTTCCGCTCGCAGCAAGATGCAATCAACTATGCTGTCTCGTTTGTCGATTCCTATCTCAAGCATGCTACCGACGGCATATTTATTGGTGTGGGTATAGTAGCTTTGATTTTAACTTTGTATTTCTTGCTCGATGCAGTAGAGCGCTCTTTCAATAAAATATGGAAGTGCGACGAGCGCTCATATACGCGAAAGTTTAGCGACTACACTGCCATCATGTTCTGGGTTCCAGTGCTTGTGATAGCTGCATTCGGCATTTCTGTGTGGATTAATAGCGGCATTCGAGCCTTTTTCGACTTGCCGACCATTTCGGCTTTTTTGCGATACCTATTTATAGTGGTGAATTTCTTGATTGAGCTAACGGTGTTCACATTATTAATGATGTATATGCCCAACACTATGGTAAAGCTGCGATATGCTGCAATTAGCGGTTTGCTGTGCAGTGTGGCTTTTGAGGCGCTGCAATATGTGTTCGAACTTTCGATATATGTATCGAGCTACCACGCAGTTTATGGCAGTTTCGCCTATCTGCCGCTCTTCTTGCTATGGGTGCAGTTTTCGTGGCTAATATGTCTCATGGGAGCACAGATAGCTCACTCGGCGCAAGTTTATTTCGCCGAGAAAGAGCAGAAAGAAAAGGCCGATAGCGAAGCTATATCAACCGATGCCATTTAAAAATGACAATAGATCGGCAACGATAAATGTGCTGCCACCCACAAATATCATATCGTGGGGCGAAGCGTCGAGCTTCGCAGCTTGATAAGCTTCGCGCACAGTAGCAAAGCACTTGCCATGTAGTCCTTTGGCTGCCGCCTGGACTTCGATTATTTCAGCCTTTTGCGCTCTCGGTATTTGCGCTTGAGTGAAATAGTATATCGCTCTTTGGGGCAACATATCGAGAATGTGGTCGATATCCTTATCGTTAACAAAACCTATCACAATTCGCAGATTTTCACATTCGGTCGCTTTTAGACGGCGTGTAATGTATTGCATTCCACCGGTGTTGTGCCCGGTGTCGCATATGGTGATGGGAGAGTCTGCTAATTTCATCCAGCGGCCCATAAGACCGGTTAGCTCACACACATGGCGAAACGAATGGAGCACCGATTCTTGCGATATGCCAATGCCGAGTTTGCGAAGTTCAATTACGGCATTCAATATGGTGTTGGCGTTATAGATTTGGCAATCACCGGCAAGTTCACTGTCGATAGTGCCAAAATCTGCAGTGCGATAGGTGACAAAGTCGGTGTTATATTCAGCATCTACAATCTGAGGATGCTCTTGCGCAAATGTTATAGGTGCATTTTCGCGAGTGGCTTTTTCGGCAAATACTTGCTTTACATCGCCTTCGGCTTCTCCGATAATCACTGGAGTGCCGGGTTTAATAATACCTGCTTTTTCAGCCGCAATTTCTGGCAAAGTGTTTCCCAAGAACTGGGTATGGTCAAATGAGATATTTGTAATCACACAAAGTTCGGGCGAAATGATGTTGGTGCTATCGAGGCGGCCTCCAAGTCCAACCTCAACAACTGCAAAATCCACCTCCTCATGACGAAAATAGTCGAAAGCCATCGCCATAGTGAGTTCGAAAAACGATGGACTGCCATCAAAAGCAGATGCTTTGTAGCGTTCCACGAATTCGATTACATACGATTCGGGAATCATAGAACCATTTACCCTGATGCGTTCACGAAAATCTATCAGGTGAGGGGATGTATATAGTCCCACCTTATAGCCATTGTTCTGCAAAATGGCAGCAATAGTGTGCGACACCGATCCCTTGCCATTGGTGCCGCCAACGTGGATGCATCGGAACTTGCGGTGTGGATTGTGAAATATATTGTCGAGCGCAATGCTTGTGTCAAGACCTGCTTTATATGCCGAAGCTCCTACGCGTTGAAACGCTGGGTGCTGGCTATATAGAAACTCTATTGTTTCGTTGTAGTTCATAATGTCAGAATATTATAAGCCCCACGATTGCAGCCAAAATTATTACAAATATGGGGTGTATCTTGGTGAAATATACTATACAAAACGATGCGATGCAGATTGGCACGGTCTTAATTAATTCCGATTGGCAGCTGCCGAAGTTTTCGCTGTTCATCAGCAACAAGGCTGCTGAGGCTATAAGTCCTACTACAACAGGTCGAAGACCCATGAAAGCACCTTTGATATATGGGCTATCCTTGTGTCGATTGATGTAATGCCCTGCCAGAAGGATAAGCACAAAAGGAGGCGCCACCACGGTCACAGTGGCTACAATAGAGCCTAAAATGCTGCCAGTAAGGGCATAGCCGATATATGTTGCACTATTAATACCAATAGGGCCGGGAGTCATCTGCGAAATTGCCACGATATCAGTAAACAATTGGCTCGATATCCATCCTGATTCCACCACCTCGCGCTGAATCAGCGACAACATGGCATAACCACCGCCAAAACCGAAAAGGCCAATTTTTAGATATGCCAATATTATTTTTATGTAGATATTCATCGTAAAATACTATTTGCGTGTCAAGAAATCTTGTTATAGATGTGGGTTATATAATAGGCATACCCACCTATTGCACCTAAAATAATGTAAACTATCGGGTTGGATATGTAGGGAATACCCGAGAATATTAGCAATGCCACTGCTATGGGTATTATGATAGTTTTTTTGCCTATTTTAGCAGCTCGAGCCGTGGTAATAACGGGGGCAATGATTAATGCCACCACAGCTGGGCGTATGCCCATGAACATTTTGCTGATGATTTCGTTGTTCTTAATCGTATCGGGGGTTAGGAACATGGCTATAAGCAAAATGATAGTAAAAGAGGGCAGAATAGTACCGAAAGCAGCAGCAAGGCTTCCTTTGAGTCCTCGCAAGCGGTCGCCCACGGATACTGATATATTCACAGCCAAAATGCCTGGCATAGATTGCGCTACTGCAAGAAGGTCGAGAAATTCATCTTTTTCTATCCAATGGTGCTTGTCAACTATTTCGCGCTCTATGATTGAAATCATAGCCCATCCACCTCCAAATGTGAATGCTCCAATCTTCAGAAACGAGAAAAAGAGCTTCAAACAGATGTTGTTCATAATATATATCTTATTAGTGAAAAAATCAGGTGCAAAGTTACGGAATATTATTTCAAGTTGTATTAAAATCAATGATTTTTACTGCCTCCATAACGGCTTCAATGCTGCCAGAATGGCGATATTTAAGAATTGAAACAAATATTTGTAACTTTTTTGTGATTATTCTTTTGATAAACAAATATTTGTGTAACTTTGCAGAAATAACCATTAAGCGACGTGTTTGTCAAGAAATTGCGAACCGAAGTTTACAACCAATTATTCTTAGTAACAGAGATGAGTTATAGTAAGACGATACTAATAGTTGACGATAAGCCAATTATCGCAAAAATGCTGATGATGAACTTGAAAGATTATAAGTGCATCTATCATTCCAATCCAGTTAAGTGTATAAAATGGCTTCAGGAAAACGGGATGCCTGACTTGATTATCACCGACTTGCGTATGCCTACTATGTCGGGGCGAAAGTTTGTGGTGTTCTTGAAAGAAAGCGACAAATACCGCAACATTCCTGTGATTGTCTTGTCGTCGGAAGATAATGCTGAAGAAAAACGCGAACTCTTTGAACTCGGTGTTCTGGAATATGTGGTTAAGCCATTCAATCCTCACGATGTTCGCTCTCGCGTTCAGAATGTTTTGGGATTCTAAACAAGTACAGAGATACACAGCCCATGATTGTGGGCAATAATTATAAAATAGGTGCGCTTTTGACGCACCTATTATTATATATATATGTATAAGAGATTATTGAATAGGCAAGGTAAAGGTGAATGTAGAACCCTTCGACTCTTCGGAAACGAAATCGAGCGATCCCTTGTGTGCTCGAATAAACTCGCGGCAAAGCGAAAGCCCGAGGCCTGTGCCTTCTTCCTGGTGTTTTCCGAGTGTGGTGATACCAATTTGGTCGCGTAGAGCGTCTTGAATCTCTTGGTTCATGCCACAGCCATGGTCGGTGATGCTGCAAGAGAATCCACTATCGGTGCATTGTGATTCGATTTCAATCGATGAATCGTCCTCGCTAAACTTAATGGCGTTAACCAAAATGTTGCGTGCCACAGTGGTTACCATTTTCTGGTCGCCTATAAACTCGGCTTGATTGGTCAAATCGTTGTGCGTAATAGTGATATTATGAAGGTTTGCCATTGAAGAAGCAGCCTTGATGGCATCATTAATGGCATTGCTGAAAACAAATTTCGATGGTTGGAATATTAATTTGCCCATTTGAGATTTAGTCCAACTCAAAAGGTCTTCGAGAAGGCTAAACAGCTCGTTCGAACTGTCGGTAGTGGCATGAAGCAGTTCTTTTAGGTCTTCGCCAATGCTATCGCTATCGAGGCTCTCGTCGAGCATATTGAGCACCGTCTTGATAGTGCCAAGAGGTGAGCGCAAGTCGTGAGCAACCACAGCATATAGTTTATCGCGATTGTTCACCAGTCGGCGAAGTTCTTCAGTCTGGTTGATGATAGTTCGCTTGTCTGCCACCGACATTAGTTGATGCTTTATGCGAATCAATATTTCTTCGGTATTGAACGGCTTAGATATGAAATCGCTGCATCCGGCTTTAAAACCTTTAACCATATTATTTGTATCGCTGAGCGCAGTTACAAATAGGAAAGGGATATCGCGAATGCTTTCAATCTCCGATTTACGCAATGCCGTCTCGTAACCATCCATTTCGGGCATCATAATGTCGAGAAGCACCAAGTCGGGATGCTTCTCTTGCATTATTTGTAAAGCCATTTCACCGCTTCTCGCTATCATCGTTTTGTATTTCTCTCTTTTTAAGATAGCATCGAGGAGAATGGTATTAGTTGCATTGTCGTCAACAATAAGTATAGAAAAATCAGCTGGATTAATATTATTATTCATGTCGGTCGAAAATTCTTCAATAAGCAAATTTAGGCTCAAAATAAATAATATGCAAGTTTTTAAGCCGAAACTTAACGATATTGGTTGTTAAATAGTGGCATTTTGTAATTATTTGTGAGTTTTGCGCAAACTTGCCATCTAGCTTTGGGCTCTATTATGGTTATTATGTAACGTTTATGGCGTAGATTCAAAGCGTAGATGCTCCACAATTCGAAAATTATTTCTGCTGAAATTAGATTTTGGCACACATTATGCAATAAGATTGGTGGTGCACAAAAAGCACACAATAAATAGAATTAATTAATAAAAACTTAAAAATATTTTTATCATGACAATCAAACCATTATCAGACAGAGTTCTAATCGAACCTGCTGAGGCAGAAGTTAAGACTGCTGGCGGTATCATTATCCCAGATTCAGCAAAAGAAAAGCCATTAAAGGGCAAGGTGGTTGCTACTGGCAACGGCACTAAGGATGAAGAAATGGTGGTGAAAGTAGGCGATACTGTTCTTTATGGAAAATATGCTGGAACAGAGCTTGAAGTTGAAGGCGTGAAGTATCTGATGATGCGCCAGAGTGATATTCTTGCAGTTATTGAGTAATTTAGATTAGAAAAAGGAGATTATAATCATGGCAAAAGAGATTAAATTTGACATAAAGGCACGCGAAGAACTAAAGAAAGGCGTGGACGCATTGGCAAATGCGGTTAAAGTAACACTTGGTCCTAAGGGTCGCAATGTGATTCTTGAGAAGAAGTTTGGTGCACCTCACATCACTAAAGATGGAGTGAGCGTGGCCAAGGAAATAGAACTTGAAGACAAGTTCCAAAACATAGGAGCTCAACTTGTGAAGGAAGTTGCTTCGAAAACTGGCGACGATGCAGGTGATGGTACTACAACTGCCACTTTGCTTGCACAGGCAATTATTAATACCGGCCTTAAGAATGTGGCTGCAGGCGCAAATCCAATGGATGTGAAGCGTGGTATCGACAAGGCTGTTGCCAAGGTGGTAGAATGCATAAAGGCTCAAGCACAAGAAGTGGGCGATGACTTCAACAAGATTGAAAATGTGGCTCGCATCTCAGCTAACAACGACTCTGAAATTGGCCAACTTATAGCAGAAGCTATGAAGAAGGTTAAGAAAGAAGGTGTTATTACTGTGGAAGAAGCTAAGGGTACTACCACAAGCGTAGAGGTGGTAGAGGGTATGCAATTCGACCGCGGTTACATTTCTCCATACTTTGTAACCAATACCGAAAAGATGGAGTGTGAAATGGATCATCCATTCATCCTCTTGTTCGACAAGAAGATCTCAAACCTTAAGGACATGTTGCCAATCCTTGAAGCAACTGCGCAAAGCGGTCGTCCTTTGTTGATTATCGCTGAAGACGTAGATAGCGAAGCTCTTGCTACATTGGTGGTAAACCGCCTTCGTGGTTCTTTGAAGATATGTGCAGTTAAGGCTCCAGGTTTCGGCGACCGTCGTAAGGAAATGCTTGAGGACATAGCAGTATTGACCGGCGGTATGGTTATTTCTGAAGAAAAAGGTTTGAAGCTTGAAGGTGCTACAGTGGATATGCTTGGTACTGCTGAAAAGGTATCGGTTAACAAGGAAAATACAGTTATCGTTAACGGACTTGGTGACAAGACTGCTATTGCTGACCGCGTAGCTCAGATCAAGACTCAAATCGAAACAACCAAATCTACATACGATAAGGAAAAGCTTCAAGAACGCCTTGCTAAGCTTGCCGGAGGTGTAGCAGTTCTCTATATCGGTGCTCCATCGGAAGTTGAAATGAAGGAAAAGAAGGACCGTGTTGACGACGCATTGAGCGCAACTCGTGCTGCAGTTGCTGAAGGTATCGTTCCTGGTGGTGGTGTTGCTTACATCCGTTGCATCTCGAGCCTCGAAGGTATGAAGGGCGACAACGACGACGAAACTACTGGTATCGAAATCATACGTCGCGCTATCGAAGAACCTCTTCGCCAGATTGTGGCAAACGCAGGCCTTGAAGGCGCAGTAGTGGTACAGAAGGTGAAGGAAGGTGAAGGCGACTTTGGTTACAATGCTCGTACCGACTCATATGAGAACTTGTTTGAAACCGGTGTTATCGACCCAGCTAAGGTGTCGCGTGTAGCTCTTGAAAATGCTGCTTCGATTGCAGGTATGTTCTTGACTACCGAATGTGTCATAGCTGAGAAGCCAGAACCAGCAGCTCCTGCACCAGCAGCTCCTGGTATGGGTGGCATGGGCGGCATGATGTAATTCAGGCAGCTCTGAAATAGACTATTAGATTGTTTTCATATATATAATTGCACGCCTTGCGTTAGGTGAATTCCTTTCGCAAGGCGTGCTTATTTATTGCGCATCAAAATGATTCCATTCGAGAAAAATTTGATGTCTATAAGTATTATCCGAGAATCTGTTCGGCGTGTTCTTTTACCTTAATCTGCTTAGGACCTATAATGCGAGTAACAATGCCATTCTCGTCGGTAATAAATGTGGTGCGGAATGTGCCCATGCCGACTTTGCCACACATCTTCTTTTCGCCATAAACGCCAAGTTGCTCTACAAGCACTTTTTCGGTATCGGCAATAATAGGGAAAGGAAGAGAATACTTCTCTATAAATTTCTTGTGTGATGCTTCACTCTGTATGCTTGCTCCTAAAATAGCGTAACCTTCGCGCAGCAGAGCAGAATAATTGTCACGAATATTGCATGCTTGGTTTGTGCATCCAGGAGTATTGTCCTTAGGATAAACATAAAGCACTAATTTCTTCCCCGCAAAGTCGCTAAGCTTTATTTCATTGCCATCTTGGTCTTTGCCCAGCACTTCAGGCAATCGTTGTCCTACTTCTATCATAGTCGTAATAAATATTTAATGTTGATATTGATATTTCTATTGCCAAAATTAGGAAAAGAGAGCCGCATATCAAAACAAATTCCTGGAATTTGTGCTATTTTTGCATTAGAAACCCGATGAAATTATAACAATTCGGTAACAGAACAATTTGCGCTGGTAATTGTTACAATATTGTTATAATGCTATAAATGCAAATTTTTATTTTTGCAACGAGAAAACTTTCGAGTGAATGGAAAAGAAACAGAGAATACTGGTTGTTGACGATGAAAGCGTGTTATGCGATGTGCTTAAGATCAACCTTGAATATGCCGGTTACGCGGCAGATACGGTTCTGTCGGGAGAAGAGGCATTGCAGAAGGATTTGTCAGTTTACGACCTGTTTATTCTTGATGTAATGATGGAGAAAATCAACGGGTTTGACCTTGCTAAAGCCATTAGGCTTAATGCTGGTTCTAACAATACGCCAATAATATTTTGCACTGCGCTTGATTCAGAAATCGACCTTCTTAAAGGATTTGATGTTGGTGCCGATGATTACATCAAAAAACCATTCTCAATGAATGAACTTCGCGTGCGCGTGCGTAGTGTGCTGCGACGCTACAGTTCATCACACACGCCTCGCATAGAATATGAGGAAATTGTAATTGACAACGTACAGCGCTATTGTACTGTGGCAGGAGAGGAAATCTCGCTTACAAAGACAGAGTTCAACCTCCTGTATTTTCTTATGAGTAATGCCAATCAGGCTTTCACCCGCGAGGAACTACTATCTTCGGTGTGGGACGATGATGTATATGTGGTGGATCGTACGATTGACGTCAACATCAACCGTCTAAGAAAGAAGTTAGGCAAATATGGTGTAAACATTTTCACAAAGTCGGGTTATGGGTATGGATTTAAGACGCACGATTAATTATCAGACACGGATTTTCTTACTTGTTTGCCTGTTCTCGTGGATAATTACGTTTGCTTTTCTAACAATTCAGATTACCCGTGAGCGTGAGTATAAAGTGGGGCTGCTTGATGCTCGACTCCAAGAACTCAATCGCATGATAATACGCGACTACGAGAACGGGGTGAGCATCGATAGTGCGTATATGAAGCGCAATATGCCTTCACACGAGATTAGAGTATCGCTTATCGACCTTGATGGCAAAGTGATTTACGATTCGAATGGCACCGATATTCTCAGAAATCATGCTGAACGACAAGAGGTTAAAGATGCCATATCGAAAGGTATGGGATATACGATACGTCGCCAGTCGGAAACCAATAGCCTTGACTATTTCTATTCAGCAATGCGTGGAAAAAATGTTGTGGTACGTTCTTCTATGCCTTATGACAGCGTATTGGAGGGATTACTTTCAATCAATTCGCTATATGCTCTGCTTATGGTGGTAACTTCGATAGTGTTGACCATTGTGGCGTTCTTTGCTTCGCGAAGATTAAGCAAAAGCATCGAGATGCTTCGCGATTTTGCCAACTGTGCCGAGCATGGCGATATCGAAAGTTTTGAAGTAGCGAGTTTCCCAAAAGGCGAGCTGGGAGATATTTCGGGTACGATAGTGAAACTCTATAAAAATCTGAAACAGACAGCCGAGGAACGCGATAAAAACCTGCAAGAGGCCATGTTTGAAGAATCGGAGAAGAATCGCATCAAGCAGCAGCTTACCAATAACATCAATCACGAACTGAAAACTCCAGTACATGCCATTCAGGCATGCCTTGAGACTGTGATTGAGATGGGCGATAACATTAGCGAATCGTCCAAAAAAGAGTTGCTCGACAAGTCGTATCAGAATGCCAAACGCCTGTCGGACCTGCTCTCCGATGTGTCGGTGATTACTCGAATGACTGAGGCGCCCGACAAGATAGAATTCGAACAATTTGTGCTTAAAGATATTGTTGAATCAGTTGCCGACGATGTAGCTGATTTATATCCAGCCGATAAATATATTAAATTCGAAATCAACGTAGATGACAATATAGTGATTAATGGCAGTGTTGGCCTAATAGAGTCGGTATTTAAAAACCTAATGGTTAATTCGGTGCTGCATTCAGGTGGCAATAGAGCCTATTTGACATGTAGCGACGGACATGACGGATATGCCCACATCACATACTACGACAATGGAAAAGGAGTGCCCGAAGAGCATCTTACAAAAATTTTTGAGCGATTCTATCGCGTTGACAAAGGTCGCTCGCGAGCTACAGGTGGCACAGGGTTAGGACTTTCGATAGTGAGAAACGCAGTGGCTTTCCATAAGGGAACCATAGTTGCAACGAATCGAAAGGAGGGTGGATTACGCTTCGACTTTACGCTGCGATTATAGCAGGTAATTACATACAATCATCAGATTTACAAACAATTAATCTATATTATTTATGAGTCCTATTTTTTCGACGATCTTGGTCGTCTTGGCCCTTCTTGCCATTCTCGACCTGATTGTAGGAGTTTCTAACGACGCAATTAACTTCTTAAATTCGTCGTTGGGTTCGAAAGTAGCTCCGTTTAAGGTGATTATTTCGGTAGCAGCAGTTGGTATTATAGTTGGCGTTCTCACTTCAAGTGGAATGATGGAAGTGGCGCGCAACGGTGTTTTCCATTGTGAAATGTTTACATTCAATGAAGTGATGTTTCTATTTGTGGGCATTATGCTCTCAGATGTGATATTGCTAAACACATTTAACGCACTTGGGTTGCCAACATCTACCACAGTATCGCTGATATTTGAATTGCTCGGTTCGTCGGTAGCAATAGCCATCTACAAAATCTCTAACGATCCAGCGCTATCGATAGCGAACTTAGACCAATTTATCAATACCGGTAAGGCAATGGCAATGATTACCGGAATATTATGTTCGGTGGTATTGGCATTTTTGGCAGGTTCTGTGTTTATGTATGTTTCTCGATTGATATTCTCATTCCGATATAGCGAGAGCATGCGTCGATATGGTGCTATGTGGTGCGGTATTTCGATAGTAGGCATAATCTATTTCGCCATTTTCAAAGGTTTGAAGAATTCGGGATTGATGACTCCGGAATTCAACGCCTTCGTTTCAGACAATATTTATCTGCTACTATTTGCTGTGTGGGTGGTGTGTACTTGCATACTCTACTTATTGCAACGCATGAATGTGTGCATTTTGAAAATCACCATTCTAAGCGGCACATTTGCTTTGGCACTTGCGTTTGCCGGAAACGACTTAGTAAACTTTATAGGTGTGCCTTTGGCAGGCTTCGACTCTTATCGTTTAGCCCTGGATAGCGGCAATGAAGCTATGCTTATGGGCGATTTGGCTAACACTACGCCTGCCACAATATGGTTGTTGCTATTGGCTGGTATCATAATGGCAACCACACTGTTCTTCTCAAGAGATGCTATGAAGGTGGCAACCACCGAGTTGAGCTTGTCGTCGAAACACGATGAAAATGAACGGTTTAGTTCCTCTCCAATTTCGCGCTCATTGGTGCGTTTTGCATTAAATCTTAATAAGCAGGTTCGTGAAAGTCTGCCTGCTTCATGGATTGACAAACTCAATACGCGTTTTATCCCAGATGATGAATTTACCGCAAGCGGAGCAAGCTACGACAAGATTCGTGCCGTTGTAAACTTGACTGCAGCTGCCATTCTTATCTGTATAGGCACATCGCTGAAGTTGCCACTATCAACCACCTACGTAGTATTTATGGTGGCAATGGGTAGTTCGCTTGCCGACAGGGCTTGGGGACGAGATAGCGCAGTATATCGCATCTCGGGTGTGCTGATTGTTATCTCTGGATGGTTTATGACAGCTATAATCGGTTTTTGTCTGTCGCTTTTGGTAGGCTTGTTCTTAATATGGGGAAAGGCATTTGCTTTGATAGCATTGATAATAGCATGCGGATATATTCTTACACAGCACTTCATATCTGCACCTAAGAAGAAAGCGGAAGATGACAGCTTGCTACTAATCGACGAACGTAAAGATGCTAAGGAGGTCCTCGTATATTATTCAGTAGCCATTTGCAAGGCAATGCATGAGGTTTCGGGAATCTACAATAGAATGTTGATTGCGCTCTACACCGAGAACCGAGGCGCTCTAAAAGAAGAGAAAATCAAGAGCGAGGAAATGTATCGCAAAGCAAATGAAGCCAAATATGGAATTGTGGGAGTGCTGACCAAACTTGAAGCTGACCACATCTCTACGGCTCACTTCTATGTGCAAGTGGTAGATTACCTTTGTGAAGTGACTAAGGCGCTAATGCACTGCGTTCGACCTGCTTATGAACATATCAACAATAATCACCGAGGTCTCTCTGGCGAACAGATAAAAGATTTGAAGCGTATCAACGATGACGTTAACAGCATATTTAAGGCCATTGATAAAATGCTTCGCGAAAACGACTTCGAAGGCCTTGACATGGTGATGGAAATGCGTGATAATCTGTTTGAAGTAATTGCCGAATGTATCAAGAATCAGATAAAGCGATTGAAGGAAGCTGATTCGAGCACTAAGGCAAGCGCTCTATATTTCAACCTGCTCAACGAAACTAAGACAATGGTTCTACAAGCTCGCAATGTGATAAAGGCACAAGCCTATTTTATGAACGAAAACAAGGAAAAACGGTAATAATAGATTTTTAAGCCTTTATGTTTAGCTTAAAATGAATGAAGCCCCGCTTGAGAAAGTAGGGCTTCATTTTATTTGTTTTTGTATCAAAAGAATTTACTTAACTAATTTCACACACTCTTTGTCGGAAAGGTCAATAAGGTGCTGCTTGAAGAGAAGTCCTAAGGCTTTCTTAAAATCCTTCTTACTGCACTGGAATTTTACTCTAATTTCATCGGGCGATGACGAATCGGTGACGTTCATAATGCCGCGATTATTGCTAAGGAACGATAAAATGCTGTCGGCAACTTCTTGCACGCGGTCTTTTTCTCCAGAGTGAAGAGTGAGGTCGATTTTACCATCGGGGCGTACATTTTTTATATATGCCCGGTGCTTTTCGCCTATATTGATGTCGCAAAATATCTGATTGTGATAAATCATGCCCCAATAGAGATTATTAATAATGACTTTAAATCCCAGTTCGGTGCGTTGGGTAATCAGAATATCCACTTCATCGTGAGGCTTGAATTCGGGCTGCTTATTGTCGAGAAACTTATCGAGTTTTGCGGAACCCACTATACGATTTGAGTTGTCATCTACATAAATATAAACAATGTACCACCTTCCCTCAATCATTCTTACTTTCTGCTCTCTGAAAGGCACTAAAACGTCCTTCATCAAACCCCAATCGAGAAACGCGCCAACTTTGCTAATGCTTTTAACGCGCAAAAGAGCAAATTCGCCAACCATTGCCTTAGGTTTTTCGGTGGTTGCAACCAAACGATCTTCAGAATCGTTATATACGAATACATCTACCAAGTCGCCTATTCGCATGTCTCGCGAAGTGTAGCGGCGGGGCATAAGTATTTCTTCGTCAGAGTCTTCCGGACCGATATAAAGTCCAAAATCCACTGCTCGTTTTATCACAAATGTGTTGATTTTTCCTAATTGTATAGCCATGTCATGAAATTTTGCACAAATATCGCAAAAAAAATTGTGAAATGAATCATATATTTATTTGAAAAAAAGTAGTAACTTTATCGAATTATAACAAGATGATTTGATATAACATTTCTCCGATGAAAAAGGGTTTAATTGTAATATTCAGCTTTGTGGCGTTAGTTTTGGCTATGGGTGGTTGTAAAAATGTGATAGGCAGTGGCATATCGTTTTCTGACGCCGATACTGTAGCCATCGAAAAGGTGTCGAAATGTGACACATCTTGGTTTGCATTGACCACAGGAGGCCGATGCGACGTTGATGCCAATGTGGCTATATGCTATCCAGCGTATTATAAGGACGCAGAATCAACCAAGCAGCTCAAGCATATGTATGTGGCAAATGTGCTCGAGATAGGTGATACTATAAAGTTCGAAGATTCGTTTGCCCAATATGTAAAGAACATTCTGGAGCAATATGGTATCAGCCAAGACGAAGAAGCCGACGATGTGGAAGATGATTATGTATGCGTATATCATTACAGCAATACTACCAACATAGATGTGGCATTTAATCGCAACGATATTATCACTTTCTGCCGCGCTGAAATTATAAAGAAGAACGGCGAGATTACAATGTCAACCCATCGATACTATAATTTCGACCTTAAGAACATGAGCAGAATTGATATCAATTCACTTTTTAGCGAATCGGTATTAAATAATGTGGCACAACTGCTAAAGGCAAAATTAATGAAGCAGAACAATGTGGATAACGAAGATTCGCTTATCGATTTGGGGTATTTCAATCTCGATAACCTGAGAGTAACCAATAACTTCTATTTCAAGGATAATTCTGTAGTCTGGAACTATGTTCCATACGAGATATCGCTTTACAGCGTAGGAGAGACTGAGATTGAACTCACGTACGACGAGCTAAGCATTTATTTAAATGAAAATTCGCCTGTGTCGTATGTCTATTGATAAAGAATAATTGTTTAAGATGGAACACATAAAAAAGTATTTTCCTCGCCTTAGCGAGAACCAGTTATCACAATTTGAAACATTGGGTGAACTCTATCCTGAGTGGAATGAGAAGATAAATGTGATATCACGCAAAGACATAGATAACCTTTACGTCAATCACATATTACATTCACTTGGCATCGTGGAGTTTGTGACATTCGAGAGTGGTACTCGAGTGCTCGATTTCGGCACTGGCGGTGGTTTCCCGGGCATACCTTTAGCCATATTTTACCCAGATGTGACATTTCACCTGGTGGATAGAATTGGCAAAAAGCTAAAAGTGGCTAAAGACATAGCTGACAAGTTGGGCTTGAAAAATGTGACTATTCAGCATGGCGACATTAAGGAGGTGAAAGGCAAATTCGACTTTGTGGTGAGTCGAGCAGTGATGGATCTGAATGATATGGTGCCACTTGTGCGCCGTTTGGTGGCTAAAGAAATGAAAAATGCTGTGCCCAATGGGATTATTTGCTTAAAAGGTGGAGACCTTGATGCTGAATTGCGCAAATTCCCCGATGTGCTAACTTGCGATTTGAAAATCTACTTCGATGAGCCATTCTTCGAAACAAAGAAAGTAATATATCTACCTCTTTGAATTATAACACGCATAGCAATATTAGTGTATGAAACTACAAATATTCGAAACAAACGACTTCTTAGAATTGTGCTATCTGCTTATAGATGAATCTACATTAGAAACAGCTGTGGTGGATCCTGGCATGATGAAAGAGCATAAACGCAACGAGGTATGTGACTTTATTGAAAGTAAAGGGCTTAAAGTTAAATATATCTTGTTGACACATGCACACCTTGACCATGCTGCAGCTGCTGAAGATCTGGCTAAGAAATATGGAGTAGAGGTTTATGCCAATATGTCAGATGCCGAACTCGCTCAGAATCTTCCCGATCAGGCAATGAGGTTCCGATTACCTGTTAATCTGAAGCCGCTTAAGTTTGATAAATTTTTAAACGATGGCGACATTTTGATGCTGGGGGATGAGCGAATTGAAGTGATAGCCACTCCGGGACACTCCATGGGAGGATTGATGTATTATGTGCCCGAATCGGGATTTGCATGCGTTGGTGACACCATATTCCAAGGAAGCATAGGGCGTACTGATTTACCGGGCGGTGATTTCTATACACTAATTAATACCATCAAAGAGAAAGTATTTGCTCTGCCTGATGAAACGGTGCTGTTTAGTGGTCATGGACCATCTACAACTGTGCTACGCGAGAAACAAATGAATCCGTATGTGAGATAATACGGACAGAATATATAATTACAACGAGAGGCGTGCCATAGCACGCCTCTCGCTATATTATATATTATTTGCTGATTATTCAGCAGTATGTGTTTCTGGTTTCAACCATTGATCAAGCCAAGCAAAGAATTCACGTTGCCAGCATACTGAATTTTGTGGCTTTAGAATCCAGTGGTTTTCATCGGGGAATGATACGAAGCGGGCAGGAATACCACGAAGCTTAGCAGCATTGAATGCCATCATGCCTTGAGTGAACACAATGCGATAATCTTTTTCACCTACGGTTACCAAAATAGGGGTGTCCCAATTCTGTACGAACTTATGAGGAGAGTTGGCAAAAGTGTTTTGCGCTATAGCATTGTCTTTTTCCCAATATGCGCCGCCCATATCCCAGTTGGCGAACCACATTTCTTCTGTTTCGAGATATTGACTCTCAATATTGAAAATGCCCGCATGTGCTATAAATGCTGCGAAACGACCTTCGTGATGACCTGCAAGCCAATATACCGAGAATCCGCCGTAGCTTGCTCCCACGGCACCAATGTGTTCGGCGTCAACGTACGGCTTTTCTTTCATATAATCTACTGCGCTAAGGTAGTCCTTCATGTTTTGACCTCCATAGTCACCTGAGATTTGTGCATTCCACTCAGTGCCGAAACCCGGTAGCCCACGACGGTTAGGTGCAATGACAATGTAGCCATTTGAAGCCATCAATCGAAGGTTCCAGCGAGATGACCAGAATTGACTTACTGGTGATTGTGGACCGCCTTGACAATATAGGATAGCAGGATATTTCTTGTTTGGGTCGAAGTTTGGAGGCAATATCACCCAAGTAGTCATCAATTTGCCATCGGTGGTAGGAATAAGATGCTTTTCCCAACTGATAGGGTTGATTTGTGCGAGGACTTCGTCGTTGACCGAAGTGAGTTTTACAGGTTGTTTTCCTTCTGCCAATGCATAGATTTCATTAGGTGTGCTGTAGCTATGGCGCAAAGTATATACTTGGTCTTTTCCTACAAATAGGCCAGCATAGTCATACTCGCCATTGTCTATAGTGGCTACTTGATGTGTAGCAACATCAATCTTAAACACTGGAATAGAACCTTGATATGGTGCAATGAAGAAAATCGACTTATCATCATTAGCCCACGCAAAAGTATCTACAGAGTAATCCCAATCGACAGTGATGTCGGTCTTTTCGCCTGAAGCGATGTCGAGCACGAAAATTCTGTTTTTATCGCTTTCGCAACCGTCGTGTTCCATCGATAGCCAAGCCAATTTCGAACCGTCGTGCGAGAAAGCAGGGCAAGTGTCGTAACCCATCATGCCTTCTGTGAGATTAACGGTGCGTCCATCGGCTACGAAATACTGGTATAGGTCGGAATTGGTGGAAATAGCATACTCTTTGCCCACTTTTTTGCGGCTGACATAGATAAGGCTTTCGCTATCGGGCGCCCAAGCAATAGATTCGATGCCACCGAAAGGCTTCATTGGAGCCTCAAATTGTTCGCCTTCAAGAAGGTCGAGCACATTGCTGATTTCGTTGCCATTAAAGTCGCCTACAAAAGTGTGAGGAATAGTAGTTACCCATTCATCCCAATGGCGATACATCATATCGTCGATGATACGGGCTGTAGATTTCTTTAAGTCAGGATGCTTGTCAGTTATATATTCGCCATATTTAACTTGAGAAATAAAAGCAATCTTTTTCTCATCGGGTGAGATTACGAAGCCGTCAACGCCATCTTTAATATTCGACACGCACTTGCGATTGCTTCCATCAGCATCCATCACAAATACTTGCATAGTTTCACCCTCTTTCCCAAGGAAAGCGATTTTCTTGCCACCTTCAATCCAAGTTTCATTGTTTTCAGAATAAGGGGTGCGGGTGATGCGAGTCTGTTCCGAACCATCGGCATTCATCACCCAAAGTTCGCGATTACCCTTGTTTAATTCAAGGTTGTCGTAAGCCACGCCGTAGAGAAGTTTGTTTCCATCGGGTGATACTTGCACTCCCGACACCTTGCCGAGTCCGCAAAGAATCTCTGGAGTGAATTGACCGTTTTCAATTTTCAAATCAGGCTTTTCGATGATTTGCTCATCGCTGGCAGTGCTACATGAAGTAACAGTAGCCATAGCCATAACTGATGCCATAATAGATTTAGTAGTTAAATTCATGTGAATTATTGGTTTTTTTGATTATTTATTATTTCTTAGGGCCATTTTTAGGATTATACCCATGTTTGTGTTTGCTAAATTTATGTCCTGATGCTTTATCTCCATTATTCCTTGTAGTGCTACGCGGAATTTGTCCTATGCCACGAGGATATAACTGTGAAAGCAGGTCGGTGCGATTCATCTTTGAAAGCGAGTTAAAGATGTTACGCTTATAATTGTCGTCGTACCAGAAGAAATATTTTCGTTGTGCTAATTTTTCTTCTTGGTTGATGGGCGTATATACGGGTTTTAAAGTGTAAGGATGCACTCCGCAATAATATGTCTCGGTTGAAACGGTCATAGGTGTAGGCGTGAAGTCTTGCACTTGCTCGAGGTGGAAATTAAGCTGTTTAGTTTCCACAGCAAGTTCTGCCATAGCAACTTCAGTGCATCCCGGATGTGAAGATATAAAATAAGGTATCAACTGCTGCTTGAGCTGATATTTCTCGTTTATGTGGTCGAATATTGCCTTAAATTCGTGAAACAGAGAAAATGAAGGTTTGCGCATTAAGAACAATACATCGTCGTTGGTGTGTTCTGGTGCCACTTTCAGACGTCCTGAAACATGGAAGCGAATAAGTTCCTCGATATATTTGCGATTGATATTATTAATTCTCTGGTCCTTACTCTTATGCATAGCCAAATCATAGCGGACACCGCTTCCGATAAACGATTTCTTAATCTCTGGCATCTCATCAACGCTATGATAGATGTCGAGAAGTGCACTATGGTCGTTATTTAGATTATCGCATGGTTTTGGGTGAAGGCACGAAGGGCGTACACACTTCTTACAGCGGTCTAAGTCGAATCCGTGCATGCCATACATGTTGGCTGATGGGCCTCCAAGGTCAGAAATATAACCCTTAAAATCCGGCATTTGCGTTACTTGCTTCACTTCGCGAAGAATCGAATTCTTGCTTCGGCACGCAATAAACTTGCCTTGATGAGCTGATATTGTGCAAAAGGCACAGCCCCCAAAGCACCCCCGATGCATATTCACAGAGTGGCGAATCATCTCATAGGCTGGAATAGTCTTGCCGTTATAGCGAGGGTGGGGTAATCGGGTGTAGGGCAGGTCGAACGATGCATCAATCTCCTCAGTAGTCATTGGTGGGTTGGTTCGATTCACTTTCACAGCCATATTACCCGTCTTTTGCCACAGAGTGTGCCCATTCCAAAGGTTTGATTCTATCTCAATGATTTTGAAGTTCTGTGCTTGAAATAATTTTGATTGCTTACATTCCTCGAAAGAATGAAGGAGCACATTTTGCTCATCGCCAAGCTGCGGCATTGCCGCTAAAGGCTGACGAATAACAGTTTGCGGCACATCGCATATTTCAGATATGTTTTTCCCTTGGGCGAGAGCATCTGCAATCGCCAAAATGGGCTTTTCCCCCATTCCGTAAATAAGGATATCGGCGTCGCAATCTGCCAAAATAGATGGTTTCAGCACATCGTCCCAATAGTCGTAATGCGAAAGGCGTCGAAGCGAAACTTCAATGCCACCTGCCACAATAGGCACGTCGGGAAATATCTCTTTAAGAATCTTAGAATATACAATAGTAGGGTGGTCGGGGCGCATTCCGGCTTTTCCACCGGGAGTGTAGGCATCGTCGGAACGGCGTCGGCGATTGGCTGTGTAGTGGTTTACCATCGAGTCCATAGCGCCAGCCGAAACGCCGAAAAATAGCCTCGGAGCTCCGAGTTTCTTAAAGTCGCGTAAATCGTCGCGCCAGTTGGGCTGGGGCACAATAGCCACACGGTAACCATGGGCTTCGAGCACGCGCCCAATCACAGCTGCTCCCATCGAAGGGTGGTCGATATAAGCATCACCGCTGAAAAGGATGACGTCGATATAATCCCAACCGCGGCGCTCAATCTCCTTTTTTGTGGTTGGCAACCAGTGCTCGATTCCAATATTTTGAGTTTTGTCGCTGTTATTTATTGCCATAAATTATTCTTCTAAAACTTTTTTACGCTCTTCGAGTTTTATCAATTCGTCGCGAAGTTGAGCAGCCTCGATAAAGTCCATATTCTTGGCAGCCTCAATCATATTCTTGCGCAATCGTTCGATAGCCATAGTCAAATCGCTACTGCTCATATATTGCACCACAGGGTCGGCAGCAATGCCCACCGAAGGCGTAAACTCTGTTTGGTATGATGCGAATTGAGGCTTTTCAGAAGTGAAGGCTCGGTGTTCGCCACGTCCAGGATGCTTACTGTTGTCGGTAGAAATCTGCGAGAACTCATTATCTACGCCAATAATGGCGTTGCGAGCCTTAATGATGGCTTGAGGCGTAATGCCATGCTCCTCATTGTAGGCAAGCTGCAAGCTGCGGCGGCGTTCAGTCTCGTCGATGGTCTGTTGCATAGATTGCGTAATCTTATCGGCATACATTATTACTTCGCCATTTAGGTTACGAGCAGCGCGACCGGCAGTCTGAGTAAGTGACCGGTTAGAACGAAGAAATCCCTCTTTATCGGCATCTAAAATGGCCACAAGCGATACTTCTGGCAGGTCGAGACCCTCGCGGAGCAAGTTTACACCGATAAGCACATCGATTGCACCAGCGCGCAGATCGTCAAGTATCTGTATTCGGTCCATGGTATCAACATCGGAGTGGATGTAAGCCACGCGCACATCGTGATTGGCAAGATATTCCGATAGTTCCTCAGCCATGCGCTTGGTGAGTGTGGTGACGAGAGTGCGCTCGTTGCGCTCGACACGTATCTGAATTTCATTTATCAAATCATCCACCTGACCCATCGACGGCCTTACCGTAATGTGTGGGTCGAGCAGTCCGGTAGGGCGAATAATTTGTTCGGTTACCACACCTTCGCTTTGCTCAAGTTCGTAATCGGCAGGCGTAGCACTCACATATATGGTTTGCTTAGTAAGCGACTCAAATTCTTCAAATTTAAGTGGTCGGTTATCTACTGCAGCCTGCAAGCGAAATCCATAGTTCACAAGATTGGTTTTGCGAGCTTGGTCACCGCCGTACATGCCTCGTATTTGCGGCACTGTAACGTGACTTTCGTCGATAATAGTAAGGAAATCGTCAGGGAAATAGTCGAGCAAGCAGAATGGGCGAGTGCCGGGCTCGCGGCCATCAAAATAACGAGAATAATTCTCAATGCCAGAGCAATATCCTACTTCCTTAATCATTTCGATGTCATATTCCACACGCTCTTTGAGGCGTCGCGCCTCTACCGAACGACCTTCGTTGTAGAACATATCTACCTGTGTGCCAAGATCTACTGAAATCTCACCTATAGCTTTAGCTACGCGCTCTTTCGAAGCCACAAACAGATTGGCTGGATAAATCTTGAAAGCATCAACGGTCTCGGTAGGGAGTTGTGTGTCAGGGTCGAGAATCTGAATCGATTCAATTTCGTTACCCCAAAATATGATGCGCACCATAATTCGCTCATAGGCGAGAGCTACATCAACGGTGTCGCCCGTAACGCGGAATGTGCCGCTGGTATATTGCACTTCACTGCGAGAGTAAAGAGCATCTACAAGCATAGTCAGAAACTTGTCGCGGCCTATTTCTTGCCCCACAGCCACATGGATAATGTTTTTATCGAAATCGTCGGGATTGCCCATGCCATAGATACAAGAAACAGACGACACCACAATAATGTCGCGACGACCCGACAACAGCGCTGCAGTAGTAGAGAGACGCAATCGGTCGATTTCCTCATTGATGGCGAGGTCTTTCTCGATGTATTTATCTGTTGATGGGATATAGGCTTCAGGCTGATAATAGTCGTAGTAAGACACGAAATAGTGTACGGAGTTTTCTGGGAAAAAAGCCTTGAACTCCGAATAAAGTTGTGCAGCAAGCGTCTTGTTGTGCGACAAAATTAAAGTAGGCTTATTAGTATTGGCTATCACATTAGCCATGGTGAAAGTTTTTCCCGAACCAGTCACGCCGAGAAGTGTCTGATATGGTACACCATTATTAACGCCATCCGATAATTCTCTGATGGCATTTGGCTGGTCGCCCGTAGGCTGATATTCTGAATGAAGTTTAAAATCCATGTGCTAAAGCAATGATTTGAGGCGGTAACGCCTACATTCATCTTACAAAATTACAAAATTTGAGGTAATTATACATTATATATTATCATATTTGTGGTTTTATTACTTGAGATTAACCTATTTTTTAGTATTTTTGCAGTCTAAATTTAGAAATGACTATAAATGATAGCGATACAAAATTTGTCGGTAGAGTTTAGTAGCAAATCGCTATTCGACAATATAAATTATGTGATAAACAAACGCGACCGAATAGCATTGGTGGGGCGTAATGGAGCAGGGAAATCGACTATGATGAAGATTATAGCCGGATTGCAGTTGCCTACTAGCGGAACCGTGTCGAAACCTACCGATATCACTATAGGTTATCTGCCACAGCAGATGATACTCTCTGATACACAAACTCTTAAAGAGGAAGTAAAGAAGGCTTTCGAACAAGTCAATAAGATAAATGCCCGCGTGGATGAACTTAACGCAGAGCTGCTGAAGCGTACTGATTATGAAAGCGAAGAATATCATAACCTAATCGATAGATTGACGCATTATACTGAACTGCAGACAATGTACCGCTCCGACAACTGCGAGGCTGAAATGGAACGCACTTTGCTCGGGTTGGGATTCCTACGCAGCGACTTCGACCGTCCTACCAGTGAATTCAGCGGAGGTTGGCGCATGCGCGTGGAACTTGCAAAGCTTTTGCTGCAGAAGCCCGATGTGCTATTGCTCGACGAACCAACCAATCACCTCGATATCGAGTCGATCCAGTGGCTTGAGAGCTTCATTAAGACAAAAGCAAATACCGTGGTGCTTGTGTCGCACGATAAAGCGTTTATCGACAATGTTACCAATCGCACCATTGAAATTTCTTTGGGCAAAATTTACGACTATGCGGTAAACTACAGCAAATTCCTCGAGTTGCGCAAGGAGCGTGTTGAGCAGCAGATGCGTGCCTACCAAAATCAGCAGAAGCAGATTCAAGACACTGAAGCTTTTATAGAGCGTTTTAGATATAAAGCCACCAAGTCGGTGCAGGTGCAAAGCCGCATTAAGCAACTATCGAAAATAGAGCGTATAGAAGTAGATGAAGTGGATAATTCGCATCTTTCGCTTAAATTTCCGCCAGCACCACGCTCAGGCGACTATCCTGTGATAGCCGAAGATGTGGCAAAAAGTTATGGCGACCATCTGGTGTTTTCCGATGTGAACTTTATCATAAAACGAGGCGAGAAAGTAGCTTTCGTGGGCAAAAATGGCGAAGGTAAGTCCACGCTCGTAAAATGCATCATGAACGAAATACCTTACGAAGGTGTTCTAAAACTCGGTCACAACGTAAAAATAGGATATTTCGCTCAAAATCAAGCACAACTGCTCGATCAAGAGCTAACCGTGTTCGACACAATCGACCGTGTGGCTGTGGGTGATATCCGAACCAAGATACGAGACATACTTGGCGCATTTATGTTTGGCGGCGAAGCGTCCGACAAGAAAGTGAAAGTGCTTTCGGGTGGTGAAAAATCGCGTCTGGCTATGATAAAATTGCTCCTTGAACCGGTGAACCTACTCATACTCGATGAGCCCACCAATCACTTGGATATTCCAACAAAAGATATATTGAAAGACGCCATTAAAGCATTCGATGGCACGGTGATAGTGGTTTCACACGACCGCGACTTCCTCGATGGACTCGTGGAAAAAGTATATGAATTTGGTGGCGGTAAGGTTAAAGAGCATCTCGGTGGCGTGTACGACTTCTTGCAAAGCAAACAACTCGAATCGTTGCAACAACTTGAGGTTAACGCTGCTATTGAAGCGAAAAAGTCGATTGTCAATAGCTCGGCACAACAAATCAATCCACTCGAAACCATGAGTGCATCTAAGCGGTCGTATTTCGAGCAGAAGGAGCACGACAAATTGGTGCGCAAAGCACAAAAGCGCGTTGATGAGTTTGAAAAACAAATAGCCGAACTCGAAGATAAAGTGGCTGAGATAGAAAGCCGAATTGCAGCTGGCGACACCAGCGATCCCGATATATTCGTGCAGCATCAAGAGACTAACAAAAAACTTGAGATGGCTATGAGTGATTGGGAACTTGCTTCGGAAGAACTTGAACGCATTAAAACAGACTAACTTCTAAATAATTAACAAACAATAAATTAAGTAATAGAGAAAATGAACAAATTGACATTATTAGTTTCATCATTGGCTTTATTATCATCAATTACAATGAATGCAAACGATAAAGGAAAAATTGGGGTGGACAAGGCTAACCTTGATTTGAGTATTGCCCCAGGAGAGGATTTCTACCAATATGCTACAGGCGGATGGCAAAAGAATAATCCACTTGACCCTCAATATGCTCGTTTCGGGACATTTGATGAATTGGCAGAGAACAGCCGTAATCAGGTTAAAGATCTGATTCAGAACCTCGACAAGTCGAATCCAGCAAAGGGAACTGTAGCCCAAAAAGTTAACGACCTTTACAAATTAGGTATGGATAGTGTGCGACTAAATGCCGAAGGTGCTGCACCTATCAAAGAACAATTGGCAATTATCGCATCGATGAACCGCGCCGACTTGATGAAAACCATCTGCTGGCTTCACAATGATGTGACTTCTACGCTTTTTGGATGTTTCGTTATGGCAGACCTTAAGAATAGCGATGTCAATATCCTTTATGCGGGTCAGGCAAGCTTGGGCATGGGCGACCGCGACTATTATCTCGAAAACGATGAAAATAGCACAAGAATCAGAAACGCATACATCAACTACATCGAGACTGTTATGAAACTTGCTGGCTATAAGCCAAAAGCAGCCAAGCAAGCAGCCAAGAATGTCCTGAAGATTGAGACTGAAATCGCCAAGGTGACTATGACACGCGAAGAAAGTCGCGATATGTCGAGATTGTATAACATCTTCACTGTAGATCAACTTCAAAGCGAATTCCCTTCGATTAAGTGGAACGAATATTTTGCTGCACGAAAGCTCAACGGTGTTGACAAAGTTTGCGTTACCGAGCCAAAGGCTATGGCTAAGGTGAGCGAACTTATGGCTACATTGAAAGATCAAGAACTGAAGGATTATATGGCATTTGATGTGATTACCACTGCAAGTTCTTATTTGAGCGACGATTTTGTGGATGCCAACTTCGAAATGTTCTCACACGTTATGTCGGGAAAGACAGTGCAAGAACCTCGTTGGAAGCGCGCAATAGGCACACCTAACGGCATCCTTGGCGAAGCAGTGGGCGAACTCTATGTGGAGAAGTATTTCCCAGCCTCATCAAAGGAAAAGATGCTCAAGCTCGTTAACAACCTCAAGGTAGCTTTGGCAGAACACATTGCTTCGCTCGACTGGATGAGCGATAAAACCAAGGTCAACGCATTGGTTAAGTTGAACAGTTTTACCGTTAAGATTGGTTATCCCGACAAGTGGAGAGATTATTCAGGCATTCAAATTGACACAGAACAGTCGTATTGGGAGAATGTGCGTCGTGCACGCGCTTTCGAAACAGCCTATGCGCTTTCGAAATACGGCCAACCTGTTGACCGTGACGAATGGGCCATGACTCCTCAGACAGTGAACGCTTATTATAATCCTACAACCAACGAGATTTGCTTCCCAGCAGGTATCCTTCAGGCGCCATATTTCAACCCAGAAGGCGATGATGCTTGCAACTATGGCGCGATAGGCGTGGTAATCGGTCACGAAATGACCCATGGTTTCGACGACCAAGGCCGCAATTTCGACCAAAACGGCAACATGATTGCATGGTGGACCGATGAAGACGCCAAGAAGTTTAAAGAAAAAACTCAAGTGCTCGTTGAGCAATTCAATCAGATTATAGTGCTCGGCGACACTCACGCAAATGGCGAATATACACTCGGCGAAAACATTGCCGATCAAGGCGGTCTGCGTGTGGCATACACAGCATTCAAAAAGACTAAGCAAGGCAGTTCAAATGAAACCATCGATGGATTTACACCCGACCAGCGCTTCTATCTAAGCTATGCCAATGTATGGGCGGCAAATATCACCGAACAAGAGATTTTGCGTCGCACAAAGATTGACGTTCACTCGCTTGGCAAGTGGCGCGTTAACGGATCATTGCGCAACATCCAATCGTTCTACGACGCATTTGGCATCAAGAGCGGCGACAAGATGTATATAGAGCCTGCCGACAGAGTCATAATCTGGTAATAGACAATAAAAGAAGTAATCTTTAAGAATAGGCGAGTGCTAACTAAATCTTAGCACTCGCCACTCTTTTTTTAGCTTCATTATGCACTAATGGTGCGATTATGGTTAAATATGGCAAAAACTTTAACCGAAATTTGTGAAACGCAACAAATAGTTGTAATTTTGCACCCGATTTGGTGTGAAAGCACTATAATGTTGATAATTAATAATTAAATAATATATTCAAACACAATGAATGTAAATTTCGAAAAGAATGGTAACGTAAATGGCGTTATCACAATTACACTCGGCGAAGCAGACTACGCTGAAAAGGTTAAGAAGAATCTAAAAAGAATTGGCCAAAGCCATCCAGTAAAGGGTTTCCGTCCAGGCCACACACCACTAAGCATTTTGGAAAAGCTATACGGAAAGCAAGTGCTTGCCGATGTAGTAAATGACGAAATCGGAGAACAGCTCACAAAATATATTCATGAAAACAAGTTGAATGTGCTCGGCGAACCAATAGTTACCGACGACACAAACTTCGACTTGGAAAGCGGCAAGGAATTTACATTTAAGTTTAATGTAGGTCTTGCTCCTGAGTTTGATGTAGATTTGGCATCAATAGAAATCCCATACTACAGCATTGCAGTTGACGAAGAAATGTTTGAAAAGCAAAGCAAGTCGATGCGCATGCGTTTCGGTTCTCGCGAAGATGCTGAAGAAGTAACTCCAGAAGCACTGCTTAAGGGTTCATTGGTAGAACTTAATGAAGATGGCAGCGTAAAGGAAGGTGGTATCAGCGTTGAAAGCACATACGTTAGCCCTCGTTTCTTCAAGAGCGAAGACGAAAAGGCAAAATTTGCCGGCAAGAAGTTGAACGAAGAAGTAGTGTTCAACCCATGGAACACTTGCGAAGGCAACCTTGGCGAACTTGGCGGAATGCTTAACCTCAAGCGCGAAGAAGCTGACGTTAAGAGCGACTTCAAGATGACTATCACTCAGATTTCGGTAGATAAGGAAGCTGAATTGAACCAAGAATTCTTCGACATGGCATTCGGTAAGGATGTTGTTAAGTCGGAAGAAGAATATGTAGAGAAGGTTAAGGAAGGTATTAAGGCTTCGCTTGTAGGCGACAGCAACTATCGCTTCACTATCGATGCTCAAAACGCTATCGTTAACCACATCGGCGAAATAGAATTGCCTGACGAATTCTTGAAGAAGTTCTTCGTTATGAAGGATGAAAAGTATACTGCCGAAAAGATGGAAGAAGAATATCCAAAGATGCGTCCTCAACTTATCTGGCAACTTGCCAAGGATAAGATTGCCGCAAACGGCGCAATAAAGGTTGAAGAAGAAGACCTATTGAACATTGCTAAGTTGATTGTAACTCAGCAATTCTCTCAATATGGCATCTACAATGCACCAGCAGATGCAGTTGAACGTCAAGCAAAGGAAATCGTTAAGAACAACGAATATCGCCGCGACCTTGCAAACCGTGCCGTTGATGATAAGGTATTCGGTTACATCCGCGCAACTGCCAAGATAGCAGAAAAGGAAGTATCGGTGAACGACTTCAACGCTCTCTTCGAAGCTGAGAAGTAATTCATAGCGAATAATAGATATTATGGGAGTGATGTCACATTAATATTATGATATCACCCCATTTTTTTTGATTTTTTATAATGACTTTGTATTTTGGCATTTATTTTGTAGATTTGAATACCGAAAAATACATAATAAGAGAAGTTTATGAAAAATGAATTTAGAGATTATGCTGTAAAGCATTTGGGCATGAACGGACTTGCCCTCGACCAGTATGCTAATATTACGAGCAGTTACATCAACCCAACCATCATGGAAGAACGCCAACTCAACGTGGCACAAATGGACGTATTTTCTCGATTGATGATGGATAGAATCATCTTCTTGGGTACACAAATCGACGACTATACTGCGAATGTTATACAAGCCCAGCTGCTATATCTCGACTCAGCCGATCCTGGCAAAGACGTATCTATCTACATCAACTCGCCGGGCGGATCGGTATATGCCGGTCTCGGAATCTACGATACTATGCAGTATATACAGAGCAATGTATCTACCATCTGCACCGGTATGGCAGCTTCGATGGCAGCAGTGCTGCTTGTGGCAGGCGAACAAGGCAAGCGATTTGCTTTGAAGCACTCTCGCGTAATGATTCACCAACCACTTGGCGGTGTTCAGGGACAGGCAAGCGATATCGAAATCACAGCTCGCGAGATCTTGAAATTGAAGAACGAACTTTACTCAATCATAGCCAATCACTCAGGACAGCCATTCGATAAGGTGGCAAGCGATTCGGATCGTGACTACTGGATGACTTCTGGCGAAGCATTGCAATATGGCATGATTGACCAAATCCTAGAAAGAACAAAAGCATCTAATGAGGAAAAGCAAGTCTGAACTATATTGTAGTTTCTGCGGGCGCGCTGCAAGTGATGTGCGTCTATTGATACCGGGTCAAGACGGTTGCATATGCAGCGATTGCGCCGAGCAAGCCAACGAAATAGTGAAAGAGTACTTTCACGAAGAGAGTAAGCGTTTTGAAGCAAAAGCTAACGAATCGATTAAGGAAATTCCCACTCCGCAAGAGATTAAGGAATATATCGACCAGTATGTAATAGGTCAGGACGATGCAAAGAAGTATCTCTCGGTGGCTGTGTATAACCACTATAAGCGTTTGACGCAAACCGTGGAAGCAGATGATGTGGAGATTGAAAAGTCGAACATCATCATTGTAGGCCCAACGGGAACTGGCAAAACACTTCTCGCAAAGACCATTGCACGATTGCTCAAAGTGCCTTTTGCAATTGTTGACGCCACAGTATTGACTGAAGCCGGTTATGTGGGTGAAGACATTGAGAGCCTGCTGGTGCGTCTGCTTCAAGCATGCGATTACAATGTGGAACTCGCGCAAAAAGGTATAGTGTTTATCGACGAAATCGACAAGATAGCGCGCAAGAGCGATAACCCATCAATAACTCGCGACGTGAGCGGCGAAGGCGTTCAGCAAGGTTTGCTCAAACTGCTCGAAGGCTCGGTGGTGAATGTGCCACCACAAGGAGGCCGCAAGCACCCAGAGCAAAAAATGATTCCAGTAGATACCAAGAACATATTATTTATATGTGGTGGGGCATTCGAAGGAATCGAGCGCAAGATAGCACTTCGCCTTAACACCCACGTAGTAGGATATGGTGCAAGTTCGGAGCAAAAGCGAATCGACAGAGAGCGACTCTTGCACTATGTGGCTCCACAAGATTTGAAGTCTTACGGTTTAATCCCAGAAATAGTGGGCCGTCTGCCGATATTGACTAATCTTGAGCCTCTCGACCGAACAGCACTGCGCAAGATTCTAACCGAACCAAAGAATGCCATCACTAAGCAGTACGTTAAATTATTTAAGATGGATGGCGTGCAGTTGATATTTGAGGACGACACGCTCGACTTCATAGTTGATAAAGCAATAGAGTATAAACTCGGAGCACGCGGCTTGAGATCAATAGTTGAAACGATAATGATTGACGCCATGTATGAGGTTCCTTCGACTAAGAAACGTAAATTTTCGGTCACTCGAGATTATGCCGAAAAACAATTAAAAAAGGCTAATTTCGAATCATTTAATCAAATATGATATTTTAAGGCTCAAAAACTTGCAATTTTTGAGCCTTTATTTTATATTTGTATAGCAAAAACGAAGAACCAATCAATTATTAACCATGGCCAACAACAAGCAACTCGTAGCAGAATTGAAGAAACACTTCGGATTCGATTCATTCAAGGGTAATCAGGAAGCGATTGTGGAGAACCTAATCGCCGAAAGAGATACCTTTGTGCTTATGCCCACGGGAGGCGGCAAATCGTTGTGCTACCAGCTTCCGTCACTGATGATGGAAGGAACGGCCATTGTAATCTCTCCTCTAATTGCATTGATGAAGAATCAGGTTGACGCTATGAGAAATTATAGCGAAGACGATGGCGTAGCTCATTTCTTAAATTCGTCGTTGACCCGCGAAGCTGTGCTTGAAGTAAAGGAGGACGTACGCCGTGGCAAAACGAAGCTGCTATATGTGGCACCCGAATCGCTAACCAAAGAGGAGAATATAGAGTTCCTAAAAAGCGTAAAGATATCATTTTTCGCCGTTGACGAAGCTCATTGCATATCGGAGTGGGGACACGATTTCCGTCCAGAATACCGAAACATACGTCCTAAAATCATGGAAATAGGCGTTCGTCCAGTGATAGCGCTCACTGCAACTGCTACGCCTAAGGTGCAGCACGACATACAGAAGAGCCTCGGTATGACCGATGTAACTGTGTTTAAGTCGTCGTTCAACCGTCCGAATCTTTACTATGAGGTTCGCCCAAAGACAAAAGATGTAGATAAAGACATTATCCGCTACATTAAGTCGCGTCCGGGCAAGTCGGGCATCATATATTGCCTGAGCCGCAAAAAGGTGGAGGAATTGGCTGAAACATTGTGCGTTAACGACATTAAAGCGCTACCATATCACGCTGGTATGGATAGTGCAAAGCGCACCGAGAACCAAGATGCATTCTTGCTCGAGAAAGTGGATGTGATAGTGGCAACCATAGCCTTTGGTATGGGCATTGATAAGCCTGATGTGAGATTTGTGATTCACTACGATATTCCTAAGAGCCTCGAAGGTTATTACCAAGAGACTGGTAGAGCTGGTCGCGACGGAGGTGAAGGCGAGTGCATTACATTCTACACCAAGAGCGATTTGAAGAAACTCGAGAAGTTTATGCAGAGCAAGCCCACCAACGAGCAAGAGATAGGCAAACAGCTACTTGCAGAGACTGCGGCTTATGCCGAATCGTCGGTTTGCCGAAGAAGGACTCTGCTGCACTATTTTGGTGAGAATTACACCCAATGCGATTGCGGCAACTGCGATAACTGCCGACACCCCAAAGTACGCATTGAGGCAAAAGATGAATTATGCGCTGTGCTTGAAGCAATTATCGCGCTTAAAGAGCGCCGTAAGTCGGACTATGTGGTGAAACTGCTTCTTGGCAAACCATTGGAGGACATCAAGGACGAAGACCTCGAATTATTTGGGTCGGAATCAAGTGCAGAGCCTAAATTTATCAATTCTGTGATTAATCAGGGCGTAATTGAAGGCTTTATTGAAAAAGGCATCGAGAACTATGGTATGCTCAAAATAACCGCTAAGGGCAAAGAATATCTCAAGCGCCCAGTATCGTTTAAAGTAGCTGAGGATAGGGACTTCACTGATATCGACGCCGATAACGAGAGCAAATCGGGCGCAGCAAGTGCACTCGACCCTGAGCTATATGCTATGCTGAGCGATTTACGCAAGAAGATTGCCAAGAAAAACAATCTGCCTCCGTATGTGGTATTCCAAGACAACTCGCTTGAAGCGATGGCTACCACATATCCTATAACGATGGAAGAATTGCAGAACATTCCAGGCGTAGGCGAAGGTAAAGCACATCGTTATGGCAAAGATTTCATAGAGCTCATAGCTCATCATGTGGAAGAAAACGAGATAGAGCGCCCGCTTGACATCAGGGTGAAGACTGTGGCAAAGCGCAGCGTGAAGAAAGTGGATATCATTAGAGGTATCGATAAACAAATACAGCTCGACGCACTTGCCGACTCGCTTCTGCTCTCATTCAGCGAACTTGTGGATGAAATAGAAACAATAGTCTATTCCGGCACTCGCATTAACATCGATTATTATCTAAATGAAATTATCGATGAAGACGATATCAACGAACTTGCCGATTACTTTAGAGAATGTGAAACCGATGACTTGAAGGCTGCATTCAAAGAATGGGGCGACGTATTCTCGGAAGATGAAATTAGGCTTGTTCATCTGAAGTTTGTGAGCGAGCACGGAAATTAGTGATAAATATGTCTTGTTGGACAATAGTCCGGCAAGACTTTTTTTGCGCAAAAAAAGAATTTAATAAACGAAATAGCATAGTTATTTCGTGAAAAGTTTGTAATTTTGTGCGCAATAAAAGAAAAAGCGCCCGAGATGTGGGGGAGAAACACCTGATCTGGGGTCTATTGGAGAAGAAAATAAATATTTAATAACGCCGCAAGGCAAAATAAATCCTAATATATGTCTTTTATTGAAGATCGCGTAAAAATGGAAGGTGTAACCTTCGACGATGTACTTCTAATTCCTGCGTATTCAGAGGTACTGCCAAATCAAGTAAATTTAACTACCAAATTCTCACGCAACATCACCCTTAATGTGCCATTAATTTCGGCAGCGATGGACACAGTTACTGAGTCGCAAATGGCTATAGCTATAGCTCGCGAAGGAGGTATCGGTGTAATCCACAAGAATATGTCGATAGAGGAGCAGGCACGCCAAGTGCATGCAGTGAAACGTGCAGAAAACGGTATGATTTATGACCCTGTCACCATCAAGCGAGGCTCAACAGTGCAAGACGCATTGAACATGATGCACGAATATAAGATAGGTGGCATCCCTGTAGTAGATGACGATAAAAACCTTGTAGGAATTGTTACAAACCGCGACTTGCGTTTTGAACGCGACTTGACCAAGGTGATAGATGAAGTAATGACTAAAGATAATCTTGTGGTTACCAGCCAATCGACAAACCTTGAAGAAGCAGCCGACATACTACAAAACCATAAGATTGAAAAGCTGCCAGTAGTTGACAAAAACGGCAAATTGGTTGGCCTTGTTACATATAAAGATATAACAAAGGCAAAAGATAAGCCAAATGCAGCCAAGGATTCATTGGGTCGCTTGCGCGTGGCAGCAGGCATTGGTGTTACTAAGGATTCTTTAGAGCGCGCACGTGCTCTTGTAGAAGCTGGAGTGGATGCCCTCGTTATCGACACTGCTCACGGCCATACTAAGGGCGTGGTAGAAGTGTTGCGTCAAGTGAAAAACGCTTTCCCTCAAGTAGATGTGGTGGTGGGCAACATTGCTACCGGAGACGCTGCCAAGTACCTCGTAGAAAATGGCGCTGACGGTGTTAAGGTGGGCATCGGTCCTGGCTCAATCTGCACCACTCGTATAATTGCCGGTATCGGCGTTCCTCAATTATCGGCTGTATATGATGTGGCTAAGGCACTCGAGGGCACAGGTGTGCCATTGATTGCTGATGGTGGTATCCGCTATTCAGGCGATATCGTTAAGGCTTTGGCAGCAGGCGCATATTCAGTAATGTTGGGCGGAATGTTTGCCGGTGTAGAAGAATCTCCAGGTGAAACTATCATTTTCAACGGCCGTAAGTTTAAGACATATCGCGGCATGGGTTCGCTCGAAGCAATGGAAAAAGGCAGCAAGGATCGTTATTTCCAAGGCAATGTGTCGGATAACAAAAAGCTTGTGCCAGAAGGCATTGCAGCTCGCGTGCCATATAAGGGAACACTCTATGAAGTGGCATATCAGATGCTTGGAGGTTTGCGCGCAGGTATGGGATATTGTGGCGCTCCAACAATCGAGGCATTGCACCACGCTCAGTTTGTTAAGATTACTAACGCCGGTATGCAAGAAAGTCACCCACATGATGTGGCTATCACCAGCGAAGCTCCTAACTACAGCCGTAGCTAATAGCAATTTAGCATAAGCGTAGCAACAGATATATTTCGATTCCGCAATTTTTCACTCATTTGCTTGTACTAAATGCAAGAAAGAGGATAGAAAAGTTGCGGAATCGTATAATTTTATGGCGGTTTTTTCGTTAGACTATAGAATAAAAAATATTTCTAATATAACGATGAGAACAAAATTAGCCATCTGTGCACTATTGAGTACCGCGATGCTAACCTACGCGGCAAAAGACCCAGTAGTGATGAAAATCAACGGTAAAGACGTGAAACTCTCAGAGTTTCAATACCTTTATCATAAGAACAGCACTCAACAGATAGAAAAAGAAACGCTCGACCAGTATGTGGAGCGCTTTGTGGTGTATAAGTTGAAAGTGGCTCAAGCCGAAAGCGAATGCTTAGACACATTGCAATCGTTCCAAAAGGAATTTGAAGGCTATAAGAAAGACTTGCTTAAGCCATATTTAGAAGATAGCACTGTGGTCAACACCTTGGCAAAAGAAGCTTATCAGCGCATGTTGAAGAATGTGGAAGTGGTGAACATATTTTTGTCGCCAGGTCGAGACGAAACAAGCGCAGCAGCTCAAAAACAGCGCATCGACAGCTTATATCAGTGCCTTAAGAATGGCGAAAACATCGAAGACTTGGCATATAAACATTCAGAAGATCGCACCGCCAAGAAGCGTAGAGGCAGCTTGGGCTATATCAAGTCGGGCACATTCCCTTATGCTTTTGAAAAAGTGGCTTACGAGACTCCAGTAGGAGAGTTTTCGGAGCCATTCCGCACAAACTTTGGTTGGCACTTGCTAAAGGTTACAAATGTGCGTGACGATAGAGGTAAAGTGGTGTGTGCACACATTTTGAAGCTATATCCACAAAATGCCAGCGATAGCGTTAAGGCAGAGATTATGAATAAGATGAATCTCGTGTATGAAAAGGCTATTGGAGGCGCCGATTTCAATGCGTTGGCGAAGGCTGAATCAGAAGATCCAGGATCGGCAAGTAAAGGCGGTATGCTAAGAGCATTTGGATCGGGCGAGATGGTTCCTGAATTTGAAAAGACTGCATTCGAATTGGGCAACGGCGAAATTTCTCGTCCATTTGAAACTGCCTACGGCGTGCATATCATCAAGAAATATTCGAGCCAACCGGTGGGATCCTTCGAAGAAGTTAAGAAGGACATCCTCGCAATGATGCAACGCGATGAGCGCGCCACTATGGCTAAAGATGCGAGAATGGAAGTCTTGAAAAAGGAATTTGGATATTCCCCAAACAAAGATTTCGACGATTATGTTGCCAAGATGATAACCAATGCTGCAGGAAATGACACTGTGTTTGTAAACTCACTTAAGTCATCGGATTTCACTGCATTTACAATCAACGGAGTGAAAGTGCCAATGAAAGAGTTGGCGGCTGGCATGCAACCACGCAACATCATTACTGCAGAAGGAGAAAAATCTCTTACAGAAATGCAACTCGAAAAAGCTGTAGAAGACAAGATTTCGCAGCTGTATATGGATAAGTTATACAAAGAAGATGCTTATTTTCACAATTTGATGAATGAGTATCGCGATGGCATGCTTCTTTTTGAAGTGAGCAATCGCACCATTTGGGAAGGCGCAAGCAAGGATACTGAAGGCCTTGAAGCCTACTACAAAGCTCATAAGAGCGAATATAAGTGGGATAAGCCACGATTTAAAGGCTTTGTGATTATGGCATATAACGATTCTATCATGCAAGAAGCGGTAAAATTCCTTAACGATAACGCCAACGACGCCGAGAAATACGCAAAGCTAAAGAAAGAATTCAAGGCAAAGGTTAATGTGCAGAAAGTGTTTGCTGCGCAAGGCGAAAATGTGGCGGTCGATTACTTGGTGTTCAAATCTGGAGATAAGCCGGAGATAAAAAAATATAAAGAGTTCTACATCGCCGAAGGCGGATTGCAAGAACAGCCTGAGTGTGCTGCTGATGTTAAAATGCAAGTTGTTAGCGACTATCAGGCATATCTTGAAGAGCAATGGATTAAGGAATTGAAAGCTAAATATCCAGTAAAAATCAACCAGAAAGTGCTTAGGATGGTAAAAGAATAATCTCACGTTTACAACCTCTGGTAAAAAACGCCTTTCACATTCAGTAATGAAATTGTGGAAGGCGTTTAATTATTTTAATCGCGATTAAACGCCCAATTTAGCAAATAGAGAGCACTATTTAGTTAAAAAAGATTTTAAATGTGTCAATTATATCGATATGATTTTGCTGATTGACAAAAAATAGTGAAATTTGTGGTATAAATCAAATACAACAAGAAAGTGAAACTTAAATTAATAACATTAGTGGCACTTGCTATGGCTGTGATGTCGGGCAATGCACAGAACAATGTGGCAGAAGAAGTGGCCTGGGTGGTAGGTGATGAGCCTATTTTTAAATCGGAGATAGAAGAACAATATATGCAGATGCAATATGAGCGCACCAATATAACAGGTAACCCATATTGCGTTATTCCAGAACGTATAGCTATTGAAAAGCTCTTCCTACACCAAGCAAAAATCGACTCTATCGACATTCCGGAATCGATGGTTGTGCAGCAGGCTGAGCGACGACTCAATTTCTTTATCAACAACTTGGGCTCGAAGGAGAAGGTGGAAGAGTATTTCAGAAAGACAATGCCGGAACTTCGAGAGCAAACAATGTCGATGGTAAGGGATCAAGCCACAATACAAGAAGTGCAAAACAATTTGACAAAGGGCGTGAAGCCAACTCCATCGGATATACGCAAATATTTCAACTCACTGCCAGTTGACTCGTTGCCATATGTCCCGCTTCAGGTAGAAGTTCAGATAGTATCAATCAATCCAGTGATACCTCAGCAGGAAATCGACGAAGTTAAGGCACGCCTTCGCGACTACGCCAACAAGGTTAATAATGGCGAAAGTGAATTCTCAACTCTCGCTATCCTATACTCTGAAGATGGCAGTTCGGTTTACGGTGGTGAAATCGGATTTATGGGTAAGACCGACTTGTTCCCCGAATATGCCAATGTGGCATTTAACTTAAATGACACCAAGAAAGTTTCGAAGATTGTAGAAACCGATGCCGGTTTTCACATCATACAATTAATCGAAAAGCGAGGAGACCGCGTAAACACCCGTCACATATTGCTTCGCCCAAAGGTTTCAGACAAGGACCTTACCGATGCAATCACTCGATTAGACTCAATAAAGAGCAAAATCGACCAAGGCAAAGTGACTTTTGAAGAAGCAGCGCTATATGTTTCGCAAGATAAAGATTCGAAGCTCAACAAAGGTATAATGACCAACGAGAAGACAATGTCGCCAAAGTTTGAAATGGCAGACTTAAATCCGGAAATCGGTAAGGTTGTGGATAAGATGGAAGTTGGCGATGTGTCGGAACCATTCGTTATGATGAATCCTAAGACCAACCGCGAAATGGTGGCGATAGTGAAACTGACACGACGAATCGAAGGCCATAAGGCAGAACTTGCCGAAGACTACCAGTTGATTAAGGGAATGTATGAAAATAGTCAACGACAAAAAATTATAGCCGACTGGATAAAGGAAAAGCAGAAAAAGACCTATGTGAGAATTGAAGAAGGTTGGCGCAACTGCGAATTCCAATATGAATGGGGCAAATAAACAGAACTTACTGATTATCGATAAGTGAACAAGAAAAATAAAACATATAGACATACTGGGCATAAGATTCGATTAGGGGTCTTATGCCTTTTGGCTCTTAGTCTATTTTACAATATGTTCGGCGAAACTGCGTGGGCACAAAAGCCCGATAAGCAGTCCGACAAGAACAAAACTACGATTACAGCAAAGCGTCCGGCACGAATCGACAATCGCAAGAATAGCAAATTGACGCCACAGATTCCTTCAGCCAACCGCTACCAGAAAAACAAGATTTTCCTGGAAAATGCCGATGTGTTGAGTGCCGACTATAATATCAGCAAGGATTATCAGGTGCTTACAGGCAACGTGAAATTCCGTAAGGAAGGCATGTTTATGTATTGCGATAGTGCATATTTTTACGAGAATACCAACTCACTCGACGCATTTGGTAATGTGAAGATGGAGCAGGGCGATACTCTATTCGTGTATGCCGATGTGCTTTATTACAGTGGTCTCGACGAGATGGCGCAGCTTCGCTATAATGTGCGACTAATCAACAAAGACGTTACGCTCTATACCGATAGCCTAGACTATGATATGGCAAACAACCTTGGCTACTATTTTGAGGGCGGAAAAATTATCGATTCACAGAATGAACTTTCCTCGGTTTTTGGTCAATACGAGCCAGACACAAAGCACGCGGAATTCCTCTACGACGTAGAGCTTCGCAATGAGAAGTATGTGATGCGCACCGACACCCTTCACTACAATACTGCGACACACATAGCCGACATTGTAGGAAAGACTGTTATAGAATCCGACAGCAATATAATCCACACTACCAAAGGCTGGTATAACACCGAAAAGGAAAATAGTGCACTCTACGAACGCTCATTAATCATCACAAAGGACAACCAAACTGTGGTGGGCGACACGCTTTACTATGACCGAAATTCAGGAATAGGCGAAGCATTCAGCAATGTGATTCTGACCGATACTGCAAATAGTTCGATACTTGATGGAGACTATGGTTATCACAATGAACAAACTGGCGAGTCGTTTGTCACAAAACGGGCTCGAGCAAGAGAGTTTTCGCAGGGCGATACCCTTTACTTGCATGCCGACACATTAAGAACTTGCCTCGATAGTGATTCGCTACGACTTCTGATGGCGCATCACAGAGTGAGATTCTACCGCAGTGACCTGCAAGGAGTGTGTGACTCGATGTCGATTTCGGAACGTGACACCATACTAAACATGTATTCACACCCAGTGGTATGGAGTGGAGAACGACAGGTGTCGGGCAACGAAATAAATGTGCACATGAATGATTCAACAGCAGATTGGGCTACATTGCCCGACTTCGGATTTGTGGCAGAACGCATAGAGGACGTCTATTTTAACCAACTTACGGGTAAAGAGATGAAAGCCTTCTTTGAAGAAAAGGAACTGCGCAAACTCGACGTTAAAGGCAATGTGAAAGTTCTCACTTACCCTATGGAAAACGATTCAACTTACAATAAGCTGATAAAAGCAGAGGGCAGTTTTCTGATAGTGACACTAAAGCCTAAGCAAGAAATCGACAAAATGATACTATGGCCCGATGTAGTTGGCAAAGCGATGCCACTATATTTGGCGCGAAAGAAGGATTTAACTCTCGACGAATTTAAATGGTATGAAGACCTTCGTCCAACATGCCCAGACGACATCTTCGGCAAGGATGAAGAAATGAATGCTCTGATGAATGAGGAAGTGAAGAGCGCGCGTCGAAAGAAAAAATCAAACTAACATTTACAGACTATAGCTGAAAAAGGAGTTTTTGATATGAGCGATATAATAAAGTTGTTGCCCGACTCAGTTGCCAACCAAATAGCAGCAGGTGAAGTAATCCAGCGACCGGCATCGGTTATAAAAGAACTGGTGGAAAATGCTGTGGATGCAGGAGCAACAGAGATACAAATTATATTAAAAGAGGCTGGTAGGACGCTTATTCAAGTCATCGATAATGGCGTGGGTATGAGCGACACCGATGCCCGATTAGCTTTTGAGCGACATAGCACATCGAAAATACGCAAGGCTGAGGACCTTTTCAATCTTCATACAATGGGATTTCGAGGCGAGGCTTTAGCCTCAATAGCAGCCATCGCTCAAGTGGAACTGCGCACATGCAAGCGTGGAGAGCAGCTTGGTACAATGATAGAGATTAACGCCTCAAAATGCGTTAAGCAGGAGCCCGAAGTGTGCCCCGAAGGAAGCAATTTCATGATTAAGAACATCTTTTTCAATGTTCCTGCTCGCAGAAAGTTTCTCAAAGCTAATTCGGTAGAACTTAATAATATAATCCGAGAATTCGAAAAGCTCGCCCTTGTGAATCACAATGTGGAGTTTACCGTAGTACATAACGATAATGTGCTCTACAAGCTCTTGCCCGGCACATTCAAGACCCGAATAACTGCACTGCTCGGCAAGAACCTTGATGCGCAATTAATACCGCTAAGCGTTGATACATCGTTGGTTAAGATTGAAGGGTTTATCTGCCGTCCAGAAGGAGCTCGTAAGCGAAACTTCTTGCAATACTTCTTCGTAAACGGCAGACACATGCGCCACCCATATTTCCATAAGGCGGTGATTTCGTGCTATGAGCAGTTGATTTCCAACGAAGCGCAACCAAATTACTTCTTGAATTTCACTGTTGACCCAAATTCGATTGATGTAAATATACATCCTACAAAGAATGAGATAAAATTTGAAAACGAAGGTCCGATATGGCAAATTATCTCAGCTGCTGTGAAAGAAGCACTGGGAAAATACAATGTTGTGCCATCAATCGACTTCGATAATGAAGATGCACTCGCAATTCCTATATTTAGGGGGATAGAAAACGTAGATACACCATCGATAAATGTTGATCCAAACTATAATCCGTTTGCTGCATCTTCATCGGGCAAAACCACTGCACCTGGCGGAGGAAATGACTATCGCTCGGGTAAAGGACGAAGTGCTACGGTGGATGTCGATTGGCAGAGCCTGTATGGCAACTTCACAAAGGGGGCAAATGAACAAAGCGAAACTGTTAAAAGTAGCAGCCTCGACCTTGAAGAGATTATAGTAAGCTCTAAGCACAACATTATCGACGAGGAAGATGCGCCCAGGGAGCAAATTCTCATTGAGGCATCTCGAAAATACATGCAGCTAAAAGGCAAATATATATTATCGCCGCAAGAAGATGGGCTTCTGATTGTGGATCAACATCGTGCTCACATCAAAGTGCTATATGACAATTACATGATGCAAATGAGCGGAGAGAATGTAATATCACAGCGAATACTTTTCCCTGAGATTATCAACCTTTCGCCGGCGCAAAATGCACTAATGCTCGAACTTGAGCCCGATATGGCAAAACTCGGCTTCAGCCTATCGGAACTAAGTGCTATGGACTGGGCAATCAATGGCATTCCACAAGGTCTTAGCGGCGTTAATATCAAGGATTTGATACTTCAGATATTAGATTCAGTAGAGTCGGGCGGGGTTTCGTTGCAGAACATGGTTTATCAGCACATTGCTTTAAAAGTGGCACAAGCTGGCGCATTTGCCTATGGCCGTTCGCTGAATGATGATGAGATGGAAGCACTTGTCACTGACTTGTTTTCGCGTAAAGAGCCGAATTTTACACCCGACGGCAAACGAACCTATAATGTCTTTACATTCAGCCAAATAGCCAAACTATTTTGATGAGATTATGAAGAGATTTGCAGTATTACCCATAGCATTTACGGCGGTGATGAGTACATTGATGATTTCCTGCGGGAATGGCAATACTGATAGCAGTGTATTACTCGTTGAAAGATTAGACTCATTGATGGATGCTCATTATAGCGCTGATGCACCTGGTGCGGCACTTTTGATTGCAAAAAATGGCGAGGTTCTATATGACTCAGCACGAGGCATGGCTGATATGGAAGCAAAGACACCCATCGATGGCAATACAGCATTTAATATCGCCTCGATAACGAAGCAGTTTACAGCAATCGGAGTTCTAAAGTTATGCGAGGAAGGCAAATTATCTCTCGACGATAGCGTGGCTAAGCATTTTCCCGAATTTAAAAGCGACATTTGGCAACGTGTGAAACTGCGCCATCTTTTGAGTCATTCTTCAGGCGTTCCTGATGCACGACCTCGAGATGATTACGACTTTATGCTGCATGCCACTGACATGCAAAGCATAGGTTACATGGCAGAACTCGACAGTCTGAAGTTTGAACCAGGCTCCAATTACGACTATATTAACCCGACTTTCGATCTATTCTACGCGCTAATAAAGAAAATCACAGGAGAGCAATTCGAAGATTATCAGAAACGAGTGATTTTTGATGTTGCTGGCATGGAAAATGTGCAATATTTCTCTGCAGATGCCAAGATTAGCAATATGGCACATGGTTATATTATAAACGAGGCTATCACCACGTCGGGTAGCGACAGCGATTATGCAAAGCAGCGCGAAGTTTCACAAATCGACTATGCTGATAGCGCCGGCAAACATTGGGCAGAATGTGATTACGGAGAAGAAACATTCTTCGCCACAAAAGCCGATGGTGGCATTTATACTACCACTCACGACTTTCTGCGTTGGGAGAATGCTTTGGCGCAAAACAAAATAGTGGGTGAGAGGTATCGCGATATGGCTTATTCAGAGCAAACTAAGGTCAGCGGAAGCAAGTATTGTGGATATCAAAATAGAGAGAACACATTCTATGGTTTGGGATGGTTCATCGACAAATCCTACGATGGCGATACAAAGATATATCATACAGGCGATAATGGTGGTTTTCAGGCATATGCATGTAAATATTTAAAGAATAAGGTTAATGTTATAATGTTTGAGAATCGCAATGATGTAGACCGGTGGAGCACCCAACTTGAGATAGAACGAATATTAAAAGAACAGAAAATACTTGAGTGAAATGATAAAAAAATACATTAAAGGCTTTATTGTGACAGTCTTGGCACTGTCGAATGCAGTGAATGTGTCAGCCAAAGGTAGAACAAGCGGCAATCCCCTATTTGAGGGCTGGTATGCCGACCCAGAAGGAGTCGTGTTTGGTGACGAATATTGGATATACCCGACATATTCAGCGCCATATAACGAACAACTTTTTGCCGATGCATTCTCATCGAAGGACCTTGTAAATTGGACAAAGCATAGTTCGGTTATAGCCATAGAGAATATAAGTTGGCTAAATCGCTGCTTATGGGCGCCATCTGTGATACATGCAAATGGCAAATATTACTTTTTCTTTGGTGGAAACGACATCCAGAACAATGATATGATAGGTGGCATAGGCGTAGCGGTGTCAGACAGCCCAGCCGGTCCGTTTAAAGATGCACTTGGGCATCCGCTGATAGGCGAGATAGTAAACGGAGCACAGCCTATCGACCAATTCGTCTTCAAAGATGACGACGGGCAGTATTATATGTTTTATGGCGGATGGCGTCACTGCAACATGGTGCGTCTTTCGCCCGATTTGCTGAGCCTGCAGCCGCACAGCGACGGTGAAATGTATAAAGAAGTGACTCCGGAGAACTATGTAGAAGGTCCATTTATGCTTAAGCGCAACGGCAAGTATTACTTTATGTGGAGCGAAGGCGGATGGGGTGGTCCGGATTATTGCGTAGCCTATGCAATATCCGATTCAGTGTACGGGCCCTTTAAACGCATCGGTAAGATACTGCAGCAAGACGAGAATGTGGCTACCGGCGCAGGCCATCACTCGGTGATAAAAGGTAAAGGCGATGATGAATACTATATAGTGTATCATCGTAGGCCATTAGGTAAAACCGATGCTAACGAGCGAGTAACTTGCATCGACCGTTTATATTTCAACGAAGACGGCAAAATAAAACCTGTAAAAATGACATTTGAAGGAGTGAAGGCGAGTAAGTTAAAGTAATATATTTACCCTTAAAACTATTGATGTTATATTATACATTTGTTTTAGCCGATAAAATTTGCTAATTTTGTGTAGTACACAGAGAAACGATGATGAAAGAAAGTCTAAGAAGACATATTATAGCCTTGTGTTTGGCAACGTGCACCTTAGCAGCAGGAGCAGTGACTTTACAGCAGGCAAAGGCATTGTACCAGAAGGAGAAATACGAAGAGGCTCTGGTAGCCTTTGAAGAACTCTATAAAAAAAGTGCCAGCAATAAGAAGAATGCATCGATAAACCACTGGTTGGGCGTATGCCTTTATAAGACGGGTTCTACAGCCGAATCGGAAAAATATTTTGAGTATGCAGCATCTAAGAGTGTGGCAGAATCAAAAATGTATTTAAGCAAGATTGCATATTCAAAACACGAATTTGACAAAGCATATTCCTACATGGAAGAATATGTTGACATGATGCGCGAAGCAGACAAGGAAATCTCTGAAGAGGCATCGCTGCACCTCGATGCAGCTCGCTCTGCGAAATCGATGTATGAACATGTGGAAAAGATAGTGATTATAGATAGCCTTGTGGTAGATAAGCAAGACTTCTTTCTCGCATATAAGATATCGCCAGAAACCGGCAGATTTGTCACAAGCGACATATTGCCATACGCAAAGCCCGACTCAACCACTTCGGTGTTTATTCCCGAGAATGGCGACCGTATGATGTGGGTGGGTTGCGACAGCATTGGCGACACACAACTTATGGAATCGAACCGTCTGCTTGACAACTCGTGGGAAGAGTATCAAGCTGTGGATGGCAATCTGAATCTAAATGGCGACATAGCATATCCATTTATGATGCCCGATGGGTCAACGCTCTATTATTCGAGCAACGGCGACGGCTCACTTGGCGGATATGACATATTTATGTCGCGAAAAAATAGCGAAGATGGCTCTTTCTTCCAACCTCAGAACCTTGGTATGCCTTATAATTCGCCATACGACGACTATTTGCTTGTAATAGACGAAGTGACAGGCTTGGGATGGTGGGCAACTGACCGAAACCAGATACCTGGCAAGTTAACTATCTATGTGTTTATTCCAAATGAGGTTCGCGAGAATTATAGCATCGACGATCCAAACCTGTATTCATACGCCAATGTAAATTCAATTAAAGACACATGGGCTGAAGGAGCCGATTATTCAGAATACTTCGAGCGACTTGAAGCCATCAGCAAGGCTGAGACAACAGATGCGGTAGGATTTGAATTTGAAGTAGCAAAAGGCGTGATTTACACATCGCTCGACGATGCAAAGACCAGTGAAGGTCGCAATTATCTTGAGCAATACCTTGAGGTGAAAGAATCATTAACCAGCGCAAAGGCACAATTAAAAGGATTGCGCAAGGAATATGCCGAAGGTAGTGCATCCGAACGCACACAGCTAAAATCGAAGATTCTGAATCTCGAAAATGCAGTGATTAAACGAGAAAAAGACTTAAAGAGTATTTCAAATAATGTGATTAAAATAGAAGGCAAAAGAAATAAGAACCGTTAAAACTAAATATTTATGGAAATGACAATTATGTTAATTGGAATATTGGCGGTAGTAGCAGTATGCATATTTTTCTACTACGTGCCTTTCTTCCTATGGATTTCGGCAAGAGTGTCGGGAGTAAGAATCTCATTAATACAATTGTTCTTGATGCGCATCCGTAAGGTGCCCGCAAGAGTGATAGTGCAGGCAATGATTGAGGCCCATAAGGCAGGACTGAGCGAAGTGAATCGCGATGACCTCGAAGCTCACTTTTTGGCTGGCGGTAATGTAGAAAAAGTTGTGCATGCGTTAGTGTCGGCAGCCAAAGCAAATATCGACCTTGGTTTTAAGATGGCAACAGCTATCGACTTGGCTGGTCGTGATGTATTTCAGGCAGTGCAGATGTCGGTAAATCCAAAAGTGATAGACACGCCACCTGTTACAGCCGTAGCGAAAGATGGTATTCAGCTGATCGCTAAGGCTCGTGTTACCGTACGCGCCAACATACGCCAACTGGTGGGTGGTGCAGGTGAAGACACCGTGCTCGCTCGCGTAGGCGAAGGCATCGTTTCATCTATCGGTTCGTCGGAAAGCCACAAGCAAGTGCTTGAAAATCCGGATTCTATTTCTAAGCTCGTGCTTAAGAAAGGTCTTGACTCAGGTACGGCATTCGAAATCCTGTCGATTGACATTGCCGACATCGATATAGGTAAGAACATAGGCGCAACCTTGCAAATAGACCAGGCGCAAGCCGATAAGAACATAGCACAAGCAAAGGCAGAAGAACGCCGTGCAATGGCTATAGCGCTCGAGCAAGAAATGAAGGCAAAGGCACAAGAAGCCCGCGCAAAAGTGATAGAAGCAGAAGCACAAGTACCACAATCGATAGCTGAAGCATTCCGAGCTGGCAATCTTGGCATAATGGATTACTACCGAATCAAGAATATTGAATCGGATACCAACATGCGAGAATCGATAGCAGGCGGTGCTCCAAGCGAAAAGTAATTTTCTCGAATCAAATTCGATAACGGGAAAAAGTATATACATTGGTTGGTATGCATGGCAAATGCTCTGCATACCAACTTTTTGAAATAATCAGCAAACGCAATATGATAAAAATCATACAAGACTACATCAACGAATTGGCAATGAGATATGACATCTCATCCGATTTTGTGCACCATTACATCTACATTTTTCTCATATTGCTTGTGGCAGTGCTTATAGGAGTGATAGTAAGAAAGATTATCGGTCCGCTCCTTGTTAGCATAGCTCGACGCACATCGCTACGAATCGACGATTATCTCTTTACCGACAACGTTATTGGCGTAATATCGCGACTGATACCCGCGCTATTTATATCGCTGATTATGCCATTGCTATACTTCGGTAAAGACGCTACATCGTTGCTTTATGTAGTGCTCTACCGAAGCATCAACGTATATATCGTGCTGCTTGTGGCTAAGCTGATTTCGCTGGCGCTCAATAACTATCTTAATTACTCAAAGTCGGAACACAAAGATAGGAATAATCACTATTTAGATGTAGTGATGCAATTCTGCAAGGTGGTAATCTACTTCTTTGCAACAATAATAATGCTGGCAGTGATACTCGACAAGAATCCAACCACAATGCTTGCCGGATTAGGCGCAATGGCAACCATATTGTTGCTCGTATTCCAGGATAGCATATTAGGCTTTGTGGCTGGAGTTCAACTCAACATCAATAAGATGCTAAAAGTGGGCGATTGGGTTGAGATTCGCGACTGCGGCATTAATGGATATGTGATAAAGGTGTCGTTGACCACCATCAAAATAAAGAATTTCGATAATTCTATCTCTACCATTCCGCCTTATAGATTAATCCAGAACTCATTCCGCAACTGGGAGGGGATAAAGAAATTCGGAGGCCGACAAGCACGTATGAAGGTGCTTATCGACGTGGACTCGGTACATTTCGCCGACGAGGATTTGCTCAAAAGGCTGAAATCGAGCAATCTAATCACTGATGATGATGCAAAAACCACATATAACCGAATGGCAAACGTCACCTTATATCGAAAATTTGTGGAACGCTTTCTGTCGGAGAACCATATGGTTGATGCCAATCAGTGGCTTATGGTGCGTCAGACACCTACCGAAGGATTTGGAATGCCTATTGAGATGTACTTCTATGTAAAAGAGCACGACTTTGTGCGGTTTGAAGAACTTTCGGCAGAGATATATGAATACTGCCTTGCATCGGCAGCAGAATTTGATTTAAAGATTTATCAAAGCATAACCAAAAGCAATTTGAAATAAATTAGTTATGATTGACTTTCGAAAGATTGTAGAAAATAGCGACAAATATAATTTTCATTCCCATACACAATTCTGCGATGGCAGAGACGTGATGGAGAACATACTATTATCAGCATTAAATCATGGATTTACCGACTGGGGATTTTCGCCTCATTCGCCAGTTCCACTGCAGTCGCCTTGCAACATGAGTAGCGACGACATAAAGCCATATTTCGATGAAATAGAGCGGTTGAGAGGCATCTACGGAGATAAAATCAATATTTACCGTTCGCTTGAGATAGATTATCTCGACGATTGGGGGCCGAGCAATGATTATTTCCAAAATATGGACTTAGATTACCGCATTGGCTCAGTTCATTTCATTCCATCGTTTGAAGGCGAAGGATATGTAGATATTGATGGCAGTTTTGATAATTTCAAACCCAAGATGGAAAAATATTTCTACAATGATATTGAAGGCGTGGTACTGTCGTTCTACACCCAGACGCTGAATATGATTGAAAAGGGCGGCTTCGACATAATAGGGCACTTCGACAAGATAGGCTTCAATGCGAGTATGTTCTGCCCTGGGATTGATAACCAAATTTGGTATAAGAATCTTGTAAGGGAGACATTCGATGCCATAATGGATCATGGCTATTGGATAGAAATCAACACCAAAGCATACGAGAAAGGCGGTATTTTCTTCCCACATCAGCAGTTCTGGAATTTATTGAAGAAATATGACGCTCCTGTATTATTTAACAGTGACGCCCATTTCCCAGAGCTGATAAATTCGGGCCGAGATGAAGCAATGGCTATGTTTAAAGAAATTAAAAACATTGGCGAAACCGAATGATTGTACTAAATTTGTGATACAAAACCAAAAGAAATAATAAGTAACAATGCCAGTAACTGTACCAGCATCGCTTCCCGCAGTGGAACAATTGCGCAGAGAGAACATATTTGTAATAGATGAGAATAGGGCATCCACTCAGGACATCCGTCCGCTTAAGATAGCCATTCTCAACCTGATGCCACTAAAGATTATGACCGAAACCGACTTGCTTCGACTACTGTCGAACACGCCGCTGCAGGTTGAACTCGATTTGGTTGACACAGATACTTACGTCTGCAAGAACACTCCACGCGAGCACATAGAGACATTCTATAAGAAATTTGATGAGATCAAATATAACAATTATGACGGGTTTATAGTGACAGGCGCGCCGGTAGAAAAACTCGATTTTAACGAAGTGGATTATTGGGATGAGTTGATAGAGATTTTCGATTGGTCGAAAAAGCATGTTACATCCACTCTATATATCTGTTGGGCTGCATTTGCCGGTTTGTATCATAATTACGGTATTCCAAAGCATGTAATAGGGTCGAAAATATCGGGTGTGTTTAAGCATCATATACTGGAAAAGCAAAATCCTATATTCCGTGGATTCGACGACGAATTCTATGTTCCGCATAGCCGATTTAGCGAAGTACGCCGCGAGGACATAGCTAAGCGTCCCGAACTATCGATAATAGCCGAAAGCGAAGATAGTGGAGTTTATATGGTTATGGCTCGCAATGGTAGGGAGTTTTATATTACCGGCCATTCGGAGTATTCTCCTTATACCCTTGATTTCGAATATCGCCGCGATACGGCAAAAGGCGTAAATCCTAAGATTCCGGTTAACTATTATCAGAACGATGACCCATCTTTGCCCCCAATAGTGCGTTGGCGTTCGCATGCCAACCTGCTGTTTTCTAATTGGTTAAACTACTTTGTGTATCAAGCGACACCTTACGACATACGTAACATTAAATAATGGCTAAACTTATGGCAAAGAGACAAATAGAGCTGTTGGCGCCAGCCAAGGATGCTGCTACGGCAATTGATGCAATCAATTTCGGTGCAGATGCGGTATATATGGGTGCTAACAGGTTCGGCGCGAGAGCCTTAGCTGGCAATAATGTCAGTGACTTAGCTCGCGTAGCTGACTATGCCCATAAGTTTAATGCAAAACTATATGCTACGGTCAACACTATCATTTACGACGACGAATTGAAAGACGTAGAGCATCTGATTACTGATCTCTACAATGCAGGTGTTGATGCTCTGATAGTGCAAGACATGTCGATTTTGCGCCTTGACATACCGCCAATCGAGCTTCATTCGAGCACGCAATGCGATTTGCGCACGCCCGAAAAGGCTCAATTCTTGAGTTCTCTCGGCTTTTCGCAATTGGTGATGGCTCGAGAATTGTCGCTCGACGAAATAAATGCTATCCACAAGGCAACTGATGCAAAATTGGAGGCATTTATCTATGGCGCATTGTGCGTTAGTTATAGCGGCAGATGCCAGTTGAGCTATGCCACGAAAGGTCGAAGCGCCAATAGGGGAGAGTGTTCGCAGCTTTGCCGTATGCCATACGACTTGATAGATCAGTACGGTAATGAATTGGTGAAAGGCCGACATCTGCTGTCGCTTCGCGACTTAAATCAGAGCGGACATTTGCTTGAAATGATGGATAGCGGTGTGTCGTCGTTTAAAATCGAAGGCCGATTGAAAGACTCAAATTATGTTCGCAATTCGGTAGCATATTTTCGCCGAGAGATAGACTCAATTCTTGAAGCTAATGCCGACCGGTATGTACGGTCGAGCTGCGGAACTTCAGTTTGTGACTTTGTACCAGCCCTTGAACGATGCTTCAACCGATCTTACACCAACTATTTCTTGACGGAGCGAAATCACAAGAATGGCTTTAAGATGGCATCGCTTATAACACCTAAATCGCTTGGCGAGAAGATAGGCACTGTAAACCAATGCCGAGGCATAAGATTGAGCATCGATACCAATCGAACCATTAATAACGGTGATGGATTAAGCTATTTTAATGGGGAGAATTTTGATGGGTTTCGAGTTAATAAAGTAGAAAATGGCATCATATTCGCCAATGCTCCATTGAATTTGCAGCAAGGCACAGTGATATATCGAACCTACGATAAGCAGCACGACGACAGCATCAATAAATCAAAGACCGAACGGAAAATCGAGATTAAAGCCACACTTCGCGTGGCAGGCAATTCCTTGGTTCTCGATTTGACTGACGAAAGGGGGAATAGCATATCGTGCATTACCGATACCGAAGGACTCGAAAAATCAAAATCCGACCAAAAAGTTCGCCAACGGGAAACTCTTGCCAAGTTGGGTAATACCATTTACACGTTAGGTGAGTGTGAGATCCTTACCGATGCGTTTATCCCCGCGTCAGTGCTATCGCAGTTGCGCCGAGATGCAATAGAACTGCTCGACAAGGCACAAAATATAACTTATCGTCAAGAATTGCGCAAAAGCGAAGATAAATCATCGCCATGCTTCACCAAGGAATTGGTTTCAGCAGATAATGTGGCAAACAGCTTAGCAAAATCATTATATGTTGACCATGGTGCATCGGTTAAAGAGTATGCCATAGAAGTGGCTAAAGCTAAACCGGAGCAACCGTTAATGCATACTCGATACTGCATACGCCGAGAGCTCGGAGCATGCAAAAAATCGGGCTCGGCAAAAGCCTTACCCGACAAAATCTTCTTACGCAGCGGCAAGACTCTGCTTGCTGTGAACTGCGATTGTTCAAGATGTGAAATGTTTATTACGTTAGCCAAGAAACGCCATAGTCGCTAACTCATTCGAGAGTAAATCGGTCGGCGTCTTTCCAAACCGGGAATGCCTTTCTAAAGCTATTTAACTTCTCGATGCTTAAAGATGCTATTGCCGTAGGATTATCAATCGATGTCTCTGCAACAATGTTACCTTTATAGTCAACCACTATCGACGACCCATTGCCAAAGTCCAAACCCTCGGTATTCACACCACATCGGTTAACTCCGCATACGTAGCAGCAATTCTCGATGGCTCGTGCCACGAGCAAACTTTTCCATGCATTGTATCTTGCTTTTGGCCAATTTGCAACCACCACCATAAGGTCATAGCCGTTATCCACATTGCGGCAAAATACAGGAAAGCGCAAGTCGTAGCAAATTATGGGTTTGATGTTCCAGCCTCTAAATCGAATTATAGGCGACTGTCTGTCGCTTGATGCAAATACTTCGCACTCTCCACCCATTGTAAACAAGTGCTTTTTATCGTAAAAGGTGTCATCACCATTGGGCTCAATAAAAAAAGCACGGTTAAATACTCTTCCGGCTGTGCTTGCCAAAAAACTGCCACAAATGGCACAACTATTCTTGTTCGCCATTTGGCAAATGCTTCGCATAGAGTCGCCAGTATTGCGTTGCGCCAGCGAATGAGCGACATCGACATCGCTAACAAAACCAGTAGTAACGAGTTCGGGCAATATAGCCAAATCGCATTGCTCTGGGAGTTGCGATATGCGCACATCTATATTGCTGAGATTGCGAGCCACATCTCGGTCGGCAATTTCTGTCTCAATCAATCCGATATTTAGTATGCTGAAAGCCATAAAACAGGAGGGGGAAAAGGGTAGGATTAAAGTCCAGTGCCAAATTTTTCGGGATACTTGGCTGGTATATCTTTATAATACGTCTTTACCGCCTTAATATCTTCTTCGATATCGCCAGTATAAACGAATTCTCGGTCGAGAGCCACCACTTTATTTTTAAAATCCAGATAAGCTAAATAGATGGGCAGGTTAGCTCCGTAGGCTATATGCAAGAAGCCTTTACGCCAATGTTCGTTGTAGCTGCGAGTGCCTTCGGGAGTAACTGCTATTACAAACTTGTCGTTCTTCTGAGCAGCTTCAATAATCGATGTGGTGAGTCGCCCGCCTTTCTTGCGAGGTACTGCAATTCCGCCCATGGCACGAAATAAGTTGCCCAATGGCCAGAAAAACCAAGTTTCTTTCATTAAGAATCCCGACTTGATGCCCACCGATTTGATAGCCAACTGGCATAAAATAAAGTCCCAATTGCTGGTGTGTGGTGCTATACTAATAACGCATTTATTAGGAAGTGGAATGTTGACATTGATTACAACATCCCACTTCGCTAATTTCAATATCGTCTGTGCTAATTTTTTGATCAACATTATTGAATTGCTTGCTTATTTGCTTCGCGTTGTGCAGCAGGAAGCAATGCATTCATTTCTTTAACAATTGCTTCAACGCCTTCGTTAACAAATTCAGCAATTGCTTTCTCTACGGCCTTGAAGTAAGCTCGGCGACCTTTGCGATATACCGACTTGTTGTTCTTAAAGTCTTTTTCTTGCTTATCGTAATTTACCGAAATCTTCTTGATAGCAGCGTCTTGAAGAAGAGCGACCTTAACTATTACTTCGTCCATCTTTTCGATGTCGATACCTTCAAATGCTTGTTGAGCAAAAATACATTCGCCTACTATGTCAGAGCATATATAAGCTATGTTCTTTTTCAAATTTCTTTTATTTGCCATAATTGTATATTGATAAAAATTCTTGTTTTTATTGTGATGCTAAATTAGTAATTTTCGGCGAATAATGGAAATATTCGGCTATAAGATTTGTCAATTATAATCATTTTGTAATCTGCAGCTCTTGCGAATACGGCCACATTATTCAAATCGCATTGTAGTAGTGGGTTTAATGCTCGAGATTATGTGTGAAGGGCCCAAAAGTGTGAGATATGAGATAGCCAAAATGCACACATTTAACACTATAAGTGTAACTACATCAATCTCGATAGGCACATATGGCATATAATAAGCCTCAGGATTGAGCTTTACAACATGAAACATATTTTGCAGCACCGAGAGACCTATGCCGATGATGTTGCCATAAACCACAGATTTTAATATGATTTTATGCGTGAGATATATAAATATGTGGCGAATCGATTGATTGGTTGCCCCGAGTGTCTTGAGCAAACCAACCATCTTGATGCGTTCGAGCACAATCATCAATAGCACAGATATCAGCGTGAATGCCGATACCGCAGCCATTAAAATAATAATAATCACCACATTCATGTCGAGCAAGTCGAGCCATGAAAAAAATGAGGCATTGTTGTTAAGTGTATTTGTGACATTATATGCAGTGTTGCTGCTGCGGTCGATGAAGCATGCACGAGCGAGAGCGGTATAGATATCGTTGCTGGCGATGAGTATATCATTTACATTATTCATATCTATCGACACATAGCAACCTTCTGAATCTTTCCACTTATTCAGACCCTGAACAAAGGCAATATTGCCAAGTACATAATTAGAATCAAACTCATCGAAATTGGTGCAAAATATGCCGGAAATTGTGCATTTTCGCGTCTTTATCTTATCGGCAATGTGATAGGCATAGAAAGAATCTCCAACTTTAAGGTTAAGCAGATTGGCTGTCTTTTGAGATATTACCACCTCGTTAACCGCATCGTTACGCGGCACGTTACCATCGGTTAATGCCTGGGATATGGTGCTCCAATCGTAATTAGCATCTACACCTTTAAAAGCAATTCCCTTGAAATCGCTTTCGGTTTTTATGATTACCGGCTGCTCCGCGATGAGCGACACCGACTTAATGTCGGTAACTGATGACTGAATAACCGGCAAGACGTCAGAAATATCCACCGTAGAGACGCCGGCCGCTTCATTGACTGAAGCATTCGACACCTTGATATGCGAATCTAAAGCATATATCTTATTGGAAATTTCCGATTTAAATCCGCTAACAATAGTTAGCGAAAGAATCATGACCGTAATGGCAAGCACTATGCCAATAGTGGCTATGGCAAGGCTTGGCGAAGACTTTTGCTCGCCATCGTTTGCCTTCAGCTGAAGGCGTTGCGCTATGAAGATTTCGGTTTTCAATTATACCTGCATACTTAATAATCTGTACAAAATTAATACAAATAGGTGGAAAGTCTAAAAAAATTTGCTCGTAAGGAATAAAGATATTCGTGAATTTATCGAAGATTGTGTAATTTTGCAGAACTAAGTGCAAAAATATGGATTTATTTAAGAAAATACTGTTAATGATAGTTTCGCCAACCGTCGGTTGGGAAAAGATAAACAAACTCAATATTCCCTCACGCATCTTGCTAAGTAGTGTGTTTTTTCCCACGCTTGCGGTTGTGGCTGTATCGGTGTTTGTGCGCCTTTTCTATGACGAAGGTTTGACTTTAACCAGAACCGTGATAAATGCTATAATAGCTTTTGCATCATATTTCTTTGCATTTCACATCAGTAGCGTGGTGCTAAACTTTTTCCTGCCGGGTGAGAATCATGAAGCCAAGGACAGAATGGATAATTTGCTAATTTTTGGTTTTGAATACTTGGCTATGCTCAGCGTGGTTAGCAATCTGCTTCCTACTCGTTTTTCAGTTCTCGACTTTGCATCGCTTTATGTGGGATTTATAATTTTCAAGGGTATCGATTACATCAATTATGTAGGAAAATCGACTGTTTTTATAGTAGGCACTTCGATATTGATGCTATTGACGCCTACAATTATTAAATATCTTTTAGAAATATTAGTCTATGTCGAATAATATAAATATAAAGAATCGTCGTGCCACATTCGATTATGAGATAATCGAAACGTTCACAGCCGGAATAGTGCTGACAGGCACAGAGATAAAGTCGATACGTCTGGGCAAAGCAAGCCTGGTGGATACTTTTTGCTATATAGAGGGCAACGGCGTATGGGTAAAGAATATGTATATTGCTGAATATTTCTTCGGCAGTTACAACAACCACAATGTTCGACGCGATCGAAAGTTGCTACTTAACCGCAAGGAGATAACCGAGATGAACAAGTATAATCAGCAAAGCGGGTTTTCGCTAATCCCTATGCGCGTGTTTATCAACGATAAAGGACTTGCAAAAATGGTTGTAGCCATAGCAAAAGGTAAGAAGGAATACGACAAGCGCCAGTCGATAAAGGAAAAAGAGGATAAGCGCATGCTTGCTCGCATCATGAAGCGATAGGAGAGTGCTGTTAGCCTAATTTCGAACAAAGAAGCAGTACCATCTCTCCTGTATGCAGCGTGGTTCCGAAAAGATACTTATTTCCGCCGTCTTTCACTCGAAGACGGCTTTTTAATTGCTCTGCAGTCAGCTTGAAATTACGAGTTGCAACATTAATTTCCTTATAGACACGCAGTTGCTTAATATCTTTATCCTTGAATGGTATAACTTGCTCGATGCAGAAACAACGTCCAGGAAGCTCGCTTGCGATTGCTTGATCATTAACTATAAATAGGTGTGATGACACGTCAATTTTTCGAAGCGCGGGGAAATAGGATAGAAGCTGAGCGGTTTTACCCGACTTCATTACGCACACATTAGGTTCAAACAAGAGATTTCCAGCTTCGGGATTAGCGAAATCAGCAGATTCGTTTACATCGGGTGTAAAATGCTTGAAATCAACGATTTGGATATGCGTATCAAAATTAATGGTGTGAATGTTAACACACTCATTATCGGTATTTTCGTCGAACTGGAGCTCATATAATAGTTCTTTACAGCTATTCTTTATGCCGAGAATCCAAATATCGGTGACAAATTGCAATTCATCGATGGATTTCGAAATGTCGAGCATCGGCGAAGCCTTTATGATAAGGCGATTGGTGCAACGACGAATATGTGGCATGAGGTCAAGTACATTAGGCAAACAATCGGCAAAGCCAAACATACGCTTATTATTGGAGTCACGGCGAGCCGGGTCGATAAATATTGCAGAATAGAAATCCGAACAGTCGCGTATGAAATCCTCGGAGTTTGCATTTACTACAGCAACGTTTTCTGCGATATTCGAAAAATTGTATTTGCCAATCTCAGCAATTTCTTGATCAATCTCAATCGCCGTTAAAGATTTAGCATATTTAGAAATATAATAACTGTCAATGCCAAGACCCATAGTCATATCAAGAACATTATCACAACCTTCAAATAGTTTGCCATGAAATTTCGCCACTAATTCTGGAGTGCATTGCTCGGCGCTAATTGATTTAGGGAACAGATATTTTTCAAATTTTAAAATCTCAGGGAGTTTAGATTTCGTTTTAGCTCGACACTCAATTTGCAGAACAGCAAAATTTTTATCGAAATCAACTTTGTCACGCTTTAGAATAAGGCGTGAGGTATCTTTACAATCAATGTTTTTTTGAATGTACTCAAAAAACGAATCGTTGATAATATGATTTGCTATTGTTTGTTGCATCTGAGAATTAGAAATTTACACTAAATCGATACAAAGGTAAGAAATATCGAAATATCATCAAAGTGTAAATCGCGTCAGTCAGCTCATTTGATTTTGAGAATTAATGTTCTATAATTAATATTATGTTAAGTAGATACGAGAAGATAAAATATATTCTCCCTTTTATGGTAATTTGATCCACGAACTGTGCATATTAACATAAATAACGAGCCCTTTACATTAATAATATGTATTTCTGTCTTTCTTCGATTTGTTTATTATCGAAATTATTTCAATTTACCTCTTAATGACAATATATTGCTTTAATTTTTGTAAATTTACATTGAATTTGAAAATATCTCAAAAAATGGATATCATAAAGGAACAGATAGAGAATCTTCGTGCGGAAATTAATAAGCACAACGACAATTATTACATATATAACTCCCCCACGATAAGTGATAAAGAATTTGATGCTCTGCTGAAGTCATTGCAGGACTTAGAGGCTAAGTATCCTGAATACTATGACCCATATTCGCCAACGCAACGCGTAGGAAGTGACTTAACCAAAGGTTTTGAACATGTGCTACATGAACGGCCTATGATGTCGCTTGGCAACTCATATTCTATCGAAGAAGTTGAAGATTTTTTGCGCAGAGCGCAGAATGGCCTTGATGGCGAAAAATGTCAGATTGTGGGAGAAATGAAATTTGATGGCACATCGATTTCGCTTACTTATGAACATGGGCGATTGGTACGCGCCGTTACTCGAGGTGATGGCACACGCGGTGATGATGTAACAAATAACATTATTACTATCAAGAGCATACCACTACAATTAAAGCCAGGCAACTACCCCGATAAGTTTGAAATCAGGGGCGAAATTCTGCTTCCATGGAAAAATTTTGAGGAACTCAACCAAGAGCGCCATTTCAACGAAGAACCGCTATTTGCCAATCCTCGAAATGCTGCAGCAGGCACTCTGAAACTGCAAAAATCCTCTGAAGTAGCTCGCCGTGGTCTTGATGCTTATTTCTATTATCTCCTCGGTGAGAATCTGCCTTACGACAATCACTACGACAATATGATGGCTGTAAAATCGTGGGGATTTAAAGTTGCAGAACAAATGAAGATTCTCAATTCGATAGACGAAGTGCATGATTATATCATGTATTGGGACGAAGAACGCAAGAAATTGCCTGTTGCAACAGACGGTTTGGTGTTTAAAATCAACAACATAGAGCAACAGATAACACTTGGATACACAGCAAAATCACCAAGATGGGCTATTGCTTATAAATTTGCGCCAGAGCGTGAATGTACACAGCTGATTTCGGTATCGTTTGAAGTTGGTAGAACTGGTGTGGTGACTCCTGTTGCAAACCTCAAACCGGTTTTGCTATCGGGCACTATAGTAAAACGCGCATCGCTACATAATGCCGATATCATAAAGTCGCTCGACATTCATGATAATGATATGCTTTACGTGGAAAAAGGCGGAGAAATCATCCCGAAAATTGTAGGCGTTGACTTGAAGTCGCGGCAAAAAGACACACAACCTGTAGAGTTTGTCACTCACTGCCCAATCTGCGGCACTCCCCTACAGCGTGTGGATGGCGAGGCAGCATGGATATGCCCTAACAAATACCATTGTCCACCACAGATTGCTGGAAGAATAGAGCACTTTGTGGGAAGGCGCATGATGAACATCGACGGAATTGGCGAAGAGCTTGTATATCAATTATATACATCGGGACGAGTTGAATATATTTCTGACCTATATAGCCTGACTAAAGAAGATTTGCTCACGCTGTATGGCATACAAGAAAAATCGGCTGAAAGATTGATTTCGGGCATAGAAAAATCAAAGGAAGTGCCTTTTGCAAGAGTGATATTTGCCTTGTCGATACCAAACGTAGGCGAAACCACAGCCAAACTTTTGGCAAAAGCATCTGGCTCGATGAACCGTCTAATGTCGATGAGCGTGGACGAATTGTCGAATATTGATGAAATCGGACCAATCATAGCTGAAAGCATAGTAGAATACTTTGCCGAACCTATCAACCGAGAGATTATAGAAAGTCTTCGCCAAGCCGGCTTGCAGTTTGAAAATTCTGCGGCATCAGCACCTGAAATAACAAGCGACAAACTTGCAGGCAAGAAGATTGTGATTAGTGGTGTGTTTGCCAAGCATTCGCGCGATGAATATAAGCGGATGATAGAGCAAAATGGAGGCAAAAATATAGGTTCTATTTCAAGTGCTACCGATTTTGTGCTCGCTGGCGAGAATATGGGGCCATCAAAACTCGAAAAGGCCAATAAGCTCGGCATTAAAATTATAGACGAGGATACATTCCTGAATATGCTTGCCGACTAAGCTTGAAAAGCAAACCATAAAACAAATCTCGTGTCAATAAAATAAACTATCGGCACGAGATTTGTTGTATTATGATATATGTATAGCGAATTTATTGGCCATTATAGGGTTGAACCTTGCCATAAATAACCATTCTATCGCTGTGGAATGGAGAATTGATATATGCCTGAGCATCATCGCTACCGGCAAAAAGACGGATGTCAACTTCGGCATTTGCCCCATTGCCAAATACAGTGTACGAATATGATATATTGCCTTTTTTATCAACACGGTAACGAGGTTTGCTTACTGATCCGCGAAGAGTGATACCGCCAAGACCATTAAAACCAATGTTGCCGTTTTCTAAAGCGAGCTGTATGACAGCATCGTTATCAACCACATACACAAAATTAGTTTCACGGCGCAGGTTATTGAGCATTATCCCTGCCCTTCCGATTGACACACGCTCCGCCATGATCACAAAACGCCTGTTTTGAAGTGCCCTATCAGCCTTGATATGCGCCAGTGAATCGACGCGATACTCTAATGCGCGCTCTTCATCGGTCTTCGACGATTGGCACGAACATAAGGCAAAAAGTGCTGAAAGCAATATGGATATGAATAATGTGTTTCTTTTCATTGCAGTGTAAAATGATTAAAAATGTTCTAATAATTTAGACAATATATTGCATGAAAAGTTTATTTGGCAAACATTTTTTCTTCAATCTGTTTGCGCAGGTCGGCAATAGTACCATTGTTAGTAATTACAATGTCGTAAAAATCATCGTCGAGTTTTAATCGTTGCTCATCGCGCTTCATGCGTTCGGCATCGACCAACTGCCCTATCTGATGTGCATCTTTCTTTATTAAGACGGTGACAAAATCAATTTCTTTGCCAAATTTTTCGAGCATTTCCACAAGGGCCACTTCATCTATTATATAGGTGCATCCCCCCTCGGCTGGAATTTGGTCGATGGTGGTCCAATAATGTTTGCCGCCAAAATACGTGTAGGCAAGCATACGATCCTTGGGTGGAATCTCACTATCTGTTACAAACCAGTGCTCTTTGCCATTGGTTTCATCTGGGCGCATATCGCGCGTAGTAAACGACACGAGACTCGGAATGCCGAGTTCTTCCATAATCTGGGTGGCAGTGTTTTTGCCGCAGCCCGAAGCTCCCACTACTGCATATATCAAAGGTTTTGCCATATATTCTTGTTTTAATTCTACAAATTTATTTAATTTTGCGCTCAGAAACAAATAATAGCGAAACAATGGAAAATAACAACAGATTTTTGGGCATTAGTTTTATGATGAAGATTGGATTCTTCTTTTCGGTTTTCTTCGTGTGCTTTTTTTTAACTGCCACATTAGCGTCGATGCTGGTTAACCGTTATGGAGCAACTAATCCTGTAGTATTGACTCAGATTGCGCTGCAAAATCTGTTGACATTTGCCCTACCAGCCTTGTTGGTGGCTGCATTTATTGTAAGGAAACCTTTCCAATATCTTTCGCTATCACAATCGCCCAAAGCTAAACACATACTGTATGTGTTGCTACTATATGTGGCAAGCACACCATTTATGAATTTGATTGTGGAACTTAACGAAAGTATCACATTGCCCGAATCGTTTGCTGCATTAGAAGTCATTCTGAGAAATTATGAAGAGGCAGCCAAAGCTGTTACTGACCAATTAATCCAGGGGCAAAACCTGCTCGGAGTGCTTGTTTTAATGCTTATTTTGGGATGTTTAACCGGTTTTGGCGAGGAAATATTTTTCCGAGGTATGTTGACTCGCCTATTCATAGATCGCCCTATGAATAAGCACATTGCCATATGGCTGGGTGCAATAGTGTTTAGCTTTATGCACTTTCAGTTTTTCGGATTTGTGCCTCGCGTGCTGATGGGCGCAATGTTTGGGTATCTTTTGGTTTGGACAGGTTCTCTATGGGTGCCAATTATAGCACATGCTCTCAATAATTCGATGGTAGTGCTTTTTACCTACCTATTGGAGCAAGGCAAGTTAAGTCAGTCGCTTGACGTTTATGGCACTACGCAATGTGCATGGTGGCTTTCGATAGTGAGTGTGATTGCATTTGCAGCTTTGCTTAAATATCGTCGCATCTTCGTTGAGTAGGTTAACAAAAAAAATAGGAACTTAATCGGATTAAGCTCCTATTTTATAGCGATTTATAGTTCCATCATACTTAAGTGAAATTCTTGCGGCGGAATATGAAATCCCTGCCAAGATACTTTTCTCGAACAATGGGATTGGCCGCCAACTCTTCGCTCGTGCCTTGAAACAGGATTTTACCCTCGAAAAGCAAGTATGCTCGGTCGGTAATACTCAAAGTTTCAGGAGCGTTATGGTCAGTGATAAGTATGCCTATGTTCTTTTCCTTCAGTTTGTACACTACCCTCTGAATTTCTTCTACAGCGATAGGGTCAACACCTGCAAAAGGCTCATCGAGCATTATAAATCGAGGGTTAATAGCCAAGCAACGTGCAATCTCGGTACGGCGCCGTTCACCGCCTGAGAGACGGTCGCCAGTGTTCTTGCGGAATTTCTCAAGGCTGAATTCGCTAATTAGCGATTCAAGGCGTTCTTTCTGCTCTTCGGGAGTGGCATCAGTCATCTCGAGAATGCATTTAATGTTCTCTTCAACCGTGAGCTTTCGGAACACCGAAGCCTCTTGAGCAAGATATCCAATACCGTGCTGGGCGCGCTTATACACAGGAAAACCTGTGATATTGAAATCGTTAAGAAATATCTGACCGGAATTTGGGATAATCAAGCCAGTAGCCATATAGAATGTGGTGGTTTTGCCAGCTCCATTGGGGCCGAGCAAACCCACAATCTCACCTTGGCGCACATTTATCGACACGTGGTTCACCACAGTGCGCTGATGATACTTTTTCACCAAATCGCTTGTTCGGAGCACAAGCTTACCTTCCTCGCCAAGGCGGTCGAGTTCTTTAAGCTGCTGCTCCTCAGCCTTGCGTTCGGCTGGAGTTTTAAATTTAGTGTATTTTGCGAGTAATGGAATAATCTTCATTATAGGGTTCTACTATATAGTGCATTTATACTCTATTGAGTCGTCCTTTTATGTAGTCGGTAAGCAAGTTAATCGCCACCTCGTTGTGTCCACCTTGAGGAATAATCAAGTCGCAGAAGCGCTTGCCGGGTTCAATGTGCTTAAGGTGCATAGGCTTAAGCACCTTTTCATAGCGGTCGATAACCATCTGTGCGGTGCGGCCACGCTCTATGCAGTCGCGGCTGATAACGCGAATTAGTCGGTCGTCGGCATCGGCATCTACAAACACTTTGATGTCCATCAGGTCGCGTAGGCGCTCATCCGACATCACAAGTATGCCTTCGAGCACTACCACATCATGAGGCCCCATATGGATAGTTTCTTTTTGGCGTGAGCTGGTAATATAATCGTATGTGGGCATGTCGATGGCTTTACCTGCCTTCAAATCGTTAAGATGAGCAAGAAGAAGGTCCCAATCGAATGCTGCAGGTTCGTCGAAATTGATTTTCTGACGTTCTTCCATTGGCACATGGCTCGAATCCTTATAATAATTGTCTTGCGAAATTACGCCCACCTCACCAGCGGGAAGGTGTTCCATAATCTTTCTTACTACTGTAGTCTTGCCCGAGCCTGTTCCTCCGGCGATTCCTATGATAAGCATTGCGTTAATACCTTTATGTTTATTAAAAATTCTCTACGAATGGGCATTCAACCGATTCGTTGAACAAAGATAGTGATTAATTGTTACGAATATTTCATATTAGGCAAAAAAAAATAATTTGAGTAAGCTGATTTTGTCACATAGCACAATTTAGATTGGTATGTGATTACCCAAAAATCACAATAAAATTATAATTAAACCTAAATGGAGGGAGTTGTGTGAAAATAAGGTGGCAAACATTAATAAAGCGATGAATTTTTTGCGTAACTTTGTAAATTGGATATAAAATGTAAAAATTATGTTGAAAAAATCGTTAGAATCGTTTGGTCGATACTGCATATTCATGTGGAAATGCATGAGTGTGCCCGACAAATGGAGAGAATTTTTCCGCCGTTATGTGCAAGAATTGCTTCGATTGGGCATCGACTCGATTCCTTTGGTGCTTATAGTATCGGTGTTCATTGGAGCAGTGTGTACTATACAGATGAAACTTAACATCACATCGCCACTGCTACCAAAATATGCCATCGGCATGACCACCCGCGAGATTATCTTGCTTGAGTTCTCATCATCGATTCTGTGTCTGATATTAGCGGGCAAGGTGGGCAGTAGCATAGCCTCGGAAATAGGCACAATGCGCGTTACAGAACAAATAGATGCACTGGAAATCATGGGTGTGAATTCCGCTAATTTCTTGGTATTTCCTAAAATAGCAGCATTCGTATCGTATATTCCTGTTTTAGTAGTGTTTTGCATGGTTACCAGTCTGTTTGGCGGATATTTGATATGTATAGTTACAGGCATGGTGTCGGTAGATGTATATATATATGGACTTCAAACTATGTTCACACCATGGTATGTGTGGTACGCAATCATAAAGTCATTGATATTTGCTTTTATTATCAGCAGCGTCTCTTCGTTTTTTGGATATTACGTCGAGGGCGGAGCATTGCAAGTGGGTACTGCAAGTACTCGCGCAGTAGTGACAAGTAGTATCTTGATATTGTTGATGGATGTGGTATGTACTAAAGTAATGTTGCAGTAATGATAGAAGTTAAGAATATAAGCAAGTCGTTCGACGGCAAGACAATATTGCATAGCGTAAGCGCCCAGTTTAAGGACGGATTGACCAACCTTATTATCGGACAGAGCGGTTCGGGTAAGACCGTGTTGATGAAGAGCTTAGTGGGACTACATACACCCGACCAAGGAGAGATCCTTTATGATGGCCGCGATCTTCTGAAAATGAACAACAGTCAAAAGAAAGAGCTACGCAAAGAGATAGGCATGCTTTTCCAAGGTTCTGCCCTATTCGACTCGGAAACTGTGCTCGGCAACGTGATGTTTCCACTAAAAATGTTCTCCGACATGAGTTATGAAGAGCAGCTCGAGCGCGCTCATTTCTGCATCAAGCGCGTGAACCTGGTGGGAGCCGACGACAAGTATCCATCGGAAATAAGTGGCGGTATGCAGAAGCGTGTGGCTATTGCACGAGCTATTGCGCTCAATCCCAAATACCTGTTCTGCGACGAGCCAAACTCTGGTTTGGACCCGAAGACATCGATTCTTATTGACGAACTGCTCGTAGATATCACGCACGAATACGGCATTACCACTGTAATCAATACCCACGATATGAACTCGGTGCTCGGCATTGGTGAAAACATAGTGTTCCTTAACAAAGGCCATTTGGCATGGACTGGAAACAAGGATCAGGTGTACGACAGTGACAACGAGACTCTAAACGACTTCGTGTTTGCCAACGATTTGTTTAAGAAAGTGAAGAAATACGTAAATCTCACCAACGACAAATAAACCAGAAGCGACAAAGACATTTAGGGCAAAACTTGAAATAAATAATAACTACAACACAAAAATTGTGGAACAGAAACGCAATATAGCAATTTTAGGCAGTACGGGTTCGATAGGCCGTCAGACAGTGGACATAATATGCGAATATCCCGACAAATTTAACGCATATCTTCTGACAGCCAATTCGAGTGTTGACCTGCTTGTGCAGCAGGCTCGATTATTAAAGCCTAAATATGTGATAATAGCCAACGAGGCATATTATCAGACACTTAGAGAAGCATTACAAGGTAGTGATACAATAGTTAAGGCAGGCATGGATGCGATAGTTGAAGCCATGTCGGACCCGGCAATAGATACTGTGGTGACAGCTATGGTGGGTTATGCAGGCCTCGCACCTACCATAAATGCTATCAAGCACAATAAGATCATAGCGCTTGCCAATAAGGAGACCCTTGTGGTGGCTGGTGCGCTAATCAACGACCTGCTTGCCAATTCTGCATCGAAACTCTATCCGGTGGATTCGGAGCACGGAGCAATATGGCAATGCTTGGCTGGCGAAAAGCATAGCGACATATATAAATTAATCCTCACTGCATCAGGAGGTCCCTTCCGCACAAAGACTATCGAAGAACTTGCCAATGTGACTAAAGCAGATGCCCTAAAACACCCAAATTGGTCAATGGGCGCAAAAATAACCATCGATAGTGCCACAATGATGAATAAAGGCTTCGAGGTAATGGAGGCAAAATGGCTTTTCGACATCGACCTCGACAGAATTGAGGTGGTGGTGCATCCACAATCGATAGTTCATTCCATGATAGAATTCATCGACGGCTCGGTAAAGGCACAACTTGGTTTGCCCGATATGCGCATCCCCATTCGCTACGCATTGGGTTATCCCGAACGCCTATATAGCGATGCACAGCGCATGCACGTAAGCGACTATCGCAACCTCACATTCGAGGAACCGGATTTGCAGAAATTTCCGATGCTCGGACTCGCATATAAGGCTTCGCGTGCCGGAGGCAATATGCCTTGCGTGCTAAATGCTGCCAATGAAATAGCTGTAGCGGCATTCTTACACGACAAAATTGGATATAACGATATAGCTGAAACGGTGGTTAAAACCATGCAATGGGCTCCATACGTGGCTAAACCAACCTATGAAGACTATGTAAATACTAACATCGAGGCTCGTCGATATGCCGAGACTCTAATTAAATAATTTGATTTAGACTGAATGGAAACATTTTTTATTAAGGCTCTCCAATTAATTTTTGCTTTAAGTATTCTCGTTTTGATTCACGAGTTCGGACACTATTTCTTTTCACGAGTATTTAAGGTGAGAGTGGAGAAATTCTACATGTTCTTCCACCCATGGTTTAAGTTGGCAAAATATACGCCAAAGAGCAATGGGAAGAAATGGTCATTCTTCTGTAAGAACGACACCGAGGAACAAGAGAAAGAACGTTTAGAACAACTAAATGCATCGGGCGACAATCAAGCCACATGGCGCGACACCGAATACGGCATCGGATGGCTACCCCTTGGCGGATATTGCAAAATAGCTGGCATGATAGATGAATCGATGGATAAAGAGCAAATGGCTCTGCCTCCAAAGCCATGGGAATTTCGCTCAAAGCCAGCCTTCCAGCGACTAATGATTATGGTGGGCGGTGTGCTTTTCAACTTCTTGTTGGCAATCGTAATATATGCCGGCATTGTATTTGCTTACGGTGAAGAATATGTGCCTTTTAAAAATGCCTATGCTGGTATGATTTTTAGCGATTATGCTCATACAGTAGGTTTCGAAGATGGCGATATTCCATTGGCTGCCGATGGCAAAGGGGTTGACAATTATGAAGACCAAAGCAGAATGTTGATGGCAAAGAATGTTACTGTGCTTCGCAATCAATCCGACACTGTTAACATAGCTCTGCCTAAAGATTTCGTTTTGAGTCTTGATAAAGAATACGATAAAAGCAAGCAGCAATTTATGGTTTATCGTGTTCCTGTGGTTGTAAAGCAGGTGCAACCTCGCATGGGAGCCGAAGAAGCAGGTTTGCAGAACGGAGACCGCATTCTTTCGGTGGCAGGCGTGGCTACACCTGGCTATGACCTATTTAAACCAGAACTTGACAAGAATGCCAGCAAGACAATAGAAATCAAATATTTGCGTAATGGTAGAGAGATGTCGTCTAATGTTGCTGTTGACGACAACGGCAAGATAGGCATAATGCTTTGCAGCCCAACAGAAATATATGATGTGGTGGTAAATCACTATAACATATTCCAATCGGTGCCAAGAGGCATCTCTATGGGATGGAACACCGTAAGCAACTATGTGTCTTCGCTTAAATATGTGTTTACATCGAAGGAAGGCGCTCAAAGTATAGGCGGATTTGGCACACTTGGCAGCATATTCCCCGACAAATGGAATTGGCTTGAATTTTGGAATACAACAGCATTTTTCTCACTTATTTTGGCAGTGATGAACATTTTGCCTATTCCAGCACTCGACGGAGGCCATGTGCTGTTCCTATTGTGGGAAATTGTCACTCGCCGCAAACCAAGCGATAAATTCTTAGAAAATGCACAGATAGCCGGCATGATGATACTTTTCGGGCTACTATTATATGCAAATGCTAACGATATATATCGCTTTTTCATCAAATAACGATTATGACATACAAGAAAATAATATTAAAGAAAGGTAGCGAAGAGTTTTTGAAGCGTTTCCATCCATGGGTTTTTTCGGGCGCAATTAGCAAGATGGAACCATGCGATGATGGAGACTTGGTAACGGTATATACCCATGCTGGCGAACTCATCGGCAATGGGCATTATCAGCTTGGCAGCATAGCCGTGCGTATGCTCAGTTTTGACGATACGACCATCGATGGCGACTATTATTACGACCGACTTTTGGCTGCCTACAACACCCGCATCAGCTTAAATCTCATTCGCAAGGACAACAATTCGTTCCGTCTGGTTCACGGCGAAGGTGATTTCTTACCCGGCTTGGTGGTGGACATCTATGGCAATACAGCTGTGATGCAAGCCCACTCACCGGGTATGCACTTTGCTCGCAACACCATAGCCGAAGCGCTCGTGAAACTGCCCGATGGCATCGTTAAGAATGTGTATTATAAGTCAGAGACCACTCTGCCCTACATTACTCGCGATACTGAGAACTATTATATAATAGGTGGTTACGACACAAACATAGCACTCGAAAACGGCTTAAAATTTCATGTAGATTGGCTTAGAGGTCAAAAGACAGGATTCTTCGTGGATCAACGCGAGAATCGCAGTCTGCTTGAATCGTATGCCAATGGCCGCAAAGTGCTAAACATGTTCTGTTACACAGGTGGATTCTCATTCTACGCAATGCGCGGAGGGGCTAAGATGGTTCACTCGGTAGATAGTTCGTCGAAAGCCATCTCACTAACTCGCGAAAATGTAGAACTCAATTTCCCTGGTGATACACGCCACGAAGCCTTCGCCGAAGACGCATTCAAGTATTTGAATGAAATGGACAATAGCTACGACCTTATAATTCTCGACCCGCCGGCATTTGCCAAGCACAAGAGCGCACTCAAGAATGCCCTAATCGGTTATCGCAAAATCAACGCTAAGGCATTCGAGAAAATTCAGAAAGGTGGCATTCTGTTCACTTTCTCTTGTTCGCAAGCAGTGTCGAAAGAGCAATTCCGTTTGGCGGTGTTTAGTGCAGCGGCGCAATCGGGCCGTAAGGTACGCATACTGCATCAACTTACTCAACCAGCCGACCACCCTATTAATATCTATCATCCCGAAGGTGAATATCTAAAGGGATTGGTGCTATATGTGGAATAATCTTATTCTCCAACATAACAAAAAATACTAACGTATAACATGAAGAAAACATTATTATCAGCAGCAGTAATAGCTGCAGTATCATTAAACTCGTGTATGACGCAAGAAAATGAAAAGTTCGACTACAACGTCGATCGCTTCGCCGACATTCAAGTATTGCGCTATCAGGTGCCGGGATTCGACCAGCTGACACTAAATCAAAAGATTTATGTGTATTACCTGACCGAAGCTGCCATCTATGGCCGCGATATCTTGTTCGACCAACATGGTAAATACAATTTGCAAATCCGCCAACTGCTCGAAAACATCTATCAAAACTATTCGGGCGATAAGAATTCGGCTGACTACAATGCGATTGTAAAATATATGAAGCAAGTGTGGTTTGCCAACGGCATTCACCACCACTACTCTACCGATAAGTTTGTACCTGAATTCTCACAAGAGTTCTTCGCAGAACAAGTTAAGGCTTTGCCAGCCGACAAGTTGCCTCTCAACGAAGGCGAGACCGTGGATCAACTTATCGAGACTCTCAGCAAGGTGATTTTCGATCCAACATATATGCAGAAGCGAGTAAATCAAGCCGATGGACAAGACCTTGTGCTCACATCTGCCAACAACCTATATGAAGGCGTAACTCAAAAAGATGTGGAAGATTATTATCGTTCAATCAAGGACGTTAACGACTCTACGCCAATATCTTACGGCCTTAACGCTAAAGTCGTAAAGATTGATGGAAAGGTTCAGGAACAACAATATAAGATTGGCGGTCTGTATGGCGCAGCCATCGAAAAGATTGTTTATTACCTAAACAAGGCTAAGGAATATGCTGAAACCGACAAGCAAAAGACTTACATCACTGCTCTTGTGGATTACTATACAACTGGTGATCTTCGCAAATTCGATGAATATTCAATCCTTTGGGCTGAAGATACCGACTGCACTGTAGATTTTGTGAATGGCTTTATTGAATCATACGACGACCCATTGGGTATGACTGGCGCATGGGAATCGATTGTCAACTTCAAGAATCAAGAAGCATCACATCGCACTCAGCTTATCAGCGCCAATGCGCAATGGTTCGAAGACCACTCTCCAGTAGATTCTCGATTCAAGAAAAAGGAGGTGAAAGGAGTATCGGCTAAGGTTATCACAGCAGCCATGCTTGCAGGAGATGCTTATCCAGCCACTCCTATTGGCATCAACTTGCCTAATGCCGACTGGATTCGCGCCCAGCACGGTTCGAAATCGGTAACAATCGAAAATATCACCGATGCATATGATGAAGTTGCTGCCGGCAACGGTATGAACGCCGAATTTGCTTACTCAAATGAAGAGTGCGAACTTATGGAGAAATACCTCACCCTTGCCGACAAGCTTCACACCGACCTTCACGAATGTCTTGGCCACGGTTCAGGCCAGCTGCTTCCAGGTGTTGACCCTAACGCACTTGGCGAACACGGTTCTACACTCGAAGAGACACGAGCTGACTTGTTTGCGCTCTATTACATGGCCGACAACAAGCTTATCGAACTCGGCATCTTTGAGCACCCCGACACCTACAAGGCAGAATACTACAAGTATATCATGAACGGTTTGATGACTCAAAATACTCGCATCGAACTCGGCAAAGATATCGAAGAATCGCACATGCGCAACCGCAAACTAATCAGCGAATGGGCATATCAGCACGGCAAAGCCGACAACGTGATTGAATATGTGAAGCGCGACGGCAAAACTTATATTCGCATCAACGATTATGAGAAGCTTCGCGAACTATTCGGCAAATTGCTTGCCGAAATTCAGCGCATCAAGAGCGAAGGTGACTATGCTGCAGGCAAGAAACTTGTAGAAGACTATGCTATACGTCTCGACCGAAATCTACACAAGGAAATTCTTGACCGCTACGCTAAACTTGATATTGCGCCTTACAAGGGCTTTGTTAATCCTGTTTATGAGGCTGTAACCGATAAGGATGGCAATATTATCGATGTAAAAATCTCTTACACAGAGAATTATATCGACCAAATGCTTCGCTACTCACGCGACTATTCTCCACTCACCAAGTAATTTAGGTGAAATAAGATACTCAAGGAAGGCATCGGTAGATGAATATCTGGCGTGATGCCTTCCTTTTTTAGATTACTATTTTAGAAGATGAAAGAAATTGTAAAAAACACTAAACAGCAATTTTTTGCCTATCGTAATGGCATAGTTGCCGACCATCTGCGAAAAGCCGGCGACCCGCACAAGGTGATATTCGGGCTTAATCTGCCTCAAATCATGCAGATAGGTGCTATGCTTGGCAAAAACAAAGACCTTGCTACAGCATTCTGGACCGACGAAAACGGTTGCCGCGAAAGCCGCCTATTGGCTCCTATGCTAATGCCCGGCGAGGAGTTTACAATAGATGAGGCTCTCCAGTGGTGCCAGAGCGTTGAATGCATAGAAGTGGCAGATGTATTATGCCATCGACTGCTTCGCAACACATCGTATGCCAACCAATTAGCGCAAAATTTAATGGCAAGCAGCAACGTGATGATGCAATACTTGGCGCTACGCTTATGGGCGAACCGCCTGGCTATCGGGAAAGTGGCAGATAAAGCAGAATTGTGGCAAATAGCACAGCAATATGCTTGCAACGATGCCCTCGCGTCAGTAGTGTCTGTAATCAAAGACTATTGCGAAACAGAATAGAGTCGCATTAATCCCACTTCAAAACAAAAGCAGAATAGACATTCGGCCTATTCTGCTTTTGTTCTTATTATGTGTCAAATCCCGTATGGTTAGAATTCAATTATGAGACTTTCGAGCCAAATGGTGAAAATACCCGCCATATATCCGGCGAAAGCCATGGCTGAGAAACGCTTTAGATACCACATGAACGGAATCTTCTCGATACCCATTGCCACAACGCCTGCAGCAGAGCCGATAATCATAATGCTACCGCCCACGCCGGCACAGAATGTAAGCAAGTGCCAGAACAAGCCGTCTTGAATGAAGTATTGCAGATAAGCCGGATCACTCGATGCAAGCATGATTGCCTCGGTGGTAACAGGATACATATTCATACAAGCCGCCACAAGTGGCACATTATCCACTATCGACGACAAAACGCCAATAATGCCATTTATAGTATATGGCTCGTGAATCTCAGTGTCGAGCAGATGAGCTAATGTGCTCAAAAGGTTAGCCTGCTGCAATGCGCTCACTGCCATCAAGATGCCAAGGAAGAAAAGAATAGTTGACATATCGATGCTGCGAAGAGCCGACGAGATGCGACCCTTCATCATCTTGTCGAGGTCGTATTTATTCACCACAATTTCGGTCAACAACCACATTGCGCCAAGTGAAATCAAAATACCCATATAGGGAGGCAGCCCGGTTATCGATTTGAAAACAGGTACGAACAGAAGCGAGATAACACCAGAAATAAGAATCAGCTTGCTCAAGCGCGGACGAGTTACCGAAAGCGATTCGCCCACGCGCTTATCATTCTCATTGAGCGGTTCGAGCGGTTCGTCCTTCACGCATCGCGAAGCAATGAGCACAGGCACCACCACCGAAACAATGCACGGCACTATCAAATAGGTAATCAGATTGAGCGACGTCACATAGTTCTTCATCCACAGCATAATGGTGGTAACGTCACCGATTGGCGACCAAGCACCTCCACTATTAGCCGCAATGATGATTACGCCAGCATATTTCCATCGTTCGCGATTGTTGCTAAACATGCGGCGCAACATCATCACCATAATGATGGTGGTGGTCATGTTGTCGAGAATTGCCGACATAAAAAACGATAGGAAGGCAATCACCCACATCAAGTTGCGCTTGTTCTGAGCCGTTATGCGACGAGTGATAAAAGCAAAGCCGTCGTACTTGTCGATAAGTTCAACGATGGTCATTGCCCCAATCAAAAACACTACAATCTCACAAGTATCTCCAAGGGCTTCTACCAAGCGATATGAAAGGTCTTGATCATGAGTGCCTATAGAATAGGTTGCCCATAGCAGACCGCACATTAAAAGCGCAAATACCGCTTTGTTGATTTTCAGCACGTGTTCGGAAGCTATCATAAGATAACCAATAACGAACACTATTATCATTATTGCTACCATAAATTATAATTATAAATGACTCTTTTGTGTTTTACCGCTAAAATAAAGATTAACTTAAAAAATTAGACTATTCAGTATGGGTTATCGAATACGGTCGCTATCGCGGAGCAACTTTATGTCGTGCATAACGCCACGACGTGCTAATATGTCGAGTACAATGGCTAATACCAGTAATACTACAGCTGTATAATTCAGAGATACTGTCATTTCTGAATAATTCACATAAGCCGTTACAGCAAGGTATGCCATCAATCCTAAATTGATAACAACGCAAACGCTGCAAAGAGATTTTTGCAACTTTAAAATCTTGAACTTTGAAATTGTTAGCAATGGGAACACCACAGCCAAGATGGCAAGCACTATCGAAACTGGCGATAAGTCGATGCCATTGAGGTCATAAATCCCCAAACAGCTAACTGACAATGAAGATTCGGGTGCATTGACGTAGAACACATTGATATATGCAAAAACTGCCATCAATACAGCCGATAGGAACAGATAAAGGTTCTGCAATCGTTGGATTACCATGATAAAATATATGATTAGTTAATGTTTATAGTACATGTTAAGTTTATTGTGCAAAATTACATCTTTAAAGTTAAATAATCAATTATTGCGTTTCGATTTTTTTTAATAAAAAACTTTGTGTTTATCTTTGGCATAAAATTTGCGAATAATAGACCAATGGGACACAAAATTATTATTGTGGACCGTTAAAATCATATATAATTATTATCATTCTGCACATGAACATTACTCTACAGAACGAGAAAAATGAGATAAGTAAGTCGATTTTGAATCGCAACTATTTCGATGCATTTACTCGGCTTAAACCTATCGTAGAAAAAACCGGCAACGACACCATAAAGCGCGAGTATTCGTCGCTTTTCGAATCATATAAATACATGCTCGACTATATGGTTAAGGGCTATGAAGACCCTGGGCGCAGTGGTATATTAAACAAGATTGAAAAAGAACTATTTTTGCTTACCGATCGTGCAGTAGTCGAAATTTGTTCGGCAGATTCAACTGAATTATTCTATATTCGCCGAAGCAATCGCATCGCCAATGCCAAAGCCCTTCTTGAAGATTATCGCAACTGCAATATTCTTATCGCCGATACCGATATCGCCGACAAGATCTCTCTATATGAGCGCCGCGAGAAGTTGGAGTGCGACCTATTTAATTTCATCTGGACCTCTTTTCCATCTACAGATGAAGATATCGATATGATGAAATCGATTGTTGGCAGCGAAGCACTCTACCCTGCCCAGTTTAAACAATTAGTGCTTGGTGCAATGTTTTTGAGTTTGCTAAAATTCTTCGACGAGAAGAAACTTTTAATTCTACTCAATGCTTACCGCGAGCACGTGTTGCCTGGCAGCCATCAAAATGCTCAGATTGCTATGCGTGCACTTGTGTATGCAGTTATTGCCATCTATCGCCACAATCGCCGCACAGCAATAAGCACCGATATTAAGAATCAGTTGGCGCTTCTAAGCGAAATAGATAGTTTTAATGATGATTTGCAGGGTATTTGCATCAATCTTATTAAGGCAAAATACACCGACAACATCACTCGCCAACTCGAAAAAGACATAATGCCCGGTCTTATGAACATTGCCCCCGACATCATAAATGAAGCGAAGAAAGGTAATGGCATAATCGATTTGGCAAGCTTCGAAGAAAATCCAGAATGGAAAGAGAAACTCGATAAATCGGGTATTAGTGATAAAATTAGGAAGTTCGGAGAGTTGCAAAGTAAGGGAAACGACGTATTTATGAACACATTTATCCAGCTTAAGAATTTCCCTTTCTTTAAGCAACTTTTCAACTGGTTCCGTCCTTTCCATTACGACAATGCAGCTGTAGCCAAAGCACTCGAAGGTGCTACCGACTCAATAAAAAACATTATCGATAAGTCGAGCTATCTATGCGACAGCGATAAATATTCATTTGCATTGTCGATGGGGCAATTAGCCAATATGCAGCGCGAAATGCTTCAGCAGCAATTCGACCTGCCCGACCAAGAACTTGGGGAACTGTCGAATGTGCCAAATCCTCAAGAGGAAAGGCTATTTGCAGTAAATAGCGTGGTAAAGGATCTTTATCGCTTCTTCAAGCTGTTCTCACGCCGTTCTGAATTTGCTGATATTTTCAAAAGTAACATGAATCTGATAGCGATTGCCGCATTAGAATCTTACTTGAAAAAAGAAGATGTAATAACATCTATGGCAGACACTTACTTTGAACTGAAACAATATGATGAAGCCGCTATCTATTACACCGAACTGCTCATGTCGTGTAAGAATGTTAACAACATCTATTTACAAAAGTTGGCGTTTGCATATCAAAACAAGCAAGAATATCGCAAGGCACTAAAATGCTATCTCAAGTATTCGCTTGTAAAAGAAGATGATTTGTGGAACTTGAAGCATATAGCCCAATGCTATAAGGCACTAAAGCAAACCGAGGACGCTGCAAAATATATGCTAAAAGCCCTCGAATTGCGTCCCGATAGCGTTCAACTCAATCTGTTGGCAGGACATTATCTGCTTGATGACGAGAAAATCGACGAAGCTATAACATTATATTATAAAGCAGATTACCTCGACGACAAAGATCACGCCGCATGGCGGCCACTTGCTTGGTGTCTTTTCTTAAAGAAAGATTTCGAGCAAAGTCGCAATTACTTTAATAAAGTAATCGACAATCTTAAGCATGAAGTGTCGGACTACATGAACTTTGGGCACCTGTGCCTTGCCGAGCACCGATTTGAGGAAGCTATGGCATATTACTACAACGCCTTTACCCTATGCGATAGCGATGTGAAAAAATTCACACGCATGTGGAATGGCGATGCAAAGGCACTTACAGCAGCTGGTATCGACCGACAAGACATCTCACTTCTATCTGACGCAATAGCCATGCGTCTGACAAGTAATATATGATGACTTCTGGAGTAGCTGCCCTTTTATAGAGACTGCTAATAAAGGCAAAAGAAAATATGGCAGCCGACATTGCGATATTTGCATAAATTTTTCTTAATTTTGCAAATAATACGGTACAAACAATCAACTTAACACAAACATAATGAAAAAATTATTAATTGGGCTCGCCCTTTTATCTTCATGTGCATCAAATATGAACGATAACAACATCTTAATGAGCGAATTCAAAACCACAAATGGTGCGATTCCGTTCGACAAAATCAAAAAGTCAGACTACGAACCCGCTTTTGAGTGGGCAATTAAGAAAAATGTAGCCGAAATTGAAGAAATCACCAGCAATCCCGAAGAGCCAACCTTCGAAAACACTATTGTAGCATTCGACCGCAGCGGTAAGGACTTGGCAAGAGTAATGCGCGTGTTCGATGCGCTGCTAAACGCCGATGGCGATGATGAACTCTTGGCAATCTCGGAACGCGTTACTCCTATGGTATCGGAGCACTCCACAAGCATTATTCTTAACGAAAAATTGTGGAAACGCATAGAGTATGTACACAACAATTGCGACACCACAAATCTCGACTGCGAGGACAAAATGCTCTTGAATAAGATGTACTCAGAATTTGTTAACAATGGTGCATCGCTCGAAGGTGATGCCCGAGGCAAATATCGCGATATCATGCAGCGTTTGTCGTTGGCAACATTGAAATTCGGACAAAATGCCTTGAAGGCAACATCTGCATTCAGCTTATGGCTTAAAGATGATGAACTCGACGGACTTCCAGAAAGCGCCATCGAAGCTGCTGAAGTAGATGCCAAGAACAAGAACAATGAAGGCGGAAAGTATCTTATCACTCTTCAATTCCCAAGTTACTCGGCATTTATGAAGTACTCTACTCACCGCGACCTTCGCGAGAAGCTCTACAAAGCATACAACTCGCAATGCATTGGCGGCGAATATGACAACCTTGCACTGATGTCGGAAATCACAGAATTGCGCTATGAGTTGGCAAAACTACTCGGATTCAACAACTTTGCAGAATACAACTTGGTTAATACCATGGCCGCTAATCCGGCAAATGTTTATAACCTTCTCGACCAACTCCGCGACTCTTATCGTGATGCCCAGAAAGCCGAAATTGCCGAACTTGAGCAATATGCTACCCAGTTAGAAGGCAAACCTATGAAAATTATGCCTTGGGACTACTCATACTACTACGAAAAGCTTAAAGACAGCAAATATAGCTTCAACGACGAAGTGCTTCGCCCATATTTCGAACTCAATAACGTGATTAAAGGCGTGTTTGGTTTCGCTACAAAGATGTATGGACTTCAGTTTAATGAGAACCACGATGCTCAGGTATATCACCCTGATGTTAAGGTGTATGACGTAACAGATGAAAACGGCGAGTTTGTGGGTATGCTTTATGCCGACTTCTTCCCTCGCGACACTAAGCGCAGTGGCGCTTGGATGACCGAATTTGGCGGACAGAGCATCGATGAAACCGGCAAGAACATTCGCCCATTGATCACTATCGTTACCAACTTTACCCCTCCTACCGATAATAAGCCATCATTATTGACATTCTACGAGGTTGAGACATTCTTACACGAGTTTGGTCACGCTTTGCACGGATTGCTAACCAATTGTAAGTATTCATCTCTTTCGGGAACAAGCGTATATCACGACTTTGTGGAATTGCCATCACAATTCAACGAAAACTATCTTACCCAAAAGGAATTCCTCGACAGCTTCGCTAAGCACTATCAGACTGGCGAAAAGATTCCTCAGGAGATGATTGACAAAATCATTGCTTCTTCGCAGTTTGGTGCAGCATACTCATGCATACGCCAGCTTAACTTCGGATATTTGGATATGGCATGGCACACTATTACCGCGCCTGTAACCGACCCAATCAAGTTTGAGGAAAATGCTATCAAGAATGTAGAAATCTTTGCTCCAGTAGAAGGTACAGCCATTTCGCCTAAGTTTACACATATTTTCTCTGGCGGATATGCAGCAGGCTACTATGGATATAAGTGGGCTGAGGTTCTCGATGCCGATGCATTTGCAAAATTCTTGGAGGATGGTATATTCAACCAAGCCACTGCACATTCGTTCCGCGACAACATTTTGAAGCGAGGCGGCAGCGAAGATCCTATGGTGCTCTACAAGAGATTTAGAGGTAAAGCTCCTTCGGTAGATGCACTACTCATACGTGACGGTATCAAGAAATAACCATCGAACAACAAATTTATATTGAAAATAAACTTAAATTTGCAATATTTGTTGATAAAATAAGGAGCATTTGATGCTCCTTATTTTTATTTTCATTAATTTTGTGTAGTATTAATGCGTATTCGATCAGTCGCCATTAAAACGGCTGACAAAATGCGAGTATTTTTTAGTTACTACGATGGATAATTGTTCTGACAAGCAACACCTTCTCGATGCCCGATATCTGCGTATGGCAAGGATATGGGCTGAAAATTCATATTGTCGTCGCCGCCAAGTGGGTGCGATAATTGTGAAAGAAAAAATGATAATCTCCGACGGCTTCAATGGCACGCCATCGGGATTTGAAAATGTGTGCGAAGACGAAGACGGCAATACCAAGGCTTACGTACTTCACGCCGAGGCTAACGCCATCACCAAAGTTGCCCGAAGCGGCAATAGCAGCAATGGCGCCACACTCTACGTAACCACTTCGCCATGCATTGAGTGCGCAAAGCTAATTATCCAATCGGGCATAAAGCGTGTAGTGTATAATGAACTATATCGCATACACGATGGCATCGACCTGCTTGAGCGTGCCGGAGTGCAATGCATTAGAATAGACATAGATAAGTAAATAAGGGAAATTTTTTACATTTGTTTTTATAGAAATGAGTTCGTCGAAACAACCAGTTGTTTGGTTACCATTAATCATAGCCGTGTCGGTGGTTTTAGGTGTGTTTGTGGGCACCCGATTTGCAAGTAACAAGTTCATTGCTGACCACGACCGAAAACTCAATATGATTCTTAATCTTATTGCCGACGACTATGTAGATACTATGAAGATTAGCGACTTGGTGGAACTTACTATACCCGAGCTGCTAAGCAACCTCGACCCACACACTACCTACCTAAATGCGGATGCCCTTCGTGAAGCCAACGAGGATATTGAAGGCGTGTTTAGCGGCATAGGCATCTCGTTTATAGTTAACAGCGACACAATTCACGTGGTAGAAGTGATTCCCGAAGGACCTGCCGAAAAAGCAGGCATCATGGCTGGCGACCGTATTGTAACAATCAACGATTCTGTTTTCACAGGTCCAAATATCAAGGACACCGATGTTCGTTCTAACCTACGCGGTGCTCGTGAAAGCATAGTTAAACTTGGCATCAAGCGCGGACACGCTAAGAAATTAAAGTCATTTAATGTCACTCGTGGCGACATACCTGTAAAATCGGTAGATGTGGCATATATGATGGATAAATCTACGGGATATATCAAGGTTAATAAGTTTAGCCGCACCACCTACGACGAGTTCCTTATGGGGCTAATAAATCTTAAGAGCGAAGGTGCAAAGAATTACATCGTCGATTTGCGTGGCAACGGCGGTGGCATCATGGAAATGGCTATTCTTATGGCTAACGAGTTCCTCCCATCCGACCAGCTCATCGTCTATACCAAGAGCCGAGATAAGCGCAACGACTCAGAAGTGTGGAGCGATGGCAACGGATCATTTCAAGAATCAGAACTTGTGGTGCTAATCGACGAATTCTCGGCGAGTGCCAGCGAAATTTTTGCGGGAGCTATTCAAGATAATGACCGAGGCCTCATAATAGGTTGCCGCTCATTTGGCAAGGGCCTTGTGCAACGCCAATTCACCTTGCCAGATAGCAGCGCGGTGCGTATGACCATTGCGCGCTATTACACTCCTTCGGGCCGTTCAATTCAGAAAGATTACACGAAGAAAAATGCTGCCTACGACAATGAACTTATCAACCGCTTCGACAGCGGAGAGCTTTATACCGCCGACAGCATGAAGATAGATAAGAGCAAAGTTTATCAGACCTTAAGCGGTCGCACAGTGTATGGTGGCGGTGGTATTGTGCCCGACATATTTGTACCTCGCGACACTGTTGGCTTCACTTCATATTATGCAGCAGTAGCAAATGCAGGCCTTATCAACAAGTTTGCATATAACCTTGCCGATAGAAATCGAGAACAGTATATGAAGCTAAGCGACTACAAGCAATTCTTGCGCGTACTGCCAAACAACGATGCTCTTCTATATGATTTCGTGACATTTGCGGCACAAAACGGTGTTCCTGCTCGTTGGTACTACATCAACCAATCGCGTAACCTGATTTTGACACAAATCAAAGCTCTCATGGCTCGCGACCTGTATGGCAACGATGCCTTCTACCCTATCTATAACCGCAACGACAAGGATATAGAAACCGCATTAAAGGCTATCAATAAGCATAAAACCGCTTTCCCTATCCTGCCAGAAGATGAATAATACAGCAGCAAGCAAAACTGAATTACGCCGCATAATTGCGAAAAGGATTTCACAGCTAAGCCTCGATTGTCGCAAAGCAGAATCGGACAAAGTGATGCAGATTATCGAGAGCCTGCCCGAATTTCAGTCGGCTACTACCATAATGTGCTATCACTCTATGCCTAATGAACTTGGCACACACGAGGCCATAAAGCGATGGGCTCAATCTAAAACTGTAGTGCTACCGAGAGTTAAAGGCGATGACTTGCTGCTATTAGAATTCTCTCCTGACAAGCTCGACATAGGCAAATATGGGATATGTGAACCTTCGCTCGATTGTTCCCCTGTGAATTTGAGCGAAATTCAGCTTGTCATAGTGCCTGGAGTGGGATTCGATGTGGAATGTAACCGCATGGGGCACGGAAAGGGGTTTTACGACAGGTTGTTGAGCAATAAAGACGATGCCACCAAACTCATAGGTGTGGCTTTCGACTGCCAGATAGTGGATTCGGTGCCACATTGCAACCACGACATACGCATGGACAAGGTGATAAGCGCTTCGCACATTTACATTAAACCATAGAAACCTAAACAACAATGATATATGCAGATAGTGAACTACGACTCTAAACTTTGCGATTTGCTGGTTAACGACCCTACGCTAATTGCTGTGTTCAACCGATTTGGGATAGCATTAGGCGTGGGCGATAAAACGATAGCACGCGTATGCGATGAGAAAGGCATCGACAAAGACTTTCTTACTACCATCTTGAATACTTTTATCAACGAAGAGTATGTGCCAAGTGATGTGCACAACCGTTTTAGTGCCGATAAAATAGTCAGCTACTTGCAACAGACCAATGCATACTACGAACATTATCTGATTCCTAATATCGAGCGCCACTTTAACTTCTTGATGGCAAAAAGCAACAATTCAAACACTTCTCTGTCAATTATATATAAATTCTTTCTTGAAGTAAAGGAAGAACTTATGGCGCGCATCAATGATGATAAAGAGCAGCTATTCCCTAAGTTGCTAATGCACTCCGGAAGTACCCGCCTTGAGGCAAATGCCAAGAATGATTCGGCAGCAAAAGCCATACAGGAAGATTCGATAGAATCTAAAATAAGCGACCTGCTGAATATGCTTGTAATGCACCTCTCCGGAACTTACGACAGCAATTTGGCGCATGCCGTATTGATAGCGTTGTTCGGCTTGAAGAAAGACATCAACCAGAACAATCGCATCCGCGAGCGCATGCTTAACCCAATAGTAGTAGCCATAGATGCCGTAACCGACTGAATATCATGACTTACAGAGTGGCTATAATAATGCGCAACACGCTTGAAGCGTTGGGCATAAAACATATACTTGAGGATGCGTTTTCGATATCACCCCAAGTATTCTCCGCACTTGGTCAAGTACCGGATGTGGGGAGTGATTTGTTTGACTTCTATTTTACGAGTCCCGAACTATTTGTGAAACATCTCGATTTCTTTTTGCCTCGCCGCCAAAAAGTAATAACAGTTACATCTTCTCCTCGCGACGACGAAGCTAATGTTTTGTGCGCTAACGACGACGAAAGCACAATTATCGATTCGATAAATGCCTGGTTCGCTAACATAGAACGCAATGCTGTTGACCATCAAGACGAACTGAGCCAACGCGAAATAGATGTGCTTCGCCTCATAGCCTCGGGAATGATCAATAAGGAAATAGCAGAGAGTCTGGGTATAAGCATTAACACCGTTCTCACCCACCGAAAAAATATTACGAACAAACTTGGTATTCGAAGCGTTTCGGGCTTGACTTTCTACGCCATGATGAATGGCATAATAGCCCCTAAATAGTAAATCGATAAGCTATCATCATAAGACACAAAAAAAAAACGAGACCACTTGGTCTCGTTTTTTTGTTAGTATGCTATGTTGTACCAGATTAAATCCACTTAACGTAAGCGAAATCTTGACGGTGAGCCATGTTAGCATTGAATGGATAGATGCGGAATGCATAACGGAAGGTGCCAGGATTCTTAATCTTATCCTTCAATTGATAAGTTACGAATACGCCGTCTTCCTTAACAATTTCCATATCGATGCTTCTTGAGAACTTGAATTGGTCGTTCTCTTGTTCGTAAACCACCATATCAACGCCCAATGAGCGACCCAAACCAACTGTATTAAGCACCACAGTAGCTTCGATGCCTTCGTTGTTTGTAGTAGCTTGGCGCAAGCTGTCGCTTACTTGGATATCAACCACGTTGATGTCATTCCACTTCTGTGCCACATTTTCCTTCCAAGCAGCCAATTCCTTAGCCAATGCATAGTTGTTAGCCTTAAGCTTGTCAGAACGTTCGCCTTCCTTGCTGTAGAAACGATCGATATAATCGTTGATCATACGAGTCATTGTGAAGTTAGGAGCGATGTGAGCGATAGAGTTCTTGATGTATTGAATCCATTCGGTTGAATAACCCTTCTCGTTGGTGTTGAAATACAATGGGATGATTTCGTTCTCGAGAGTTGAATAGATAGTAGCAGCATCAAGACGGTCTTGCTGGCTTTGGTCGGTGAATGTGCGCTTGTCGGTCAATGCCCAACCTGCACCTTCGCGATAACCTTCATACCACCATCCATCGAGTACTGAGAAGTTGAGCACGCCGTTCATCTCAGCCTTTTCGCCAGATGTACCCGATGCCTCAAGAGGACGAGTTGGAGTATTCAACCAGATGTCAACGCCAGTTACAAGGCGCTTAGCCACTACCATATCGTAGTTTTCGAGGAAGATAATCTTGCCAAGGAATTGAGGCATCTTAGAAATTTCGATGATGCGCTTAATCAAACCTTGACCTGCGCCGTCGGCTGGGTGAGCCTTTCCGGCAAATACGAATTGTACTGGATATTTCTCGTTGTTTACAATCTTAGAAAGGCGATCAAGGTCGGTGAAGAGCAAGTGAGCGCGCTTGTAAGTAGCAAAACGACGAGCGAAACCAATCATAAGAGCATTAGGGTTGATGCTTTCGAGGATTTCAACCACGCGAGCTGGGTCGCCTTGGTTCTTAATCCAGTTTTGACGGAAGTCACGCTTGATAAAGTTGATGAACTTGTTCTTCATCTGCTTGCGCATAGCCCAAATTTCTTCATCAGGCATATTCATGATAGGAGCCCAAGTAGATTCCTTGTCCTGAGTAGTGTAGAAATCCTTACCGAGGTTCTTTTCGTAGTATTCCTTCCATTCCGAAGCAGCCCAAGTAGGCATGTGAACACCGTTAGTTACGTAAGATACGTGAGATTCTTCAGGTGCATAACCCTTCCAAACGCCTTGGAACATCTTCTTCGAAACTTCGCCGTGCAACCAGCTAACACCGTTTGACTCTTGGCAAGTATTCAATGCGAATACGCTCATCGAGAACTTTTCGTTGGTGTCTGGGTTTTCGCGGCCCATGTTCATGAGATCTTGCCAAGAAATGCCAAGCTTGTTAGGGAATTCACCCATATACTTGCCAAATAGACCTTCTTCGAAGTAGTCGTGTCCGGCAGGAACTGGAGTGTGCACTGTGTAGAGTGAAGTAGCACGCACCATTTCGAGTGCTTCGTTGAAGTTAAGGTGTTCTTCGTTAACGTAATCAACGAGGCGTTGCAAGTTGAGAAGAGCTGCGTGACCTTCGTTGCAGTGATATAGTTGATTCTTAATACCGAGGCGCTTTAGCATAAGCACACCACCGATACCGAGCATATATTCTTGCTTGATGCGGTTTTCCCAGTCACCACCGTAGAGCTTGTGAGTGATAGCGCGATCCCATTCTGAGTTCTTGTCCATATCGGTGTCAAGAAGGTATAGGTTCATACGGCCTACATTAACTCGCCATACGTTAGCATAGATTATGCGGCCTGGATAAGGCACTTCAAGTACCAACTGGTTGCCGTTTTCGTCAAGAACAGCATCGATAGGAAGTTGGTTGAAGTTTTGAGCTTCGTAGTTAGCTACTTGCTGGCCGTCCATCGAAAGAGTCTGGGTGAAATAGCCATAGCGATACATAAAACCAACGGCTGTCATAGGAACGCGAGAGTCAGAAGCTTCCTTGATGTAGTCGCCGGCAAGAACGCCAAGACCACCTGAGTAGATCTTAAGTGCATTGCACAAACCATATTCCATGCTGAAGTAAGAAACAGAAGGAATATCGTTGCGCATTGGCACTGCCATATATGCCTTGAAATTATTATAAACCTTTTCGATGCGAGCCATCATGTCCTTGTCGTTCAAGATTTCGTCGAAACGGTCGGTGCTGAGTTGTTGTAGCACCATTACAGGGTTTTCACCTGTGCTACGCCACAAATCTGGGTTAAGGTCACGGAACAACGACTTTGCTTCGCTATTCCATACCCACCATAGGTTCTTCGACAATTCTTCGAGCTTCTTAAGTTCGGCTGGAAGTTCTGCCTTCACTGTAATGTTTCTCCATGCAGGAGCATTAGTGTAACTTGCTTGTAGTTTCATACAAATTATAATTATAACTTATTGTTTTCTTGATTTTGAATTCTTAATTGCTATTGAATAGACATCTTGGTAATACTTTATAAAGTTTTCCCAAGAAGCGCACTTCGATGTCTTAGATGCCGCAGCACGAAGCTTAGCAACTTCGTCGTCGCTCATCGAGTAGAACGCTTTTACCTTGTCGGCCATAGTCATCACGAGCTCGCTGTAATTTGAGTCGGTGCGATGTATCACGCTCACGCCGCAACTTTCGTTCTCGAAATTATCCTTAATCCACTGACCGAAGCCTGCCAAGTCGGTAGTGACGGTAGGCACACCGAAAGCTATGCTCTCAAGTGGAGTGTAACCCCATGGTTCGTAATACGAAGCAAACATGGTGAGGTCAAAACCGGGGATTAAGTCGTAGTAGCTTAGGTTGAATATTCCATCGTTACCGTTAAGGTAGCATGGAACGTAGATAAGTTTCACATTGTCCTCAGTAAGGTTGGTGAAATTGAGCGATACCATCTTTTGATATACGCTGTCGCTTCCGAAATTAAATACGCTGTGAGTGGTAAGTGCATTAGCCTGACGCTCGCATTTGCCTTTTGCTATGGCTTCCACCAGTTCGGGGCAAGCTTCATCGGTCCAAGCTGGCACCATGATGAAGGCTATCACTCTGCGGTGGTTGCCGCGCAAATCGTTGCGTAGCACATTGATGCTGTCGATAAATGCATCGAGGCCTTTGTTGCGGAATTCGTGTCGGCCTGAGGTGGCAACAATTAGAGTGTCATCGCCAAACTTCTCGCCGAGCAGAGCCGAAGCCACACCGAGCATCTTGGCACGAGCTTCAGCACGGGCTTGCTTATATTTTTCTCCTTTGGGCACAAAATTTTGCTCGAATGCATTAGGTGTAACATAAGGGTCGATTTCGAGCAACTGGCGACACTCGGCTGCCGTAACTTCGCTCACTGTGGTGAACGCATCGGCTTGATGAGCCGCCGTCTTTTCAATTGAGTGCTTCGATTGCATATTCAACTCTTCAGCCATTTGGTCGCCATTGTAGCCTGCCATATAGTCGTAAAGAGGTTTGTTGTTGCCGCAGATGCTGCGACCGATGCTTGTGGCATGTGTGGTGAACACGGTGGCAATCTTAGGCATCTTCGACTTCAGATAGAGGAGTCCCATACCCACAGTCCACTCATTGAAGTGAGCCACCATATTTTTGCCTTTGCCCATGTGCTTGGCAAGGCTTTCAATCACAAGCGCGCTTCCATAGCCGAAAATGCACGATTCATCGTAGTCGCCGTATGCGTGGAGTGAATCCACTTTGTATTCTTCCCACATTTTCGCATACAGGTCGTTTTTGTCGTCAGCCAATCCCTTGTAATTTACAAGTATTGCAATTGGCTTGCCTGGAACTTCCCAGCGTCCAACTCTTACCGACACTCCTTTAGGTAGTTTAGCCGACTTTTTCCAATCGGCAAGTAGAGTCTTCGACTCTTTAAAATATGGAGATTCAGAATCGGTCCACAAGTCTGGACCTATAAATATTACGCTGTCTTTGTTTTGTTTTTGGAGAGTCTTTGCCTTAGTCGAGAGCACTGCGTAGATGCCACCAACCTTGTTGCATACTTCCCAACTAACTTCAAAAAGCATGTCGGGCGTTGTATTTGACTTAACCATAGTAAAAAATTATACCTTTAAATATTGAAAGTGCAAAATTACAAAAAAAATTCTTATTTGCCTAATTTTCAGCCATATTTAGCAACTATAGTCAATATTCGCTCGTTTAAATAGAGATGAATATCGACTCTAATTTGCCACATTTTTGACTATTTTAATGGCAATATGTTATCAACTGTTAATAAATTAGCTGGTTGATGACAGCAATTGCGGCTTTGCGCTTTCGTCTCGAAAAATCACATCAGCATCGGCAATATGCCCAAATTTATTCCGCTAATCTATTCGTGCAATCGCCAGATTACTATCACGGCAAGTGGCGAATGCCAAATTTTGGTTATGCAAAGTTTTGCTATAGGTTGTGGAGCAACCTTACAGCCTCGATTGGGTCAGGAGAGCTAAAGACATAACTGCCTGCCACTACGATATCGGCGCCAGCATCTGCCACAAGCTTGCCTGTCTCGACATTAATTCCGCCATCTACCTGAATAAGCGCCTTAGAACCCTTCTTTACGATTAGTTCTTTGGCTTCTCTTACCTTGTTGACAGCATTCTCGATAAATTCTTGACCACTGTAACCGGGATTTACCGACATTATGCACACCATATCGAGGTCGGCGATAATTTCCGACAACAAGCACACCGGCGTGCCAGGATTTAGAGCCACGCCGGCTTTCATTCCGGCGTCTTTAATCTGCTGAATAGTGCGGTGAATGTGGGTGCAGGCTTCGTAATGAACGGTCATAATGTCGCCGCCGCACTTCTTTACTTCATCGATGTATTTATGCGGTTCCACTATCATCAAGTGAACGTCGAGGATCTTGTCGCTCAGGCGATCGATGCATTTCATCACAGGAAACGCAAACGAGATATTTGGCACGAACACCCCATCCATCACATCGATATGCAGATACTCGGCCTCGCTTTTGTCGAGCATCTCTAACTCCTTGGCAAGATAGCCAAAATCGGCGGATAAAAGAGAAGGCGATACTATCATATTAAGCTATTTGTTTATATTTAATTTTACTTATTACCTTTTTTCTTAAAAATGTGATACATTATATATATAAGTATAATTCCCGCCAATGCGTAACCTGCATAAGTGAGATACTTATTATAATGTTCTATCTGATCGAAGAGTTCAGCTTCGGGAACGAATAGGCTCAACCAATAGCCCAAAAGGGCTAAAACCACATTCCAGATTCCTGCGCCAAGGGCTGTAAACACACAAAATTTCACAAGCGACATGCGGGCAAGGCCTGCAGGAATAGAGATTAGCTGTCGAACAGCTGGAATCAGTCGGCCCAAGAATGTGGAAATGGCGCCATGCTTCTCGAAATACTCTTCAGCCTTAGTAACCTTCTCCGACGACAGCATGCAGATGTGGCCGAAACGGCTTTCGGCTAAGGCATGAATAAGCGGACGACCTATAATCTTTGCCAAAAAATAGTTAACCAAAGCGCCCACGATTGCACCAAGTGTGGCAAACAACACAATAAGATAGATGCTCAAATTGCCATTGTGCATCGAAAAATAGGCAGCTGGCGGGATTACAATTTCGGAAGGGAATGGGATAAAAGAGCTTTCGATAGCCATCAGCATCATCACAGTCCAATAATTGAGATGCTCCTTATACCACAAAATTACGTCTTGCATTGTGATGCTTGGCATATACATAGCCACACCAGCTATTATCCCTAACAACACAACACAAGCCAATAGAATTTTTATATAACTCTGTTTCATGTTGCAAAGTTACGCAAACTTTTACAAATGAATATCATTTTTGGCCAACATACTTCTATAAAATTCCGCTTTCTTGCGAATATTCATCGGATAAGCTCGCGAAGACGATGGCATTCGATAGTGCGTGAGCATTTTGCCGCAGAATTCCACCATGCAGCTCTCCCCCATTTTAGGCAATTCCGAACCTGTGATTTCCGCCACCACAGTTGCTGCTTTTTCGCCTGTTGTAACCACTGCAGTTATCGTTGGATGCGCAGTTAAAATGCCCTCAAGATCCACCCGCTCCACAATGTCGAGAAATTTATCGGAAGCATTATCTTTAAGGCGTCGAACACGCTGTGCTGTGTCGAACAGCGCAATCCCAGTTTGACACAGAAATTGCTTTATCATCTCAAGATTAAACGCCTTTTCGTTAGCTTTGACGAAATGTTGCGGGTCATCGTAAAACACGATTCCCATTATTCGCCACATGTCGTTAATCCAATTTGGGTAGAAAAAGTTCATCGACCACTTCTCTGCTTTAGGCGGGAAAGTGCCAAGCATAAGAATTTTGGCATTTATGGGCACAAATGGTTCAAAAGGGTGATTCTCAATAGCGATATCCATATATTTATAGAGGTAATTTTGAGCACAAAAGTAATAGAAATGACTCAATTTTTTCGTTTTTTATTTGCTTAAAATCAAAAACATTAACAATTTTGAGATTTAATTATTAATTTTGCAACAACAAACATCTAAATTATTATCAGACATGAAATTTACCAATCGACTTTTGTCAATCGTAATTACATCTGTTCTATTAAGCAGTTGCGGAACATCAGTTGTCTATATGAAAGACGCAGCCAAACTACCTCAAGAGGTTCTAAACAAAGCAAATAATCCGAGTGAACCACACGCTATGCCGGGCGATTTGATTCAAATCATAGTTTCGAGCCGAAATCCCGAGGCTGCAAAACCATACAACAAATCTACCTATATAAACAGTATCTCTACTACATCTACAAGCAGCAGCCAAGACCTGCAATGCTACTTAGTAGATAATAATGGTGAAATTGAATTTCCAGTGATAGGCAAACTGCAAATCAAAGGATTGTCGAAGGCAGAGATTAAGGAACTTGTGCTATCTAAGCTCTACCCTAATCATCTATCGGAACGTCCATCCGTAGAGGTCCGTTTCAAGAATTTCCAAGTCACCTTGCTGGGTGAAGTGAAATCGCCAGGTACAATCACCGTATCAAACGAGCGAATCAACATTCTTGAGGCAATAGCATCGGCAGGCGACCTTACCATTAACGGTGAGCGCGAAAAGGTTCGTTTGGTTAGAACATCGGCCGATGGTGTCCGCACCATTCACACAATCAACCTTAACGACCCGCAACTGACGCTATCGCCATACTATAACCTTCAGCAAAACGACGTGGTGTATGTAGAGCCTAACGGTTCGAAGAAACGCTCGTCATGGTCTATTCCTCCAGCATTATCACTCATTATGAGTTCTGTGGGCTTTTTGGTATCGTTAGCGACATTAGGCTTAACACTCTTCAAATAACCATTCTGCACACAAAATATTGCATTATAACCTCAAGGCGTCGAATCAGTTAGCGATTCGGCGCCTTTTGCGTATGACATTAATTACATGCTATGTGACACAATAATGCAATTTTGGCAGACAGTCAATTTCGCACATAAATATCTGACAATCAACACATAATCCCCAAGAAAACATTATTGGTACATAAATTGTTTATTCTAATGGCGAACAAACAATTAGAAACAAGTAAAAACCAATATAATATGAACTTCAATAATTTTACAATCAAATCACAAGAGGTAATTCAGAAGGCTGTTGAAATTACTCGACGCGGTGGCAATCAAGCCATTGAGCCTGCCACCATTGCAAAAGCAATTTTGCATCAAGGCGATTCGCTTGTCAAGTTCATATTCCAAAAACTTGGCATATCTAAAGACCTTGTTGAGCAACGGCTCGACCGAGAACTGGCTTCGCTGCCTAAAGTAAGCAATGCTGAGCCATATTTGTCGAGCAAGGCTAACGAAGTGCTTGAAACCGCCATCAATGAATCGCAAAAAGCGGGCGATCAATATGTGCCCGTTGAAATGATTCTTTTGGCTCTGCTTAAGGTGAAGTCGGAAGTATCTAACATCTTTAACGATTGCGGTATGTCAGAGAAGGAATTGCGCTTGGCAATTCAAGAGCTACGCAAGGGTAAAAACGCTTCGGAGCAATCGGCTGAGGAGCAATATAATGCACTCAGCAAATACGCCATCAACCTTAACGAGAGAGCTCGTAGCGGCAAACTTGACCCAGTAATCGGCCGTGACGACGAGATTCGTCGCGTGCTTCAGATTTTGAGCCGACGCACCAAGAACAACCCTATGCTGATAGGTGAACCTGGTACTGGTAAAACCGCCATTGCCGAAGGCCTCGCTCAGCGTATTGTTCGCGGCGATGTCCCAGAGAACCTAAAGATGAAACAGGTGTATTCGCTCGATATGGGCGCACTTGTGGCAGGAGCAAAGTACAAAGGCGAGTTTGAGGAACGACTGAAAGCGATAGTAAACGAGGTTATCGAGTCGAACGGCGACATAATCCTCTTTATTGACGAAATCCATACCCTGGTGGGCGCCGGCAAAGGCGAAGGTGCTATGGACGCAGCCAACATTTTGAAACCAGCCTTGGCGCGTGGCGAATTGCGCAGCATAGGTGCCACTACCCTCGACGAGTATCAAAAATACTTCGAAAAGGATAAGGCTCTTGAACGCCGATTCCAGAAAGTTATGGTCGATGAACCAGACGAAGAAAGCGCCATTGCCATTTTACGAGGTCTGAAAGAACGCTACGAGAACCACCATAAGGTGAGAATCTTAGATGAGGCAGTAATTGCCGCCGTGCAATTATCCGAACGATATATCACCGACCGTTTCTTGCCAGATAAGGCTATCGACTTGATCGACGAAGCAGCTTCGAAGCTCCGCCTTGAGATGGACTCAGTGCCACAGTCGCTCGATGAAATCACACGACGAATTTCGCAGCTCGAAATCGAACGCGAAGCTATAAAGCGCGAAGGCGACAACGAAAAGGTTCAGACTCTTGAAAAGCAAATTGCCGAACTAAAGGATCACGAAAGAGAAATAAGCGCAAAATGGAAGTCGGAAAAAGATTTAATCAACCGCATACAGCAGAACAAATCCGACATAGAGTCGCTAAAATTCGAAGCAGAGCGTGCCGAACGCGATGGCGATTATGCCAAGGTGGCTGAAATCCGGTATTCTCGAATAAAGAATAAGACCGACGAAAACGAGGCTATACAAAAGCAACTTCGCGATATGCAGGGCGACAAAGCTCTCATCAAAGAAGAAGTAGATGCCGAAGATATAGCTGACATTGTGTCGCGCTGGACCGGCATACCTGTCACAAAAATGGCTTTAAGCGAGAAAGAGAAGCTTCTTCACCTCGAGGATGAACTGCACAAGCGAGTAATTGGTCAAGACGACGCCATTACTGCTATAGCTGACGCTGTGCGCCGCAGCCGTGCTGGTCTTAACGACCCTCGACGCCCTATCGGTTCGTTTATCTTCCTCGGCACAACCGGTGTGGGTAAAACCGAACTTGCAAAGGCTCTTGCCGACTATATGTTCGACGACGAAAATATGATGACGCGTATCGATATGAGCGAATATCAAGAGAAATTCTCCGTCACCCGCCTTATCGGTTCGCCTCCAGGATATGTGGGATACGATGAAGGTGGTCAGTTGACCGAAGCTGTGCGCCGCAAGCCATATTCTGTAGTCTTGTTCGATGAAATAGAAAAAGCACATCCCGATGTGTTCAACATTCTACTTCAAGTGCTCGACGATGGACGTCTTACTGATAATAAGGGGCGTGTAGTAAACTTCAAAAACACAATCATCATCATGACATCGAATATGGGTTCAAGCCTAATTCGAGAAAACATGGAAAAGATGACTGCCGACAATCGCGAAGAGGTTATAGAAAGCACCAAAAATCAAGTGCTCGAAATGTTGAAGCAGACGATTCGTCCAGAGTTCCTAAACCGAATAGACGAAATCATAATGTTCACTCCTCTTACAGCTGGTGAGATTAGGGAGATTGTGAAACTGCAAATTGCAGGCGTCACGGCTATGCTTGCTAAGAATCAGGTAGATTTGCGTATCACCGACGATGCCCTCGATTACTTGGCCGCTGTAGGTTATAATCCAGAATTTGGTGCACGACCAGTGAAACGAGCCATCCAAAAATTGGTGCTCAATCAATTGTCGAAAGACATTATAGCCCAAAAGGTGCATGTGGGCAAACCAATCACCATCGACGCCATCAACGATGAATTAGTGTTCCGTAACTAAGAGTTAATAATAAACTAAAAGATAGGACTTACTGAAAAGTATGCCCTATCTTTTTTATGCTTTGTTCTGCATAACATTATTTCAAAACACATGCGTCCGACAAAAA